>CADCWO010000194.1 GCA_902806435.1 uncultured Synechococcales cyanobacterium | reverse complement strand
GATGAGCGAGTTGGTGATGGTTCATCTCCCCGCCAAAGGTTTTCCCCAGTTTCAATCATGCTAAGGCAGCGGGAGGTGTAAACTCCTAGGTGATGTAAGGCTTCTGCTGCCAGCACTTCCCGGACGCCACCTTTGAGCGTAAGTCTGCCATCCCCGCCTCTAGAGTAGGGCGTGGTACCAGAACCTTTGGTACCAAAGTCATATAGTTCTCCATCTTTCCCCCGAATCTGCCCATAGAGAAATCCTCTGCCGTCTCCTAGGCGTGAGTTATACTCCCCAAACTGGTAGCCGTGGTAGCGCAAAGCTAGGCAGGGTTGTGGACCGCGAAACTTGCCAAAGGCCTCAATAAAGTCTTCGTCTGTGACAGATTTAGGCTCAAGTCCCAGTTTGGGGAGTAGTTGGTCGTTGCGAAACCGCAGCAGGTACTGGGGAAATTCTGCTGGTAATACGCGGTCATAATAATCATCCCCTAAGGTTTCTAGAGCAGGCTCGTAGTTGAGATTTAGTAAAGGATTAGTGGAAGGACTAGTTATTTGCTCAGAAGTCATAGTAGATAGGCCTTGATGGCAGTAGCCTTGCGGGTTCATTGACTATCCTGCCAGGACTACCGTCATTTGGAATCAAACTGTAGACTTAGGATGATTTCTAAGCCTGTAGATTAACCTATTGGACCAATCACAGCGAATGACCTTGTATCTTGGCATTGACTTTGGCACTTCCGGTGCTCGTGCTGTAGTAATTGACTGCGGGGGCAATACTCATGCCGAGGTAAGTTACAAGTTTGAAGCTGTGAGGAATAACTTGGTAACTACTTGGAAATCCGCCTTGTTTGACCTGCTAGGGCAGGTTCCGGCATTAGTGCGGTCTCAAGTCAGAGCGATCGCGATCGATGGTACTTCTTCCACCGTACTCCTGTGTGATCAAACCGGAGTTTCCCTGCATCCACCGCTACTTTATAATGACTCCTGTGCCGTTGCCGAAGTTGAGATACTTAGAAGCATTGCTCCCAAGGGTCATGTCGTTTTAAGCGCTACATCCAGCCTCGCCAAGCTACTCTGGTTGAGCCAGCAGCCCCAGTTTCCGCAAGCTCATTACTTCATGCACCAGGCAGACTGGCTGGCCTATCTCCTCCATGGGCAACCGGGAGTTAGCGATTATCATAATAGTCTGAAGCTCGGCTACGATCCAGCACAGGAGCGTTATCCTGACTGGCTAGTCAATGCTTCTGGTTTACAACGAGTGGTCCCCTATTTGCCCAAGGTATTCATCCCAGGAACACCGGTTGGGGCAGTTAAACCGGAAATTGCTACCCACTTTGGCCTAGCTCAAAGCTGTCTGGTCTGTGCAGGCACTACCGATAGCATTGCCGCTTTCCTAGCTAGTGGGGCTGCATCCCCCGGTGAAGCCGTTACCTCTTTAGGGTCAACTCTGGTACTCAAACTTTTGAGCCAGACTTGTGTAGAGAACTCTGACTACGGGATCTACAGTCATCGACTGGGTGATTTATGGCTGGTGGGCGGTGCCTCTAATTCAGGTGGTGCCGTCCTCAGCCAGTTTTTTACCGATGCAGAACTAGCGGATTTGAGTACTCACATTCTTGCCCATCAAGAGAGCCCACATTGGTACTACCCCTTGCTAAAGCCTGGTGAACGCTTCCCCGTTAATGATCCGCTGTTACGACCCTGTTTAGAGCCGCGTCCTGAAAGCCCAGGGGAATTTCTGCACGGTTTATTGGAAAGCTTGGCACGCATCGAAGCTCAGGGCTATGCTTTACTTCAACAGCAGGGAGCTACCCCGTTGGCCCAGATCTATTCGGCCGGCGGTGGAGCTCAAAACCCAACCTGGACTCAGATTCGTAGCCGTCATCTCAAGGTGCCGCTGGTCCCTACGCATCATATAGCCGCAGCCTACGGTGCTGCCCGCTTAGCAGCTCAAGGCATGTCTTTACTAAACTTCAGCCATCCAGGAATTGTACATGGACCTATTGAAAGTTGAGTATCGAGATCCTGATGCCCCGTTGAAATTTGCTAAGTCTTTGCACCAGATTGGTTTTGCTGTCTTAGTTGATCCACCAATTCCGCCGCAGCTGGTCGCTGAAACCTATGCAGAGTGGCAGCGCTTCTTCAACTCCGAGCAAAAGTATGACTACAGGTTTGATCCTCAGCGCCAGTCTGGATACTTTCCTTTTCAAACTGAGCAGGCCAAAGACTACTCCTGCCCGGACTTGAAGGAGTTCTTTCACCTGTATCGCTGGACGGAACTCCCGGCTGGCATTAGCGATCGCAGTTGGCAATTATTTAACTGTTTGGTCGAGCTGGCGGAAGTGCTACTTCATTGGGTGGAGCAGGCACTACCTCCAGATAGACGGAGCCAGTTGACGATGCCTCTAAGCACGATGATTGCGGGCAGCCAGGAAAGCTTACTGCGCTTGATTCACTATCCTCCACTTCAGAAAACCGAGCTGGCTAGTTCAATTCGCGCAGCAGCCCATGAGGATGTCAATCTCATCACTTTGCTTCCGGCTGCTACAGCAGTAGGGTTGGAAGTGCAGGATAACCAGGGTGACTGGCATCAAGTTTTGGGCGGCCCGGAAGACTTGATCGTCAACGTTGGTGATATGTTGCAGTTGGCAACTGGCCGCTATTACCGTTCGACAGCCCACCGGGTAGTCAATCCCAGTGGTGATTGGGCAAAACAATCTCGCTTTTCTATGCCGTTATTTCTGCATCCGCGTCCAGAAGTTATACTTACCGAGGGGATTACAGCCCATAGCTATCTACAAGATCGTTTACGGCAAATTGGCCTCCTGGAGGTAAGTTAGCCTCAACTGGAACTTACATCTCAGAGCTTGCCATAAGCTGCCGTAGAGAAGCCAAGCCTTTTTTTACTTGCCGGGAAACAGTAACCGAGCTAACCCCTAAGCGTTCTGCTGTTTCCTTTTGGGTTAAATCTTGTAAGAAAACGAACTCTAAAATTTCGCCAGTTCTTTTTTCCAGTTGAAGTAGGGCCTGCTGGAGACGAATTTGATCTTCCTGCGCAAGTTGAAAACTTCGGTAATGACTGTCAGGTACTAAGTCACCTAAGCAAGTCGTACCCCTATCTTCATCTCGTACCGGCGCATCTAAACTCAAAATTGCCCGGTTATAAGACGCTAGCTTAACGTCCTGCCATTCTGCTAAGGAAATATCAAGGTATTTTGCCATTTCAGTGTCAGTAGGCTGGCGGTTCAACTTAACCCGCAACTGGCGCTGCAACAGCATTGATTGTCGTTGAATAACCAACCAGCGCCGGGGAATACGCATAGCCGGACTTTTATCACGCAAATAATGCTGAATTTCACCGCGAATATAGGGAACAGCAAAGGAACTAAAGGCGTGCCCCTTAGCCATATCAAATCGCTCAATCGCCCGAATTAAACCTAAGCAGCCAACCTGCATCAGGTCATCGTAGCTTTCCGTACACTGAGTGAGCCACCGATGAGCTTCTTTTCTAACTAGACCTAAATTAAGTTGTACCAACCGATTACGGATTGAGTATCCAGAATCTCCATTAGGACGCTGCTGGTACTCTTGAAGAAGTTCTAAGCTCTCGCTTTTTAACTCATCAGTAGCTGTTGTAGGCATATTTTAGGGTTAAGGGTAGAAAGCCACATTCTTAAACCTATGAGTTTAATGCCAGCTAAACAACAGCAATTTCACGGAAAGTTTTTAAATCAAAGCTAATCAAGCAAATTTCCTCACCAACACTTCTACAGGAAACTTTAAAGATTAAAAAAGGGGTATTTTACCCCTTTATCGTGCCAAATTTCTCAAACGTAGCTGTGCCAGATTAATCTATGCGGGTTCAATCCGGGCATAGAAAATACCTTTAATTTTGACATCCTTTGCCTCGCCAGCGCCCATATCCGTATCAGACGTTTGCTCGCTTTCAAAAACTCCGCCGATTTCACCTGTTTTGCTATCAACCTTAGCAACCTGGAGAGAAACTTGTCCCTTTCCAGCTTCCAAACGCTTGAGGTTAGCTCGTGCTAACTCCTCACTATCTCCTTGAGCAGGTAATGCCACTGCAGTGTCATAGCCAGCAGCTAGACCCCGACCTTTCGGGTCAAGGAAGTTGGAAGTTCTATAGTTAGGAACAGTGTACTCTCCTTCAAAATCGGTAGAGGTATTAATGCTGGTTAGGCCTGGCTGAGTCTTAGCTACTAAGTTTTTAACAGTAAACAAGAAAGGTACCCGCTCGCCACCGGGTAGTTGAACTGTAATCGGTTGAAAGTCAATGCCATCTTCTTCAACGAAGGTGAGGCTGCCATCCGAGTTTGGCTGTAATTTGCCTTGGATTGAATCAAGGGTTGAAGTGGCACGAGTCATCAGTTTAGTTGGCACAAACTCTGCCTCTTGACGCCGGTTAACAGACTCTTCTTTCACTAAAAAGGTGATCGGTTGCAGACACAGATCAGTGATTGTGTATGACTTGTCGAGATCAATCGGAAGTGAACCGCGGGTGGTTTCCTCCAATTTTGGACAGGTATTAGCCAGTCCGGTACCTCTAATTTGGTCATAGGTAAGTGAATTGTTATTCGCAGCTAAGGCTTTCTCAACTACGGTTAGCATACTTAAGCACAGAGCCAAGAGTGCAACAATAAAAGCGCGATATCTCATGGTCAACCTCAATACCAACTATAAAAATCCTTGCCAAGTTAAATTTAAAGATGTGTTCAAGCTAAACTCCGTTGAGGAGGCTGAAAAACATCTGAAAAACTGCTATTAGAACCCTACTGGGCTAGGAGTGGTCATCATTAGCGAGTCCCTACATACACTGCAAGCCAAAGCTTGATTTGAAAGCGACGATCTGGAGATTCGCCTGTGCTCTCTCCACTAGAAAGATTTGCCAAGCTGCACCCATACTAGACATCATGGGAGCACCACTGGACTAAATGAAGATTTTTATACACTCTAGGACGGTTCAACTAGGGCCTCATACAGCATTTTACACGTCGTTGTGACCTTCGCTGCGACTAACAAGAGTGCAAATCAAAATACACCATTGCTACTGCTACTAATGCCTGAAGTTAATACATCAGTAGACCTAGGTATTAAGGTGCCCAGTGATTGCAAGCCGAAAGATTAACCCTATGAATAGCAGAGCAAGTAGAGACCCTGAGCTACAAGTAATCATGACTACAGTACGTACTGTAGCTCAGGCCTCTCAATCAGACATCTTGGCACTTCTGGGTTTGTTGCGAGTTTTAGAGGAACTCCACCGGGAAATTCGAGACGACTTGTTTCAAGAAGCTTTACCGTCTAACCGTCAAGAGCTCTATCGCCTAGTTAGAGAAATTGAATCAGCAGGAGGTTGGCCCTATATTCCCCGGTTCCAGTTGCAAGCACTCCTGACCAACTTGGAGCCAGGAGAGTTTGAGCAGGAGAAACCGCCAGGATTAATTTAAGTTACCTGTTTAGGCGTCATCCAGTGCTGCTATTCCAGGCAGTTCTTTACCCTCTAATAATTCCAGGCTGGCACCGCCACCTGTGGAAATATGGCTCATTTGGTCTGCAACACCGACCTTTTCGACAGCGGCAACGGAGTCACCTCCGCCAATAATCGTGGTTGTGCCCTGTTTAGTTAACTCAGCCAAAGTTTTGGCGATCGCTTCAGTGCCCACAGCAAATTTGTCAATCTCAAATACGCCCATCGGGCCATTCCAGATCACAGACTTGCAATCTGCCAAGGCCTTCTGAAATTCCTGTACAGAGTCAGGCCCAATATCAAGCCCCATCCAACCTTCGGGAATATTGTCAATGCTGACGGTTTGACTATTAGCCTCAGCGTCGAACTTGTCAGCAACCACAACGTCCGTGGGCAGGATCAGGTCAACACCGCGCTCTTTGGCTTTGGCTTCCAGGGACTTCGCCAGTTCCAGCTTGTCCTCTTCGACTAGGGACTTACCCACATTAAGGCCGCGCGCTTTAAAGAACGTAAAAATCATGCCGCCGCCAATCAGGAGCTTATCAACCTTTTCCAGCAGCGTTTCAATCACACCAATTTTGCTGGAGACCTTGGAGCCACCAATAATTGCGGCTAGAGGCGGTTGCGGGTTCTCGATCGCATTTTGCAAATATTTCAACTCTTTCTCAATCAAAAATCCAGCTACAGCAGGACGAAGGTAATGGGTAACCCCTTCGGTGGAAGCATGGGCGCGGTGGGCAGTTCCAAAGGCATCATTTACATAAAGATCGGCAACTGAAGCTAGCTTTTTGGCAAATTCCGGCTCGTTTTTTTCCTCTTCTGGGTAAAACCGAACATTTTCCAGTAAAGCCACCTGGCCATTTTGCAGGGAGCCAACTTTAGCAGCAACCTCCTCACCAATACAGTCGTCACACTTGACAACCTCTTGACCTAGTAGTTGCGAAAGGCGCTGCGCAACAGGCGTGAGGCGCAACTTGTCATCTACCCCTTTAGGACGGCCAAAGTGACTGCACAGAATTACTTTGGCTCCTTTAGCGGTTAAATCTTGAATTGTCGGTAGAGCAGCCCGGATCCGCGTATCATCTGTAATCTGTTGCTGATCATTTAAGGGAACATTGAAATCTGCCCGGACTAAAACTCGTTTACCTGCTAAGTCTGAGGATGATAAATTTGCTAGAGTTTTTTTGGACACAGCATGAACCTCCTGAATGCGTCTGGTGTAGTGATCAATTGCTTAGGCTTTATCTAGATAGTGCCACTATTGCCTCGTCCACATTTTACCGGAGACCGTGTCCCACAAGAGGAGACCTATGTTCAAGACTGTTTTATTTCCGATTGACCAAAGCCGGGATTCTCAGGAAGCGGCTGAAACGGTTGCCAATTTGGTTAAGTTCTGTAACAGCCAGTTAACGGTTTTGTCTGTCCAAGAGCCGGACGCCGATCAACCCGAAGCAACGGCAGCGGTTGATCAGCTTCTCCAAAATGCTAAGGTGACATTTGGGAGCTGGGGAATTTCTGTCGAAATTTTGCACCGGCAGGGCAAACCGGCATTCACCATCTGCGATGTCGCGGATGAAATTAAGGCTGATTTAATTATTATGGGTTGCCGCGGTATTGGCTTGCTACCGGAAGAGGCAGCAGAAAGTGTCAGCAGCCGGGTGATTAATTTGGCACCTTGCCCTGTGCTGATTGTTCCATAAGCACGGCCACTAAGACCAATGACAACACCAGCGATCCAGTGGTATCCCGGCCACATTGCTAAAGCTGAGAAAGCACTGGTAGAACAGCTGAAGCGGGTAGACGTGGTTCTGGAGGTTCGGGATGCGCGGATTCCAATCGCTAGCCATCATCCTCGGATGGCTCAATGGCTGGGCAATAAGGCGCGAGTTTTGGTAATGAACCGGATAGATTCAATTTCAGATGGTGCTTACCAGGTATGGCGGCAGTGGTTTCAAGCTCAAGGAGAAACTCCCTATTTCACGAATGCCCAGCAGGGTCAAGGGGTTGCCGCTGTTGCCAAGATAGCGCAGTCTTTCGGTGTCGAAATTAATCAACGACGTCGCGATCGCGGTATGCAGCCACGTCCAGTGCGGGCAGTTGTGATTGGCTTCCCTAATGTGGGCAAATCAGCGTTGATTAACCGGCTGATAAAGCGGCGGGTGGTGGAAAGTGCCCGTCGCCCTGGGGTGACGCGCCAATTACGCTGGGTGAGGATCTCCGAGCAATTAGAATTGCTGGATGCCCCTGGCGTGTTGCCATCTAAGCTAAACAACCAGCAGGCCGCTTACAAGCTGGCTATTTGTGATGATATTGGTGAGGCTGCATACGACAATCAGCGGGTGGCAACAGCCTTTGTCGATTTGCTCAACGACCTCGGACGTTCCCCGACCAGGGGAGCCATACAGCCAGAAAACCCCTTACTGCGGCGCTATCAACTAGACCCCTTAAATCTAAGTGGAGAAGACTACCTACAAGCGCTAGCTCAACAGCATCATAGGGGGGATGTAGAGCGCTCAGCACGCCAGCTTTTGACGGATTTCCGTAAAGGTCTGCTGGGAGCGATAGCCCTAGAACTCCCCCCTTCTAAAACCGAAGTTTAATGACCGACCCCTACGTAACGGAAGCCTGCACTTTCTAGAACTTTACGATCCAGAAAATTACGCCCGTCAATTAGCACCGGGTTAACCATTAACTGAGACATCTTGGTGTAGTCCAGCTGCTGAAACTCCTGCCAGTCTGTGACCAAAACTAGGGCATCACAGCCATCGGCTAACTGTTCTGGGTCTAGCTCAACAATCACATTAGATAACCCCTGACCCATCCCTGTTTGCGAAACAATTGGGTCGTAAGCTTTTACTTTAGTGCCCAGCCGCGTGAGTTGCTCAATCAGGTTGAGAGATGGAGCATCACGCATATCATCAGTATCCGGCTTGAAGGTGAGCCCTAATAGCCCAACTGTCTTGCCTTTCAAGATTTTCAGGGTTTGTTGCAATTTCTCTAGAACGATCAGGCGCTGGCGCTGGTTGACGCTGACAGCCGCTTTCAGTAGATGTGCTTCGTACCCATAGTCTTCTGCAGTATGAATTAAGGCAGACACATCTTTGGGAAAGCAAGAGCCTCCCCAACCTAGACCGGCTTGCAGAAATTTGCTGCCGATCCGCGAGTCTAAACCAATGCCCTTGGCAACTTCGACTACATCCGCTCCGACGCGATCGCAGACATTGGCAACTTCATTGATAAAGCTAATCTTGGTGGCCAAAAAAGCATTAGACGCATACTTCACCATCTCCGCCGAGTTCAAGTCTGTGACTAAAATAGGGACTGGGGGTAGGGATGGGTCGTCTGCGAACTGGCGCTCAACAATTGGTTGGTAGAGTTCTTTCATCAGCACGATCGCCTGGGGATTGTTGCTACCTAAGACTATGCGATCCGGGTTGAAAGTGTCGTAGACTGCCGAACCTTCCCGTAAGAATTCAGGGTTGCTGACGACATCAAACTTGGTTTCCACATTTTCCACAGTTAAACTGGATTCGCCACTGATGCCAGCGCCCACACCTACCAGGGACTTCTGGCGCTCTACGATACCGTCCATGACAATCATCCGTACCCAATCTCCAGAACCGATTGGCACTGTTGATTTATTCACGATCACCTTGTAACCCCCATCCAAGTTAGAGCCAATTGCCCTAGCAACTGCCTCAACGTAGCGGGTATCACTTTCGCCGTTGGGCAAAGCGGGGGTGCCAACCGCAATAAACAGGACTTCGCCGTGCTTTACCCCCGCTGCCAGGTCGGTTGTAAACTCAATCCGTTCGGCTTGGATCATGGACTGCATAATCTCTGGCAGCCCAGGCTCATGGATGGGCGACTGACCCGCTTGCATTAACTTTACTTTTGCCTCGTTGTTGTCGACGCAAACAACGTGGTGGCCCGCGCGGGCTAAACAAGCTCCCGTAACTAAACCGACGTATCCTGTACCAATGACACAAACCCGCATTGTAGTAGTCCTCTTAAGAGCAGTGGTAAAGCAAAAAATGTAGCAACGTTGCTAATTTGAAATCATTATTCACAACTCAACCTCAGTATTCAATACCTGGCAGGTTAAGAGAGCCGGGCTCGTTAGTGATGTTCTCCAGTAATTGCTACTGGAACCTGGACCTCAGACTCGGCGTGAATTCCGATCCGGGAGCGAAAATCTTCCAGCGTCTGTCTTAATCCTTCTTGTAAAGGTACCGTTGGTTGCCAACCAAGCCAGGTCTGAGCCCGCGTAATATCCGGTTTGCGACGCCGTGGGTCATCTTCCGGTAGGGGGTTGAGCTGAATTGGGGCTCCTGGATTGACCATATTTTGAATTGCTTCAGCTAACTCCAGGATTGTATATTCGTCTGGATTGCCGAGGTTGACTGGACCCGTATGCTGCCCGTTCATCAAGCGCATCAGTCCATCTACCAGGTCAGAAACATAACAGAAGCTGCGAGTCTGGGAACCATCACCATAAATAGTTAGGGGTAGATTTTGCAGGGCTTGAACCACAAAATTACTCACGACACGACCGTCGTTTTCCTGCATTCTGGGGCCGTAGGTATTGAAGATGCGAGCGACGCGCACATCGACGTTGTTTTGCCGATGATAGTCAAAGGTCAGGGTTTCCGCTACGCGTTTGCCTTCGTCGTAACAACTGCGAATGCCAATCGGATTGACATTCCCCCAGTAATCTTCGCGTTGGGGATGTACTTCTGGATCGCCATAGACCTCGGAAGTAGAAGCAAGCAAGAAGCGCGCTTTCACTCGCTTTGCTAAGCCCAACATATTTAGCGTACCCATGACATTGGTCTTAATCGTTTTCACCGGATTGTACTGGTAGTGGACCGGCGAAGCGGGACAAGCTAAATGGTAAATTTGATCGACTTCCAGACGAATGGGTTCTGTAACATCGTGACGAATCAGTTCAAAATAAGGGTGGTCTAACCACTGCAAGACATTCCGCTTATGACCGGTAAAAAAGTTATCTAAGCAAATGACTTCATTACCAGCGCTGAGCAGCCGATCAATAAGGTGAGAACCGATGAAACCAGCACCACCTGTGACGAGAATTCGCATGTTGTTTGCTCTTAGTAGAAGGGACCACCCTGTTTTCGATCCTGGGTACAATCTAATTTTTCTTAGTTTGCCCTATTCTGCCAAGATTGACTAGCTGGAGTTGAAATCTCTCTAACCTGCCATGAAATTTCCTATTCCTCCTTCAGACGGAGAACGGCCATAAACGCTTCTTGAGGCACGTCGACACTACCCACGGATTTCATGCGTTTCTTACCCGCTTTTTGCTTTTCTAAAAGTTTGCGCTTGCGAGAAATGTCACCGCCATAGCACTTAGCCAGCACATCCTTACGCAAGGCTGGAATACTCTCGCTCGCAATCACTTTACTGCCGATCGCTGCTTGGATTGGAATCTTGAACTGGTGACGCGGAATTAACTCTTTTAACTTGCTGACTAAGGCACGACCCGTGTAGTAGGCTTTATCCCGATGAACAATCGTGGCTAGGGAATCAACCGGATCGGCATTGATCAAAATATCCAATTTGACCAGGGAGTTTTCCCGGTAGCCAATTAAGTGATACTCCATACTGGCGTAGCCGCGCGATCGTGACTTCATCTGGTCAAAAAAGTCCGTGACTACTTCTGCTAGAGGAAGTTCATAGATTAAGGTGGTGCGGCCAGGGGTCAAATAGCGCATGTCTTTGAACACGCCCCGCCGGCCTTGGCCCAACTCCATTAAGGCACCTACATAGGCTTCTGGCGTGATCATATCTACCTGCACGTAGGGCTCTTCAATCTTTTGTCGTTGCTGCGGCTCAGGTAAGGTACTAGGATTATCAATCTCTACTACCTCTCCATTCAGGAGCGTCACTTGATAGACCACCGAAGGGGCAGTGACAATTAAGTTCAGGTTGTATTCCCGCTCTAGCCGCTCTTGCACAACCTCCATATGCAGCAAGCCTAAAAAGCCACAGCGAAAACCAAAACCCATGGCGCTGGAAGTTTCTGGCTCGTAGTTTAAGGCAGCATCGCTCAACTTCAGCTTTTCTAGGGCATCTCGAAGGTCGGGAAACTGGTCGGCGTCTACCGGAAATAGGCCGCAGAACACCATTGATTTTGCTTCCACGTAACCGGGTAAAGCCGTGCTTGCCTGGGCCTTGGCTTGGGTAATCGTGTCTCCCACCCGCGCGTCTTCTACAGATTTGATTGCTGCTGCTAGGTATCCGACTTCTCCCGCATGGAGGTTATCGACTTGCACCTGGGCTGGGGAAAGTACCCCCAGTTCGTCAATTACAAATTCCTTGCCAGAGGCCATTAGGCGGATGCGATCGCCTTGACGAACAACCCCATCCATCACGCGGAAGTAAACGATTACTCCACGATAAGGATCGTAGTAGCTATCAAAAATTAACGCCCTTAGAGGCTGATCAACCGTATCTTTAGGTGGCGGTACTAGATGCACAATTGCCTCTAGAATTTCTGGCACTCCAATCCCTTCTTTAGCAGAGGCTAAAATCGCATTGCTACAGTCAAGGCCGACAACCTCCTCAATTTCCTGCCTAACCCGTTCCGGCTCCGCCCCCGGCAGGTCAATTTTATTTAGTACTGGAATAATTTCTAGGTCGTGCTCGATCGCTAAGTAGACATTGGCTAAGGTTTGCGCTTCCACTCCCTGGGAAGCATCTACTACGAGCAATGCTCCTTCACAGGCAGCCAGCGATCGCGAGACTTCGTAAGAAAAATCGACGTGCCCAGGTGTATCAATCAAGTTCAATACATACTTCTGTCCATCGACACCGGTGTAGTTCATCCGGGCTGCTTGCAACTTGATCGTGATGCCCCGCTCTCGTTCTAGGTCCATATTGTCGAGGAACTGGGCCTTCATCTCCCGATCAGCAACGGTACCAGTGGTTTGCAACAACCGGTCTGCCAAGGTTGATTTACCGTGGTCAATATGGGCAATGATCGAAAAATTGCGAATCTGCGAGACGGGAGCGTCAGTCATAAACGAACAACGAAAGTTCTTAGCAAATTCTAATCCTTCCCACTACCTGGATGTTTGTCAAAGTTAGTAGATCGTCGTGCACAGGCAGACCCAAGCCTGCTCAGTGCTTAAGAGGTAAGCAATGCTGAAGTGGCTCACCGCTCCAGAAACCTGATCACTCATTCCTACCGACAGAATCACTCTAATTGTAAAAAACCATCTCTAAACGGTGGTCACCGCAACGCTTGTTTGGTATGTCTTAAGAAGCTATTTATTTCATTTTTTAGGGAACCTATGACCATCGACTCCAAAAAAACAACCATTTTGCGACCAGAAGATGCAGTAAACAATGTGAGTAAACCTCCTTACCCATTCCGTACAGCTATAGCGCTACTCCTCTTGGCTGGCAACCTGTTGGTAGCAGCAATTTACTTCCGGACCTTTAACCCGTAGTTGAAGCTTTCGGAATTTAAATATCGTCGGGTGCTGCTTAAGTCGTCCTCTTAAACAACTGCTGTGGACGCATAAGCAGCACGCTGTTTATTATCAATGTTGTAATCAAGCTAGTCGACGTCCGTAACTACACCATCTCAGTGGGCACCAGCCCCACCAGTCGGTTTGACCTTTTTGGAGCATAAAGCTGCCAGCCCATAGAGTAATAGCTTGCAGCCGACAAAGTAAAAACAGTCGTGGTAAGCCATGACATAAGATTCGTGGCGTACTAAATTGCAGATCGTGGCGATCGCCAGCTCAAGTCGTTGCTAAGTTTGGAGATATACAGAGCAATACCATCCCCCAGGTGATTGGAGTGAAATTGCTCTCGGTGGGTAAGCAAAGTCGCTAGAGCGACAATGTCCAGATACCACTGAGGTTGTGCATCATGTTAAACAACGTAGAAGCAGAGACAACCTAAGATTCTTCGATATTGACAAGGGCAGTTGAGGATGGAGTCACCATGATCAGGGGGGTTGCCCCATCACTCGCACAATTTGTGGGCAGCGCGACTGCATCAATACTCGTGTCGTGGGTGATCGATGGATGACCGTAAATCCACCTCAAAGAGTACTGAGAACACCAATCAAGCTCGTAGGGATACTGGGTTGTTAGGGCGGAGGGAAAAATCCGGGAGAACCGCTTGTAAGTACGGCTGGATCAGCTATCGAGGTTCTGTCGTTTGGGGAGGAGCGGAATGGCTTGTTAAGCTGTAATTCACCTCAGGAAGAGGCTTCAGGAATTAAACCGATTTTGGTGTAAATCGGGCGAATCAAGCGCCTTAGGCTTGGAAGCTGCTTCGTAAAAATAATCGAGCCGAGAATACAAAACAGGCCGCCGATGGTTAGCGTTGCGGGGGCACCAATTTTGCTGGCTAAGCTGCCGGCAAGTAGATTACCAAACGTCACCATCCCAATGAACGCCATGGTGTAAAAACTCATAACTCGACCCCGCTTATCTTCTTCAACAATCGTCTGGAGAATCGTATTGCTGGAAGACACATTCAAGATCAAGCTAAAGCCCACGAGCAACATGGCGAGTAGCGACAGCCAAAGTACCTTTGATAAGGCAAAAGCAATCAGCCCAGCTCCGAGCAGTGCTGGAGCGACAGCAATAATCTTTCCCAGCCCTAGGACGCTGGGGCGAGAGCTGAGATAAATTCCCCCGATTAAAGATCCTAAGCCGGAAAATGCCATTAAGAAACCGAGGGTATGAGAATCCCCCTGGAGAACTTTAGTTGCAAAGACCGGAGCGAGGACCGTGTAAGGCATGCCCATAAAACTGATTAAGGCGAGCAAAAGTAGAATGGAGCGAATTGGGGGAAATCCAAAAGCATACCTAAAGCCTGCTGTTAATTTCTGCCAAATGTTCTCCCTCGTCTGAGGCTGCACTAGCTTTCGAGGGGCAATTTTCATGGCCAGCAGAGCCATGATCACCGGTATGTAGCTCAGGCCATCTACCAAAAAACAAGTCCCCGAACCGACAGCCGCAATCAAAAGACCAGCAATCGCCGGTCCAATCAACCGGGCTCCACTAAATAGAGACGAATTCAGCGCGATCGCATTGCCTAGATCTTCTCGCTTTTCCACGATTTCTACGACAAAAGCCTGACGAGTCGGCATATCAAAGGCGCTAATTAAACCTTGAAAAATACTGAGAAAAATCAGGTGCCAAATAGTGATGGTGCCAGTTAGCGCTAGGGCAGCCAGTGCTAAAGACTGAATCATCGCCAAGATTTGGGTAATCACTAGTGTGCGATGACGGTTCCAGCGATCCACTAAAACACCGGCAAAAGGCGTCAGAATGAAATTTGGGATTTGGTTAGCAAACCCAACTACCCCCAGCCATAGGGCTGAGTCTGTCAGCTGGTAGACTAGCCAAATTGTTGCAGTCATGGTCATCCACGTACCGATTAAGGAAATGCCTTGGCCTGCAAAAAATAGCCGGTAATTTCTCGACTTCAAGGCACGAAAAGTTAGCCCCAATCCTGTTAGTTCTAATTGCTTAGGTGAAACGAACTTCATGCTTTACCTTTTTAATCCAATTTCCAGATACTACTGGCAATAGCCTAGAAACCTGTCTCCCGCCCACCTTAGCGAGGGTGACCAGCGGTGGTAATCTGTCGTTGGCTGGATCTCGAGGGTGGCGCTTTTACTTGATGATTTCCGGCAGCTTCCTACTGAAGGTCTATGCTGGCCACCGCCAATGTGCCGGAGCTTAACCGTGAGTCATACCCCTGAACACTTTGGTTATCAAACACAACTTTGACTGAAACACGCTGCACAATTTTGGTGAAGTTGCCGTGGCATTACTGAGAGAGTAGAGAAAACTGAGCCTTTGACACCAGTGAAATAGTATCCACTCGGTCCGCGGAAGGGTTGCGAGGAAAGGCATCCAACTTGGCTTCGACCAGCTCCCCTGTTGTATTCGCTCCAACTGAGTTTCTTTAAAATTGGCAACTACCCAAGGCTGGCTACCCACTCTCTCCATTAAGGGTTGGCCGGATTGGGCCCGGTACCCTACTTCCAAAGACTTGTGGTCTACCCGGCCATTGCAGGGCGCGGTGATGTTGGGGTGTGTAGGCTGAAAGCTAGAGGGCCGACGTAGCGCTTCTGCTTGATCGGCTGGACAACCTCTCCATCAGTAGCGGGTTTAATTTCCAGAGCCGCAGCCCAACTATTCGTGATTCAGTGGTTGGTGAATTAAACCTCGGGATTGACCCCATCTGGTATAGCGAGCAGAGAATGATTCAAAAGCTTGAGCTTAAGTAATGGGTCTTTATCGTAAGACGCTAACCCTTTCAAAAAAAGTGACCATCTAATGTTTTCTAGCTGGCTTTAAATACAACTTTTGAGGAGCTGATTCAAAATCTAGGAAAGATTAGCGATCGCCCGATCAACCAACTCTGAAAACTGCTGACGCTCGGTTTGCGACATTCCTTGCATTGCTTGTTCGCGAATTTCAGCAGCGATGGGGGGTAAGACATCTTCAAGCTGTTTGCCAGTCTCCGTTAACCAGATCCGCCAGACGCGACGGTCGCGGTTGTCGCGAGTTCGACAAACTAGTCCTCGCTCCTCCATCCGGTCAATCACACCTGTCAAGGTACCGCCAACCTGTTGCAGCTTTTCACCAATACTGGAAGTGGCTAAACCGTCTTCTTCCCACAGGCAGCAAAGAACTACCCAGTGAAAAGGAGTCAAGCTAAAGGGCTCTAGCTGCTCTTGGAACTTGCGAGCTAACAGCTGAGATAGCAACTTAACTCGATAGCCTAGCCCATTAGGAGCCAAGACTTCCTGCCACTGCTTGGATGACTTTGGTTTGACAGGTGCAGGCATTGGTAATTTACTTAGCGTACGTGGTATTTTATATTCGTTGCTCGTTTACTGTCAAGAAAGATTAGCTCAGTGGCAAGCCCTCTATGCTCTGTGATTTGCCGGTAGAGTGATATAGATAACTGTCTTGAACCTACTGCCATCATGCTCCAGAGACCTGGCAATCAATTATCCTCCTCCGCAACTAATCAACCTGCTAGGTTACCAGAGCTGAGACAAGTGGGAGTGATTGGGGGTGGACAATTGGCTGGGATGATGGCGGCTGCCGCCAAAAATATGGGCATTGGGTTGGTAGTCCAGACACCCCACAGAACTGATCCCGCTGTGGGGATTGCTACTGATGCTATTCTGGCTGCGATCGCGGATTTAGAGGCAACCACACAGCTTGCCGCCCGTTGTGATGTGATTACGTTTGAAAATGAGTTTATTGATTTGCCAGCTCTTACTGCCCTAGCGCAACAGGGTGTTTGCTTTCGGCCAGGTTTAGAGACGCTATCACCGTTACTGGACAAATACGAGCAACGTTGCTATTTGCAGCAGTTAGGACTGCCAGTTCCGAAGTTTAACTGTCTTCAGCCTGGCTCCAACTTGGGCGATTTAGGTCTTGGTTTTCCGATTGTTATTAAAGCCCGCCGTCACGGTTATGACGGTCAGGGGACATTTATTATCAAAGATGAACGGGATCTGTTAGATTTTTGGCAACGAGTAGAGGCAAGCCAAGATCAGTCAAATGCGTTTTTGGTCGAAGAATTTATTCCTTTTGAGCAGGAACTAGCAGTGATTGCCGTTCGTTCTGTGGCAGGTGAATTCTTTACCTATCCGACTGTTGAGACCCAACAAGAAGATCAGGTTTGTCGCCGTGTAATTGCCCCGGCGGCTCTAAGTCCAGCTGTAGAGTTTGAAATTAACGCGATCGCCCAGACACTACTAGAGAGCCTGCAAGCCGTAGGCATATTTGGGATTGAACTATTTCTGACGCATGAAGGCCAAGTTCTGATCAACGAAGTTGCACCCCGTACCCATAATTCCGGCCATTTTACGCTAGATGCTTGTGAAACCTCTCAGTTTGAGCAGCACTTAAGAGCAGTCTGCAATTTGCCCTTGGGCAATCCAGGTTTACAAACTCCGGGAGCTGTCATGGTTAACCTGTTGGGCTATGAGGAGGCAGATGATGACTACCTCACCAAACGCCACCAGCTAGCACAAGTTCCCGATGCAGTTGTTCACTGGTATGGAAAGTCAAAAGCCTATCCAGGGCGAAAATTAGGTCACGTCACGGTTTTGCTGAATGCTTCAGGACGTGACCAGGCTCTAGAAGTTGCTCAAGCAGTTGAAGCTATTTGGTACGGGGACCTACTTCAGCCTCAGCCAAAAGAGTAAGGCCATAAATAACTAAAATTGCGGTAGTTTCTCTGAATCTATCCTCAAAAATCCGGGAAGTTGCCGTAATTTCTCTACTGTCTCTAGAAAAGCGTGGCGCTAGGATCAACCTGAAACAGAATAGATGGTTCAAGCATTGCTGCTCAACCATCTATTCCATTACCCTATTCTCTTGAATTGCGTTCAGCTAGATAAAGCTGCTAGATCTTTGCCGAAAATAAAGCCTCTACCTCAGGACAAGAATTGACTAAAAGAATATTTCGGCTCGAACTAGCCTTTGGTTTAGGACTATCAGCAAAAGCAGCAAAGTAAATTTGAGCAAAAAGCTGGGAACATAAAGTTTTGTTTCGAGATCAGATATAGTCATAGAGGCTCTACAATTTTATGCTTAACACTGAACCTATGGTAGGGAAATCAACCACCCGCTCCTTTGATCTACTAAAACCTGTACGTCATTGGCTGGACGCGACAGAAGTTCAAAGTCCTCGCACAGCCCGATTTCTTTGTAAAGCAATTCCCGCCCGGTGTCCCTTTGAGCGAGACATTGAACTTCTTGGCTACAAAGTGGCTCATATTCCGCCGCTGTGCAAGCTGAACCCGCTCTACGACCAATTTTCTAGCCTGCGCTTTCGGGCTCTCTGCTACCTAGTTAACGAATGTGGTGAGGATGTTTCTGTCTACTGCTAAAGCAATTTAACGCTGAGTCAGGCAGCGTTCTAGAGTTGCTTGCACTGACTGAGCCAAGCTTGGTAAATCGTATCCTCCCTCCAGCCCAAACACAATCCGATGAGTTAACTGAAGACAGTAATCTGTGAAGAGTCCATAGTCTTGGGGTTGCAGAGCGATCGCAGCTAAGGGATCATCCCGGTTCGCATCATATCCAGCACTAACAATCAGTAAGTCCGGCCGAAATTGCGATAAAAAAGGGATCACTTGGGATTGGAACAGCGGTTCGTAATCTGCGCAAGTACTACCAGCCGCCATTGGTAGGTTTAAAACATTGCCATAGGTACCCTGTTCATCCGCGGCTCCTGTACCTGGGTAGAAGTTTCCTTGATGAATTGAGCAGTAAGCAATTTGCGGATGAGATTCCACAACTGCTTGGGTACCATTGCCGTGATGTACATCCCAATCTAAAATTGCTACACGCTTCACATGGGGCTGCTGTAAGGAATAATGAGCAGCAATCGCCGCATTCGAGAACAGGCAAAACCCCATACCGCTCTCGGAAAGAGCATGATGCCCTGGCGGACGGGCCAGCACAAAGGCTGGATTATTGGTTGCTAGAACTTGATCCACACCATCTAACCAGGCGCTGACAGCTAACAAAGCAACGTCGTAGCTCTGGGCAGAAATAGGAGTATCAGAGTCAATATAGCCCCCACCGCGATTGGCTAGGTGTTCCAGGGCCTTAATGTACCGGGAATCATGAACCTGTAGGAGTTGCGTCACTAGATCCCGCTGGTCAATGGGGGTCGGTAATCTCCACTCCAACTGATCGGCCCAGGAAGCAGCTTTCAAAGCTTGAACAATCGCTTTTAAGCGCTGGGGACTTTCGGGATGATAAGGCCCCGTGTCATGGGCCAAAAACTGGTCGGAGTAAATGACAGGCAGCATAGCTAGGCCAGTAATTAGAAAAGCTGAGATCTCTCTCCACAGTAAGGCACGTTCATCCCGTGATCCCCGAACTGATCCTTCTAACTTTCAGGTGTATCCTCTGGCTCAGTTTGCGTCAGAGGCTCCTCAGCGGTCGCCTCCTGCTCCTCAGACGCTGCCTCAATTACGGGAGGCTTAGGTTTCGTTGGCTTTGGCCCCCGCATCAAGGCGGGATTTAAAGGCGGTCTAGCGCCCTCATCCTTTTGTTGGCCTTTTCTACCCTTTCTTTGGTCTTTATCTTTATCTTTAGCTGGTCGATCTTTCGATGGCCGCGGGGTTGTGCTTCGTTGCTCTGGCGCTGCGTTAGTCTCTCGGACACCTTCAATGCCTTGAGCGGTTCCAGAAGCCTGCTGAACCTCGGTCGTGGTAGCCGCTTGACGCTCAGACTTTTTAATCGGACGTTCTACCATAATTTCAATAGCTTGATTAGATTGCGTTTAATTTACAGAGCATAAGCAGAGTGAATTGCCCACCAAAGCAAGAAGCCAATGCTGCCTAAAAGCAATACGGCTGAGATTGCGATCGCAACCGGGCTGTCTGCCCCTTCAAACTTCATAATTCCACGATTAAAGTCCGATGACATGGTTTTAACCTCACTCCCCGATAACATTTAGTGTACAACTACGCAGTACTGCTCCTAAAGGTAGATAAGCAGGCTTGTTCGTCAGTCTAACGTAGGAGGTCTGTGCTGCGCCTAGCTTCAATTGCCACTCTTTGTTGCCAAAAGATACTAATCTTGTTCTAGTGTTTGCCGCTGTTCTCAAATTAGCTATGCCTTCTTCAGAAGGCACAACTTTTTGATCCGTCGTGCTCTTGTACTCCTGCCGGGTGGGGAACTTGAGGTTAGGGATGTCGAGGTCCAGCAAGGCAAGATTACCCAGGTTTCACCAGAGATCTCTAGCCCCGTGGCTCAGGAAATTGACGCAGCGGGGTTAACACTGCTACCAGGAGTAATTGATCCCCAGGTACATTTTCGGGAGCCAGGACTAGAGCACAAAGAAGATTTATTTACAGCTAGTTGCGCCTGTGCGAAGGGTGGGGTGACATCCTTTTTGGAAATGCCTAACACTCGCCCCTTGACTACGAGCCAAGCAGCTTTGAATGACAAATTGCACCGCGCTGCTGAAAAATGCTTGGTGAACCATGGCTTTTTCATTGGGGCTACCGTGGACAATCTACCTGATCTACGTCAAGCTAACCCCACCCCTGGCATCAAAATTTTTATGGGATCGATGCAGGGAGCGCTACTGGTTGACCAAGAAGCAGCGCTGGAAGCAATTTTTGCTGAAGGTAGCCGCCTGATTGCTGTCCACGCTGAAGATCAAGCACGAATTGCCGAGCGGAGGCAGCAGTTTTTAGGCAACAAAAATCCAGTCGTTCACTCCCAAATTCAAGACAATCAAGCTGCCCTGTCCGCAACGCAGCTAGCGCTACGCCTATCGCGAAAATACCAGCGGCGGCTGCACATTCTCCACTTATCAACGGCAGAAGAAGCAGAGTTACTGCGCCAGGAAAAACCCGCTTGGGTGACCGCGGAAGTTACCCCCCAACATCTATTGCTAAATACCAAGGCCTACGAGACGCTAGGGACGCTGGCGCAAATGAATCCGCCGTTGCGGTCTCCCTATGACAACGAAGTTCTCTGGCAAGCTTTGCTAGATGGGGTAATTGACTTTATCGCCACCGATCACGCCCCCCATACCCTGGCAGAAAAAGCTCAAGAGTATCCCCAAAGCCCTTCTGGGATGCCAGGGGTGGAAACTTCTCTACCCCTCATGCTGACCCAGGCAATGCAGGGACGCTGTACGATCGCTCAAGTTACTAAGTGGATGTCTACGGCTGTTGCTCGCGCCTATGGAATTCTAAATAAAGGGGTAATCGCTCCCGGTTATGATGCCGATTTAGTGCTGGTTGATTTGGATACGTACCGCCCTGTACTGCGACAGGAACTGCTAACCAAATGTGGCTGGAGTCCCTTTGAAGGGTGGACCTTGACAGGTTGGCCTGTGCTAACTATTGTTGGGAGCCAGGTAGTCTATGAACGCGGAAAACTATATACAGATGTGCGCGGTCGTGCCTTGAGATTTGAGGCTGATGCGGTGGGGACTCCAACGTAAACTCGTACAGCTAGAACTTAATGGTGACTACCGCCCAGGTTCAACCCCACCACGCCAGCAACGATCAACCCCAAGGAAAACAATTTCAAGATAGTTGCTGGCTCCCGAAACCAGACAATTCCAATGATTGCGATCAAGGACGTTCCGAGGCCGGACCAGACGGCATAGGCAACGCTGACTTCCATCTTTTTCAGAACCAGGGTCAACATACTAAAACTCAAGCTATAAAAAATGACCATTCCTACGGTAGGGCCAAGCCTGGTAAACCCTTGGGAGAGTTTCATGCATGTTGTTCCAGAAACTTCAAAGGCGATCGCTAAGCACAAATAAGCCCAGCTCATAATCGATCCTGAAAATATAGATCCACAGAGGTCAGATTAAAATTGCCGACAGGGATTAATTCTGCTTGGCGGCCGTCGTCGGTTTGATAGCTTAGATAAATCTGCAGATAATTGGGTGGGTAGTTCTGGAGGCGCTCTGGCCACTCGATGGCCACAATACCCAAGGGCATTTCGGCTCCTTCCCAGTAAATCTCTGGGTACAATGCTGCAACTTCTGGCGGCTGCAGGCGGTACAAATCAATGTGATATAGGGGTAGACGCCCTGTCAAGTACTCATTAATCAAGTTAAAGGTAGGGCTGACAATCGGCTCTGCAATACCCAGGCTCTCCGCTAACCCTTGCACTAAGGTGGTTTTGCCGCTGCCTAACTCTCCTTGTAGTAGGAGCACACTCCCTGCCACAAGCGATTGCCCCAAAACAAGCCCTAAATGGTGGGTTGCCTGGGCAGCGGATAGGAAGATTCGGCAGGAGCGCGTTGGGGTCACAGAGTGTAAAAGATTTATTCCCCAATCTACTGTACTGTTAATTATTGAAAGGGGGAACTCTCTAACTGAGCCAGTAGAGATGTGTTCGTCTTTCAGGAGAGCAGTCAATGGCACCCGGTGTAAGTGGTATAGGTTTTTCACTGGTCTGGGCTGTCATCCTACTCATGGCGCTTGCCGCCTGTGTTGTTGCGGTTGCAACTCTTCCGGTGGGGCGACGAACCTTAGCTAAGTATTGGTTGCTCCCCAAACGCACAACCACTCTCGCTGTTTGGGCTAAGTCTATCTCACCTGCCGAGAAAAGTCGCTTGCGGAAGATTTTTACTGAGGCGATGGAACAGGGGTATGTAAATCCAATTACCTACCGCACTTTTTGGGCAATTTTAGGTAAGAAGGGTGCTTTACCTATGGCGGAAGTACAAAAGCTTAGAGATATGGCTACAGGGACTGCTACCGTTTACCAGCGTTACTTTTACCAAGACGCTTTGACATCATTGCGCTCAGGCACTCCTCACAAATCATCCCAACGAGAACAGTATGAAAAGCACCTGCTTAGCCTGGGGTTAATATCACAGTCGCGCCTTAGAGAAAGCGATCAGCTAATAGCGACAATTGCCACCCAAAAATCTATTCCCTATAAGGAGACAACCGTTGTGATGGATGAAGGTGTCATTAACAAGATTCTTACAAGTCTAAAGATGGCAGAGAAAGGCTTAGACCGCCTGTTTACTCCGCCTGATGCTTGCAGGTAATAGCAGGATCAACTAACTTTACTGCCATTCGTCTGCCCCGTCTTTGGCGATCGCGGCAGTGAATGAGATTTATCAGAATGGCTACTTTGGGTGCGAGCATACCAGCGCAGTAGGATCCGGGCTAGATTTTGGGAATTATGGCGTACAAGTGCAGTCTGCTCATCTTCATCCATGATGTTAGCCAATACCACGCGGCAACCAAGGCGCAGCAGATTGTCGCGATCAACTGGAATTGGATAAGACTCCTGGCGCGCGTACTGCTCGAGCGTGGCTGGAGAAGGCATTTTCTTCTGGACAAGCACAGCATCAAAGATTCGCCGCCCGCAGGCTGCGTCAATGGCACGTACATGGTCAGAGACCGTATAACCATTAGTTTCTCCCGGCTGGCTCATAATATTGCAGACGTAAATCCGGGGCACTTGCTTTTGGGCGATCGCTGCTACAATCTCAGGCACTAAGAAATTAGGAATCACACTAGTGTAGAGGCTGCCCGGACCAAAGATAATGTAATCGGCCTCTTCAATAGCCTGCAAAGCCTTGGGCACTGCTGGGGGATTAGCAGGCGTACAACCAATTTTCAGAATTTTTCCGTTGGCATGGGTGATGCTTGATTCGCCCTCAACCCGACGACCATCACCTAGTTCAGCCCAAAGATGGACATCGCTAAGAGTAGCGGGTAAGACTTGACCCCGGATAGCTAAAACCTTAGAGCTAGCAGCAATCGCCTGCTCTAAATCTCCGGTAATATCGCTCATCGCTGTCAGAAATAGGTTGCCAAAACTATGTCCTGTTAGTCCATCTCCAGCTCGAAAGCGGTACTGAAACAACTCTGTAATTAGTTTTTCTTCATCCGCTAGGGCAGCTAAGCAACTACGAATGTCTCCTGGCGGCAATACCCCAATTTCTCGACGTAAACGTCCAGATGAGCCACCATCATCTGCGACGGTAACAATAGCCGTGATATTAGCGCTGTACTCCTTCAACCCTCTCAGAAGAGTTGACAACCCCGTGCCACCACCAACCGCTACAATCTTCGGCCCTCGGTTTAGCCGCCGATGGGCTAGCAAAACATCAACCAACTCTTCATCACCTTCCGGCATTAAGACTTCTGTAATTGAGCCTAAGGTGCGGGCTTGGCCCCACCAGATAAATAGCAGGCCACACAGCATCACTAAGGGACCACTGATATAGCTAGGAAATACCCGAGCCAGATTTTGGACAATCGCTTGGGTAAATTCAATCGCATAAAAAATTGGGGTCAGCTTAACAAAGATTGCCAAGCCCAGGCTGGCTAAAACTACTCCCACCGCGCTCAGTAGTAACCAGCGCTTAACCGATAACCCCGGAGACAACCATTTAAACCCCTGACTTAAGCGGCTAAACCTTGGGCTGCTAGACTCATGCTTTAAGGCGTACAGCAACTGTTTGAAGAAAACCATAGCTGCTCGAGGAGGATTAAGAGACAACGTTTTAAGCGACAGTTTTTGAAACTATAGGAGATGGGTGCCAAACAACTTGCAACACAGGTTTTTGTCAAAATAGAGCCCGCCAATGCATAGATCAGGATACCTATCATTATGTTGGGGTCATGCAGAAAGTAAACGTCAGTTTACGAGGACTCACTATACAGCAGTTTTTGCTAGCCTTATGACATAAAAGCCTGAACTGGCTATAGCCACTAGTTGTCAAGGATATTAGTTATTCCACTAAGAGGACCGAAAGCTGGGGCAAGTCTAACTTCTTCAGAATGTTTAGATTGGAAGCTAGTAGATTCATTGGATTATGAGAATTAAGTCTAAAAAGTGATCCCCATGCTGCACCGGTTTTTACTTTCTCTTTCTCACGCGTTTAATCTCAATTTCAGGGGGTGCCTCGGTTATGACTGAGGCACTTGTTGAATTAAGGGGAATCTACAAGTCCTTTGGCAGCAATGTGGTTTTAGATGGCATTGATTTAAAGGTGTATTCAGGGGAGGCCGTGGCAATTATTGGCCCGTCTGGAACTGGCAAATCAACAATTCTGCGAATTATTGCCGGATTGCTAGCTCCTGACCAAGGGGAAGTCTACATCCGAGGTGTACGGCGACAAGGTTTGGTCGGTGATCAAGATAACCCAATACGCATTGGTATGGTATTCCAGCAGGCAGCTTTATTCGACTCTCTGAGTGTGGATGAAAATGTTGGTTTTTTGCTTTATCAACGCTCCCGGCTGCCCCGCAAGCGAATCCGAGAGTTGGTCGTCCAAAAACTGGAGATGGTTGGTCTAGCAGGCGTTGCTGATCTCTATCCAGCCCAGTTGTCGGGAGGAATGCGTAAGCGTGTAAGTTTTGCCCGGGCGATCATGGCAAATCCGGATCAAGTCACGGACAATCCGCAACTATTACTTTATGACGAACCAACAGCTGGGCTGGACCCGATCGCCTCAACCGTGATCGAAGACTTGATTAGCCAATTGCATCATGCTGGGGGTTGTGAGACATACTTGATTGTCACCCACCAAGACAGCACAATTCGCCGCACCGCTGAGCGGGTTGTTTTACTCTATCAAGGTAGAGTTCAATGGCAAGGTAAAGTCCAAGAGATTGATACGACGGATAATCCTTTTGTGTGCCAGTTCTTTAAAGGTGATGTTGAGGGGCCGATTGAAGTCATTGGTCATAACATCTAATTAGGCCCCAGTAGAGGAGAGATAAATTGATGCGATCGCGAACGCTTCGAGAAGGCTCGGTCGGCTTGTTAATCCTGCTGGGTATTGGTCTATTGGGTGCAATTATCTTGTGGCTGCAAGGGTTGCAGCCAGGAAAACGCAGCTACAAAGTATTCATCGAGTTTAACGATGCACTAGGGTTGCAAACTGGTAACCCCGTTCGCTTCCGGGGCATTGATGTCGGTAGGGTGACTGATGTTGCCCCTGGTCCCAATGGCGTTGTCGTTACCACGGAGATCAATCCGGCAACATTGCTAATTCCCCGAAATGTGATTGCTGAAACCAGTCAGTCTGGGTTCATCGGCGAGGTTTATGTAAATTTGATTCCTCGTCAGTCACTACCACCCGCAGCACTTGAGCGTGATCTAGGACCTTTTGCAAAGTGCGACCGAGAATTAATTATTTGTGATGGCGATACCCTACGTGGTCAGATTGGAGTGAGCTATGATGAGCTGATCCGGGCGACGGTGCAGTTGGCGGAAGTCTTAGGTGATCCAAAGCTGATTGCCAATGTTAACCGCGCCGCCAGCAACACAGCGATCGCGGCGGCGAGCGTAGATCGCTTGTCTAGACAAACTCAGCGCGAACTAGCTGGATTTTCTACGGCTCTTAACTCTGTTAGCCGTGCTGCCAATCAAGTCGACAGGTTAGCCAGCCGGAGCGGCGGCTCGATCACCCGTCTAGAAGGCCGGCTAGGGCAGGCAGCCAATCGGGTTGGCGGTGCCGCCGACCAAGTGAGTAGTTTAGTGCAAACCAATCGCGGGACCTTGGTGACAACCTTAAATGACTTGAGCCAAACCAGCCGCGAACTGCGTACCACTACCCGCAGCCTTACTCCTGCTTTGAACCGAATTAGCCAAGGACAGTTGATCCAAAGCTTGGAAGTCTTGACTGCCAATGCTGTCCAAGCCTCAGCCAACTTGCGGGACTTGACAGCGGCAGTCAACAGCCCGGCGAATTTGCTAGTGTTGCAGCAGACCCTAGACTCAGCTCGTGTTACGTTTCAGAACACACAGAAAATTACCACGGATTTGAACGAGCTGACGGGAGATCCAACTCTGCGGATAAAGCTACGGAACTTAATTAATGGCTTAAGTAATTTAGTCTCCTCAACTCAAGAGTTAGAACAACAAGTGCAAACCGCGGAGACCCTGCCTACAACTGTGCCACCGGTGCAAGTAGACCTGAAGCGTCTGGCAGAGTTTCAATCCTCTAGTGCTCCGAAGTAGAGCAAAAGTATGAACCTAGACCGCTCAAAAATTGTTGCGATCATTACAGGCGCGATCGCCCTGATTTTAGGCATTGCCTATCTCACCCTGGTTCAGTTACTAGACTTCCGAGGTGAAATGGTGCCTGCTCCGCAAAGTCTGATTCTACCCCAGGCAACAGTGGGCCGTCACGCATTAATCGCCTGTCAGTGGGAAGTCAGGATACATGCCATCTTTTAAGACTTCATTTTCTTGAGCATGAATTGCTAGATTAGCTTTGCACGTTCTAGTGCTTCTTGAACCTCTTTGATAGACAGGGATCAAACGCTTCAAAAAGACAACAGTCGTTGTCGGTCGCATAATCTTGCAGCTCGGCAGCAGAACCTACCAAAGATTCAAATTCTATAGCTGCACCGGTGCAAAGCTAGGCTAAGTAAGCTAGCTCCTGCACGATCTTGAAGGGATCTGCTGAGAAACTAAGTACCCTTTCAGACATCTCTCAGCACATTGTTGAGGGTGATAACAAGCAATCTCAACATATAGTACTATCCTCTACCACGATAGAGGCTGCGTCTACTTTGGCAAACTAGGCAAAGGGATCTATCACTAGTCTTTTTCATGGGTATTGCTCCAGAATTAATGATGCTAGAGCCGCAGAAGTACTCGTCAAACTTATCACTGCTGCCCTTAAATCTTAAATTAACTTTGAAGTGGCAGGTAAGTTGCTAATTTTGGCTACTAGAATGTGGGAGCGAGTACTAGCTTTTGTAGACACTCCAGTTCATGCAACTTGCACCGCTATTTCCGGTTCTGCACCAGATTTTGCGGCCCGCTTTTCCGGGCTGTCTCTGGACAGGCGATCGCACTCAGCGTTCAATTGCGCTCACATTTGATGACGGTCCTCACCTCCAACATACGCCGCAACTGTTAGAGGTCTTAGATTATTACGGCATCCCTGCTAGTTTTTTTTGGCTAGGGGTTTGTGTGCAGCGCGCACCACAAATAGCAAAAACGGTTTATGAACGTGGCCATTGGGTTGGTCTGCATGGCTACGATCATCAATCCTTTCCGATGCTCACTTCTGGGGAACTAAGACAGAGTTTGGCAAGCACCCAGGCAGCGATCGCTAGTGCTTGTGACATTGATCCAGAGTTGATCCGGGATGTGCGGCCACCTAACGGGTTTTTCACGCCCCAGACATTAGGCTGGTTAAAAAGTTGGGGATACCGCCCAGTAATGTGGAGTGTTGTGCCGGAAGATTGGGTACAGCCTGGGGTTTCAATTGTTGTGAAACGGACGCTACAGCAGACCTGCAATGGTTCAATTATTGTGCTGCACGATGGCTACCATGGGGGCGCAGATGTTGCTGAATCGACAGCAAAGATTGTTCCCCGGTTGCTAGAGCAAGGCTATAAATTTCTGACCATCGAGCAGCTTTGGCAACAAGGGCAATTCTGAGCCCAAATTGGTCTAACTGCGTAGGTTAGTTGCTTAGTTAGATAGATTGATTCAGGCAGGTTAATCCACCAGAAATTGATTGATAAACAACGAGCGCCCCAAAATCGCACTTTAACTTTGACAGAAGAGGAGCAAGCCCACTACCGAGGCTATCTGGTTCAGCTCACAGGCCCAGTGGCGGTGGCGGATATTCTGGACCGAACTCTGTGCCAGGATCTATTTGATATTTTGGATTGGCTGCCAAGGGGTTTTGTGGATTTGTTATTTGTAGACCCGCCCTACAATTTAGCCAAACGATTTAACCAACAATCTGTAAAACGGCAATCGCACTCTGACTATGAGCGTTGGGTAGATAGTTGGCTCTCGCGCTTGGTCCCCCTCCTGAAGCCAACAGCTTCCATTTACTTATGCGGTGATTGGCAATCTTCCCTAGCCCTTCATGCTGTTGCCTGCCGCTACTTTCAGGTGCGTAACCGGATCACCTGGGAACGGGAAAAAGGGCGTGCCGCTCAGACAAACTGGAAGAACTGCGCCGAAGATATTTGGTTCTGCACCGTATCCAACAACTATTACTTCAACGCAGAGGCCGTTCAACTAAAGCGACGAGTACGCGCACCTTATACTGATGCTAAAGGTGAGCCTAAAGATTGGCAGCGGAGCCCTAAAGGTGACTTCCGGTTGACTGCAGCTTCTAATCTTTGGACCGATCTAACAGTACCTTTTTGGTCTATGCCGGAAAATACGGATCATCCAACCCAAAAACCGGAAAAACTTGTGGCTAAAGTAATTTTGGCTAGCTCACAACCGGGAGCAGTAGTATTCGATCCCTTTGTTGGTTCCGGTACAACCTCAGTGGTTGCTAGGAAGCTAGAGCGTAGATTTGTAGGGATTGAATGGGATGAGAGCTATGCTTGTTTAGCAGAAAAGCGCCTGCAACTAGCAAAGCGTGATCGCCGGATTCAAGGTTATGAACAGGATGTATTTTGGGAGCGCAATACTAACCCTCACCCTCATTATTTTGGCGAGTAACCGTTTGCACATAGAGAAGAATTAGGAAACCAGCCGGAATCAACACAAACAAGGCTGTGGCGATAAAACCTAAGATGTTAACTTCCATAAAACTTATTACTTAGTCCTGTCTTAGCAGTTCATGTATTCCCAGAATACCACTTTCCTATTCTTCTCCTAGGCTTATGCAAGTCTCTTAGAGGTTTTAGTGGCTTAAATACCTTACGTCAAAACTGCGATCGCGGGTTACGGCTTTGTCTTTACACTTATCGGACCGTTGATCAAGCTCTGACAGGCTAGCCGGTAAGTTGAGGGTCGTTTCTTTAGCATACGGTTTTCAACATCCGTGCGAGGCGAGAGATTTTCCAACCCTGCGATGACTTCAATAATGCAGGTGCCGCACTGTCCGTAGCCACCACAGTTCATCAGTTTGCCTTTCAACTTGTAAATATCAATATTGTTTTCTAAAGCTTTTAGGCGGAGATTTGCGCCTTCGGCAACGATTACTTCTTGATCTTCGCGGACAAACTTGATACTGCTCATCACTCACTCCTAAAACTGCCAGCTCTCTCGCAATTGCTTTGATTGACTGGTTACACTTCTTTATACTCTCTCATCCTAGCCGTCTAAAGCTTGGGAGGAAGATAACGCTTAGGGTATAATGACTCCATCGCAGCGGCTGAAAGTGCTGTCAGATTGCAACTGTAATAGAAGTACTGTCAGGCGCGGAACGTTAAGTCTGGAGAGGTCGTTCCCATTTGAATCGCTTCTGAATCAGACTTGGATGATGTTCATAGGATCTGGCACTTTAATAACCTGTTGAAAAAGTACAGCCATACTGTTAGAGGAGGAGCGTAGTCAATGGGACTACCTTGGTACCGAGTACACACTGTTCTGATTAATGATCCAGGGCGACTAATTTCCACCCACCTAATGCATACCGCTTTAGTTTCAGGGTGGGCTGGTTCAATGGCCCTTTACGAGTTAGCGATTTTTGACCCCAGCGATCCAGTTTTAAACCCAATGTGGCGGCAGGGGATGTACGTTCTCCCCTTTATGGCCCGCTTGGGGGTAACTGACTCTTGGGGCGGTTGGAGCGTTACTGGAGCAACAGGTGTCGATCCAGGCATCTGGAGCTTTGAAGGAGTGGCAATCGCCCACATCCTCTTATCTGGCCTTTTGTATCTAGCTGCCGTTTGGCATTGGGTCTATTGGGATCTAGAGCTATTCCGTGATCCACGTACCGGTGAACCAGCTTTAGATCTACCTAAAATGTTTGGTATTCACTTGCTTTTATCCGGCCTGCTTTGTTTCGGATTTGGTGCCTTTCACCTGACAGGGCTATTTGGTCCGGGGATGTGGGTATCTGACGCCTATGGCTTAACTGGCAGTGTCCAACCCGTGGCACCAGAGTGGGGGCCGGATGGCTTTAACCCCTTTAATCCAGGGGGTGTTGTCGCTCACCACATTGCTGCCGGAATTGTTGGCATCATTGCTGGTTTGTTTCACCTGACTGTTCGGCCACCGCAGCGACTTTATAAGGCCCTGCGGATGGGTAATATCGAAACTGTGCTTTCTAGCAGTATTGCTGCGGTCTTTTTTGCTGCTTTTGTTGTTGCCGGCACTATGTGGTACGGCAATTCCACCACACCGATTGAGTTGTTCGGGCCGACCCGTTACCAGTGGGATAGTGGCTACTTCAAGCAGGAAATTAACCGCCGCGTCCAATCAAGTTTGGCAGCTGGTGAAACTCCTTCTGCTGCCTGGTCAGCAATTCCAGAGAAATTAGCCTTCTACGACTACATTGGCAATAACCCATCTAAAGGCGGTTTGTTCCGAGGTGGCCCAATGTACAAGGGTGATGGTGTTGCTGTTTCCTGGGTAGGTCATCCAATCTTTAAAGACAGCGAAGGGCGGGATTTATCCGTGCGGCGCATGCCTAACTTCTTTGAAAGTTTCCCAGTAATCCTGCAGGATAAAGACGACGTTGTACGGGCGGATATACCCTTCCGGCGTGCTGAATCGAAGTATAGCTTTGAGCAACAGGGAATCACAGCTAGCTTCTACGGTGGTGAATTAGATGGTCAGACCTTTGATGATCCACCGACGGTGAAGCGTTATGCTCGTGCTGCCTTGTACGGTGAAATCTTTGATTTTGACCGCGAGACTTACAACTCAGATGGGATTTTCCGGGCAAGCCCTCGGACCTGGTTTACTTACGGTCATGCTGTATTTGCGCTACTGTTCTTCTTCGGCCATATCTGGCATGGTTCTCGGACAATTTTCCGAGATGTATTTGCTGGAATTGAACCTGGTTTAGAGGAAGAAGTTGAGTTTGGTGCCTTTGCGAAAGTAGGGGACACCACAACTCGGCGCAAGGAAGCGGTTTAGCACCCTCAAAAGATTTGGGTTGGTCTAGTCAGTAATTGGTAGTTACAATTGCTCTAGGCCAACCTAGATGTATGTTTGATAAATTATCCGAGTCGATAAATAGTTAAGGAAAGCATCATGGAAAGTATTGCTTATGTCTTGATTTTGTTTGGGGCCCTTGCTGTATTATTCTTTGCAATCTTTTTCCGCGAACCGCCCCGGATTACCAAAAAATAGCTTCTTTTAACCTTGTTTAACTAATTTCAAGAAGCCACTTGCTCCCAGCAGGTGGCTTTTGAGTGACAGTCGTTGTGCCCCTCAGTCCTCGTGGTCTTCAAACGGGTCACCCAGCTCTTTTGAGGGGGGGCCAAAGGCAGTGTAAATTGATACACCTGTGATTGCTACAAAGAAGGCAGCGATCGTAATACTAAGAACTATTGCAGGCTCCATAAGGTAAATTAATTATGAGGAGTATTCCTCTATAATATTACGGAAGATTAAAAAGGACCGTTACGGTTGGCAGTAGGTGACTTATGGCAAGACGGACTTGGCTAGGAGATGTCCTTAAACCCCTGAACTCTGAGTATGGCAAAGTAGCCCCTGGTTGGGGGACTACGCCTGTGATGAGCGTTTTCATTCTTCTCTTCTTTGTCTTTTTACTCATCATCCTCCAACTTTACAACTCCTCACTGCTCCTGGAAGGGGTAAACGTTGATTGGCAGCATTTGGGCGGTTAAGCCGTTCATTGCTCAAGAAAGCCAACTTCGGACTGAAGATGATGAGTGTGCTAAAGTTTCCCCCGGCTTCGTCGGGGGTTTTTAGATGAACTAGCTGTAGTTCTAAACCACAAAGATGATTGAGAAAGGTAAGAAAGTTTCTCGGCACAAGTGCGTCATTATGCAGTTAGCCTCTAATACCTTATATTCATGACTCATCCTGGATCGGCCATTTTACTGAACTGTATTGCTGCTGCTGCGCTTCTAATGTACGCTCCTTTCGTAGTTGTGGCTTACGCTCGTCTGAAAGTTGGCTATGATAATGCTGCCCCCCGGACAATGTTCGACAAATTGCCTCCCTATGCTCAACGAGCAAACTGGGCTTACCAAAATTCAATGGAAGCTTTTATGCTGTTCGCAGCAGCAGCACTAACGGCTTATGTCACAGGGCAAGATACAACTTTGGCAATAGGTGCAGCTTTAACCTTTGTCGTTGCCCGGTTACTCTATCCAATTTTTTATATTTTGAACGTGCCGATCGCCCGCTCTTTAATGTTTGGGGTAGGCTCTCTCTGCATTACAACCTTGTTTGTACTTAGTTTGCTAGCAGGTAATGGTGACTTCTAGATGTACTTTTAGCGTCGGTCTATTAGATAATAGCGCTGTCTTAATCTATGTCAGGAGTAAAAAACTAAGTACTTTAGCTGAACTTAATGGCTCGCTGAATCGTTATAGGTAAGCTTAGTAAAAGCACCTCAAAAGCTTCTTGATTAAATATCATCAAACCACCTTCGGGGTGAACTTCAAAGTCTTTACCGATCAAAAACCCGTTTTGAGTGAGGAGGGTAGCGCAACGGCTAGCAGCGGCTTGACCAATTGCTAGCAAACTGTCTCGGTTAATCAGGGTTTGTAGTGCCCAAACAAACGTTTTTGGATTTTCTATAGCCAGTTCTCTAATTACCTGGGCCATCATCTCACCGACGGTCTTAGGGCCTTCTCTTTCTAAAAGTGATTCAATGATCCAGTTTAAGCGGTCTGGGTCCCTCAACTTCAACGCGTACTTCAGTACCGAGTGACTCACAATTGTCCTCCGCCTACGAATGCTGTTATTAGAGTGCCCCTCGACGGCGAAGGCTAGCACAGCATTTTACTAACAACTAAGACGGCATTGAATAATTGCGAGTTCCTGAGTCTGGTTGGCTAAAGAGTCATGGTGCCAGTAAGGGTCGAGTAAGGGTCGGATTATGGCTTTTAGAGGCTGACATGATTATCAGTAAGCATTTTGCATGCTGGTGCCTTAGGGTAGTTTGATCAAGCAGGCAACAGAAAATAGCCTAGCCAGAAGTTGAGAAAATTCTGGTTAGGCTATTGCGGATGGAGGAGCAACGACAATTAATTAGATCCATTTAGATGTCAGGCATAAAGTCTCTAGCGTCCACACCTTAGCGTCCACACCCTAATCTACTTCTACTGATTGACGGGTACCTGCTACCGTACAGCTACTCATCCCGAAGGATTTAGTATGCGCTAAGTTACTGCCTGCTGTCCGACTGTGTTGCTACTTACTGCCGTAATAAAAGGCAATTTCTTTATCTTTAAGGGGTGTAAAATCAGCAGCGATAAGCCTTTGGTTAAGTTCTGCTTGAGAAAGATGCTTGGCGCCAATCCGCACAATGCGAGAGCGCATTGTATTAGATACGCCACTACGTTGGCGGCCTGCCTCAAGTCCCATTACCTTGCTGTAGAGTTCTAGCTTGGCAGGTGGAATCGGTGAGCCATCTAGATCAATGCCTTTCGCGATCGCTTGATCAACAGCATCAGCACCTGTAGTAGTTTGATTAGCAGGATTCATTTTTTTAGATATAAGAATGTGAGTTCAAGATTAAGTTAAGAATAAAACGAATAGATCGTTGAACCCTAGCTCTTTAGCTAGGGTTCAATCGGAGCTTCAAAAGATTATAGACCAGCTAGACTACTGTATTCCCCGCGTCTGACCAACGCTGTCTGCTGAATACTCGCCTTTGGGTGGTGTCGGTAGAATTTCTAATGCTTGATCTCGCGTTTCGTGAGCACTTCTGGTATTAGCGCTCTCAATTGTGTCTCTAACATCTTCTCGGCCAAGTTCACCACCCGTTGGGATCTCCAGCTTGGATGCAGTCTGGCGCTGAGACTCAGCAGAACCTGTACCCTTACCGCTTATGGCAGAAGCAGATTGGCTGCTATCTTTTCCCAGGAACGTTGACTTGGCTAAAGCAGGACCTTGAGCCGACAGGATTAAGCTAGAAAAAATAACTAGGCAGACAGCTAGAAACCGAAAAATTCTGGATTTCATTGAAGTACATCTCCATAAAGGTATTACAGTTTACCAATTTAAACTTTAGTAATCTTATGTCTGCTTATAGATCTATCAAGTTTGCGGTGCAACTAAAAGCCCCGATCCACTTTAGTTCTTTGAAAGTAAATTCGCCTGAAAGCACATAACAGCTTTTACTAGACTAAACGGTCGTTGGATTTAGGTATCTACAACCTTTAAGTAAATTGCTGACCCAAGGTGACCGGGTTATGAACCGTGATCTTTTTCTTGTGGATCGAGATCATCGCTTGGTCGCGCAGTTCTCCGAGGAGGCGAGTTACGGTGACACGGGTTGAACCAATGGCTTCAGCGATCGCCTGGTGGGACAACTTTAAATCAATCGTGATGCCATTAGCAGTCGGCATCCCAAAGTCACGGCAGAGAATTAACAGGAAACTTACTAAACGGGACCCCATATCTCGGTGAGCTAGGGTTTCAATCATCATTTCCGTTTGGAGAATCCGCGAAGACAAGCCGCGCAGCAAGATGACTGGCAGCTCAGGGTCTTCTTTTAGCGCTTTTTCAACCTGTTCAATTGGAACTGAAAGTAACTCAACTGGCGTGAAGGCAACGGCGTGGTAAAAGCGATCAGAACGATTGCCTGTGATTAACGAGAGGACGCCGAAGACGCTATTTTCTCTCAGCAGAGCCACCGTGATTTCTTCACCAGCTTCATAGACCCGCGAGAGCTTTACTGCACCTTTAAGCAGGAAATAAACGCGCTCAGCCGGATCACCTGGAAAAAAAATGGTTTTACCCCGGTCAAAGGTTTCCACAACGGGTGGAAAGCCACTATTACTCATCTGACGGAACACAGCCGCCAGTGGCCTATCTTGAGTCACTACCATGCCTCTCTGTCGCGCCCCCGTAGGTATTCCTAACAGCCGTAACTATAATGATGTCAATCTGTAGACTGAGACTTACTTAAGCTGACTCCCAGTGGTTTTTTTGTATTATTTGCTACATTGTTTCAGGGTTTTATTAGCAAAGCTAGAGCGGCAGCTTCTGTAACCCTTACTTAGCAACCCTTCCGGACGGAAGCTAACACCGATTATCGCCTTCAAGGTCGGTCTATAAGCTCGCAATTTTGTTTGATATTGCTTGCAGCAACTAGCGGGTATTCAGGGTAGAATTTCTGCTTTTAACTAATCCAATTAATTTACCCATATAGAAGTTGGAAGCGCACCTTTACAAGTTTGTTGCTAGCTAGTGGTGAAAACAGAAAACTTTAAAGGTGGCTGACCGGGTTTTAACTTCTGGACTTCAACTACTATGTCCCTATCTTTAGTACGCTCTAAGTTAGCCTTCGTTTGAAACTTTTATGCTTGACTTAACCGGGAAAAATGCTTTAGTAACCGGCATTGCCAATAACCGCTCGATCGCTTGGGGAATCGCCCAGCAGCTTCATCAAGCCGGAGCTAAACTTGGAGTTACCTACCTGCCGGACGAGCGAGGTCGCCACGAGCAAAAAGTCAAGAATTTAGTAGAGCCCCTAGCCCCTAGCCTGTTCTTGCCCTGTAATGTTCAAGATGAGGCGCAGGTTCAATCAACTTTTGCCGCGATCGCTAACCAGTGGGACAAACTAGACATCTTGATTCACTGTCTTGCCTTTGCCAACAAGGATGACCTGAGTGGCCAATTTAGCCATACCTCTCGCCAGGGGTTTACTTTAGCCTTGGACGTGAGTGCCTATTCCTTAATCCAGCTGAGTGCTGCCGCTCAGCCCTTAATGAGGGCCGGAGGTAGTATCGTCACCTTGACCTACCTCGGTGGGGTGCGAGTGATTCCCAACTACAACGTCATGGGGATTGCCAAAGCCGCCTTGGAAATGAATGTTCGTTACTTGGCAGCAGACCTAGGACCGCAAAAGATTCGCGTCAACGGTATTTCCGCTGGCCCGATCCGCACACTTGCCTCTTCTGCTGTAGGTGGCATTCTGGATATGATTCATCACGTTGAAACGGTTGCTCCCCTGCGCCGGACTGTCACCCAGACGGAAGTGGGAAATACAGCAGCCTTTCTATGCAGTGATCTGGCCAGTGGAATTACGGGCCAAGTGCTTTACGTTGATTCTGGCTACTCAATCATGGGTATGTAAGCGAGACTATTGACAGGGGCAGCCAGTGAAGGAAGTTAGGATCAAAACCGGAAGCCTGAAAACTTTTTTTTGGATGCTTTAGCACAGCCTGTCTTTAAAGTTCCATGTTGATGCCTGCTAGCTCAGAATTTGTTAACCTCTGTCGATCGCAAACCACCTTGCTGACGCAAGGATTGGGTGCGTCTTCTAGCGGCATCTATCTTACCCAGGAGTTTAGAGATGGTAAGCCTGTCAACCTGATTCCAGTCGTAGTCTATCCTGAGGAACCTATTTCTTGGCAAGCACCTGCGTCTTTGCCGTCATCTCAAAACCAAACTGCGGCTCTTCGGCTTTCCGCCGGAGCGCTCAATATGGAGGCTGAGCGGCCAAGGGCAGCCTCCTTACTGAAACAGCAACGCCTTGTTTTACCCCTGATGGATCAGGAGGTTGTCTTGGGGCTGTTGGTTGTCAGCCGCGAAGATCGGCAGTGGAATGAATCCGAGCAGGTGCAGTTAAAACAAATTGCCAACACTTTGGCGATCGCCTGTGTACTAGACCAGCGTCACCAATGGTTAGTTCACTCCCCTCCCGAGCAGCGGTTGCTCCAAGCGCAGCAGCACGATACCCTAGCGGATCTGTTGCACCAGTTTCGCAACCCGCTAACAACCCTACGCACCCTAGGCAAGTTGCTGTTAAAACGCCTAAGCCCGGGGGACAACAACCGGGAAATTGCCGCCAGTGTGGTGCGTGAAAGTGAGCACTTAGAGGAGCTCTTGCAGCAGTTCGATACGGCGATTGATTGGGGCGAAGTAGAACTCACAGCTGATTTGCTGCCGGCAAGGCAAATCAGCGGACAGGCTGAAGTACTCTCTCTACCGTGGCTCTTACCTGCAGATCAAGCTGGTAGCGATTTGCCGCTGGAAGCTTGTTCGCTTGCCCAGATGCTAGAACCATTGCTGGTGTCCGCTCGCGCGATCGCCCAAGACCGTCACGTGCAACTATCCACAGACATCCCTTCCGGTTTGCCTCCAGTCCGGGCTAACCCTAAAGCTTTGCGGGAAGTGCTACACAACTTAATCGACAATGCTTTGAAATACACCCCTACTGGTGGTCAAGTCTTGATCCAGGTGTATCGTGCCCTGGACCTCATAGATCACCAGACGATTGCCATTCATGATACTGGTCCTGGGATTCCCCCAGCAGATCTCAATCACGTTTTTGAACGTCACTACCGCGGCGCTCAAGCGCAAACTGCTATTCCTGGTACTGGGTTGGGGCTGGCGATCGCAAAAGCCTTAGTCCAGCAGATGCATGGCGACATCCAAGCCTTTAGCCCAGCTCAGCATTGGCAGCAAAGCGAGTTGAATAGCCCAGGAAGTACCTTCACCATTTCTCTGCTGGAAGCGTAGATAGTGCAAACAAACCCTAAGATGCCAATTCCTGTGTTAGCAGAAGTGGCTTAACAGGTCCTCTTACTAAGTTCTCCGGTTGCCTCTACCTTCGCCTCAAGCTCATATCCTTTTCAGAGCCGTCTTAAGTTAAAAATCTATCTAGGGCAGATTTTAGCTGTTCAATCTCTGCCTCAATACTGCCTTCTTCAGCGGCTCTGGCAATACATTGAGTCAGGTGCTCATCGAGAATGATCCGAGCTACACGGTCTAGTGCGCCTCGCACGGCAGCAACCTGTACTAGAACGTCTGGGCAAGGACGGTCCTCCTGAACCATCGATTTAATCCCCCGAATATGCCCTTCAATCCGGGAAAGCCTGTTCACAACAGCCCTGATAGACTCTTCACTGTGAACATGGGGGTGAGCAGAGCTCTCGGAATGAGTATGATCGTCGTGGTTACGGTCTCTAGACCGAATTTTGCCGGGAACTGAATTAATCAAGGTTTGACCCAATTATTCTGCGGAAAGCACTAGCTCAAAATAGTATTTTAGACTAATAAATCTTGCCAGGATTGATCTAGTAACTTTCAATCCTGACTTCTTCTAAAGATTGGTTGCTTCCTCAAGTAGGACAGCGTCTGTGCAACTTGACAGCAGGTATCGCAAAATTGTTTCCTTATCGTTAACTTTGGGCCAACCTTTCCTGGCTCCGACTTCCGGCTGATCAGATTCAAGAAGTTGGCGACTACAATGCTCATACGTATAGCACTAAGGGGCTTTCTAACGACCTATAACAAGTTATTTCAGGCGTTTGCGAAACAAAAGTCGTTGAGGCTGACGCAATAGGTAGGCAGTCCAAGTTGGATCGCTGCGCTCTTGTTGATATCCAGCCTTAGCGTAAAGCTGTCGAGCCGCTTGATTATCTTCTAAGACGTGCAGATAAAGATCCTGGTAACCCCACTCTTGAACGCTTCGGGCACAAGTGAGTAATAGGTGTTGAGCGATTCCCTGGCGGCGAAACTCTCCTTTCACCGCCAGATTAGAAATATAAGGGTACTTCGATAAAGAACCCTGCCAAGGCGTGAGTGAACGTAGTGTTACCTCGACAGTGCCTGCTAAAGATTGGCGCCCTGGCTGTGGGCTTGGATCGCCCTGGAAGGCAACTAGGCAAAGATGTTTAGCTGAGGTCGTAATCCGCCCTCTTAAGTCTTGATAAATCCCCAAGCGGAGTAATGGTGAAAACCAGCTTGTTAAACCGTCGGCTGGATAGAAGCTTTCGCTCAACAGCGTTGCAATGTTGGATAAGTCTTCCAAACGGGCAGCACGGACAACATGAGCTGTCGATTGCCCCTGTGATTTACCCGTTGCAGGTGAAGGTACTTGGGAAACACCCTGGGCTAGATGACGAGTCTGATTGAATGCCTGTTTAAGGGGGGTGAGGGAAGAAGGATTAATCACAACAGTAGGGGCTAGTACTTACTGGAGTTGAATCGTACATTGCCAGCGAAGGACAAAAGGACTCGTTCATCAATATCAACGGGGAGCCTGAGGGGAGCGGCGCTTTAGTGCTTCTATCTGGGCAATAGTTGCGCGCAGTCTAGGTGCTGCCAGCATCTTTTTTGTATCGGCCAAGAGGCGATCGCCCCAAAGGTTTTCCTTTAAGAAGTCAACACTGGCATAGCTACCATCTAGCTTCAGAGCTGCTTCTGCTAAAGCTAACCCTTGATCTTGGCGTCCTTGCGTATATAAAGCTACAGCCAGGGCTAATTTTGGTTCACTAGCCTTAGCGTCAATCGCGATCGCCGATTGCCACTGGCGAATCGCGGTAGCAATATCTCCTGCCTCGTACTTCACCAGCCCAATATTGTTGATTGCTGGCCAAAATTGCTTGTCTTGCGCGATCGCCTTACTATACTGGGCAATTGCATCCTGGAATCGCTGTAGCTTGTAATAGGCATTGCCTAAATCAAACAAAGCGTCAGGCGTATTGGGCTTTAGGGCCAACCCTGCTTGTAACTCGCGCACTGCTGCCGGATAGTTGTTTTGCTGGAAATAAGCATTACCCAGGCTAAATAAAACACTAGGCAAAGCCTTAGGATCATTACGACTTAAAGACCGAGCCCGTTCCAAAGCGACGATCGCCTGCCGCGGCTGCTGAGCTTCCAGAGAAAGGACACCCAAAATGGCCCAAGCTTGGTAGGTTTGAGGAGCCAATTGAGTTGCTAATTGAGCTCTTGTCAGCGCTAGCTCTAGCTGCTGAAACTGAGCTAATTGAGCAGCTTCTTGAGCTAAAGCTACCCCTGTCTTCTCTAACTGAGTGCTATCTAACTGTAAGACATGAGGAACAACCTGACTCAACGCGGGTGGCACAGTACTTCCTAAACCAAGGATGATAAGTAGTGAGGTAAAGGCAAAACGGTGAGACACGAGTTATAGATTAAAATTAATAGGAATCTTCAGCTAGCTTAGACTATCCCTGACCTGTCGTGTCGACAAAAACTGTTTATTCTTAGCAGTTGAAAGACGAAAGACGTTTCTTACTAAAATGCCAATGGATGCTCAGACACTTCAAGAACGAATCGATTCTGTTAGACAAAAGCGGGGAAAATTGATTGAACTTTTAGAAAAACCAGATCTGGGGACCCTAAGAATTGATGTTAACCAAGCGCTGGAAGAACTTGACGACTTAGTCGATGAGTATCAACGTACCTTCCCTGACGCTAAATAAGCCTTTTTAATCTCTAGCAACTAATTGCCGTGCCAGATTGACTAGGTCTGGCGTGCAAGTAGATTTATCACAAAAAGCATCGAGTTCGGCCTTCTTCATTAACCCCTCTAGATAAGGCATCTGCACAGAAGAATAGCCAATAATTTTTACACGAGAATCAAGCTTTTTAAGCTGTTTAGAGGCGCTAGCACCATCCATGATGGGCATTTGCAAGTCAAGGATCACAACATGCGGGTGAGACTGCTTAGCTAACTGCACTGCCTCTTGGCCGTTACTAGCTAGCCCAACCAGTTCAATATCCGATTGAGTTTGGAGAGCTATTTTTAGGCTGAAACGTGTCAACTCGTGGTCATCAACAACTAAGACCCGTAGAACTGAAGGCTGGCAGGAAACCATAAAACGCAGTATATATCAATTTATTGTTTAAGCTAAACTTAACTTAAGTCTATTTAATGTTACAAGATGCTTAAGTTCGTATACCAGTGGGATGATTTTAGGTTGATCCACTGAGAAACAAGGCCGTTTGTGACGTTCTGAAGAGCAACAGGAGCTAAAGTGTACCTACGGATTGTAGGGTTAGTTTCATTAGATGTGTCTGACTGCCTTGTTCTGACTGATTATCCACCGGCTGGCGCTGCACGTAGGTGCCATCAGGCTGTAACTCCCAAGCTTGTCGGTTATCAGCTAGCATGACATCTAAGATTTTCTTTAAATGAAGCGCAATCTCCGGATCTTCCACTGGCACAACTGCTTCCACTCGCCGGTCCAAGTTACGGGGTCGCCAGTCTGCACTACCAATCAATACTTCCGCCTGGCCTTGGTTATGAAAATAGAATATGCGTGAATGCTCTAAAAAGCGCCCAATCACACTGATTACACGAATATTCTGACTCACGCCTTTGATGCCAGGGCGAAGGCAACACATCCCTCGAATCACCAGATCAATCTGTACGCCTGCTTGGGAAGCTTGATAAAGGGCAATGATAATATCTGGATCAGCTAATGCATTCATCTTGGCAATGATCTGGCCTTGTCCGCTTTGCTTCTGGTGTTCGATCTCCCGCTGAATCAATGCCATCATGCGATCGCGGCAATTGACGGGTGCTACTAAAAGCTTCCGGTAAGACTCTTGGCGAGAGTAACCTGTCAGATAATTGAACAAATCTGTCAGATCAGCCCCTAGCTCTTCCCGGCAACTCAACAGCCCCAGATCTGTGTAGATGCGGGCAGTTTTTGAATTGTAGTTCCCTGTTCCAATATGAAAATACCGTCGAATCTGGCCTGACTCTTGCCGAACGACCAGAGCAACTTTGGTATGAGTCTTGAGGCCAACCATCCCGTAAACCACATGAACCCCAGCCTTTTCCAGCTTCCGCGCCCATAAAATGTTATTTTCTTCATCAAAGCGGGCTTTTAATTCAACTAAAGCAACCACTTGCTTGCCATTCTCAGCAGCGGCTATTAAGGCATTGACAATCGGTGAGTCTCCAGAAGTACGGTAGAGCGTCATTTTAAGCGTTAGAACGTGGGGGTCTTCAGCTGCGTAGGTAATAAAACGCTGCACGGTTCCCGTAAAAGACTCGTAAGGATGATGAACGAGTAAATCACCTTTGCGAATCGTTGAGAAAATATCCTCCCGCTCCTCGCTATGGCCATCCAGAGTTGAAGCAGTGATCTCGGTTTGCTCCAGCCTTTGAATTCGCGGTGGGATAACAGGAGACCAGTCAGGCTCTTTCAGTTCCGGCAAAGACAACTCCATCATTCCCATCAGGTCGTTAAGGCCAAGTAACCCTTCGACTTCATAGACATCACTTTCCTCCAAATCTAGTTCTCGCATCAACGTCTGCCGGATGGTCTCAGACATTTCAACCTGAATTTCCATCCGGACTGTAGAACCAAACCGGCGCTTGCGCAGTTCTTGCTCAATGGCTAACAATAAATCGTCGGCTTCGTATTCTTCAATTTCTAAGTCAGCGTTGCGAGTAATGCGGAAGGGAGAGTATTCCTGAATGGTCATCCCCGGAAATAAAGCTTCTAAGTTATGGGCAATCACCTGTTCTAATGGGACGCCGGCCCAGTGCCACGGCTGGTCTGTTTTGCTGGCATGGAGTTCCTCCGGCAGGGTAATAAAGCGAGGCAACACCTTGGGTACTTTTAGCCGAGCAAAGTGATCTTCACCGGTCTCCATATCTCTGACTATTACCGCTAGGTTGAGGCTCAAGTTTGAGATGTAAGGAAAGGGGTGACCGGGGTCAACGGCTAGTGGAGTCAGTACCGGAAAAATTTGTTCTTCAAAATATTCATGCAGGAAGTGACGCTGCTTTTGGTTGAGTTCGTCGTAATTGAGAATATAAATTCCCTCAGCAACCAGTTGCGATCGCAGTTGATGTTCAAAGTGGCGGTGAGCACTTGTAAAAACGGGCTGAAGCTGTTCTCGAATCGCAGCGAGTTGCTCTTGGGGTGTTAAGCCATCAAGGGTTTTCTGGCTTACCTGGGCGACAACTTGCTGCTTAAGGACGGCAACCCGCACCATGAAATATTCGTCCAAATTGGTGCAGAAGATGGCCAGAAACTTTAAACGCTCCAGTAAAGGAGTGCGCGGGTCAAATGCTTCGTGTAATACCCGCTTGTTAAACTCTAGCCAACTCAGCTCTCGGTTGAAAAAATACTGCGGGTCATCTAGATGAATGTCACCAGAGACGGCCTCAATTGATCGCTGAGATTGAGAAGATTCCTGTTCTAGCGGTGTCGTTTGAGCGGTACGATGGGCTGCTGAGTTCAGGCTACCCTCGCTATGGGGTTTAGTACTGTTAGAACCAGCGGCAGTAGACGCTTGAGCAGCAGCTAGGATACGGTCAGCTTCAGCCGCAGTAATGGTACTGCTATGACTTTTGGCCGGAATATTTAACCGGGCACAGATTGCTAAAATTTCCTGACTGCGTACATTTAATTTTCCAGACAGCTCATGAATTCTAATTTTGCTGCTCATCCACACGCTTCTCTTACAGGATGTTCGGACTAGCTTCAATACTTCACATTTTAAATAGAGCGTGAAATTATTGAGCAGCCAGTGCGAGTTAGTACAATCCTAGATCAGTTACTCCGGTAAGCTAAGGACAAGTTCTAGCAGTTTTACAGCATCCTCTCAGTATGGCCAACCTGACGCCCAACCCCAGTTTTAGCGTAACCATTCGGCTCCAAACCCCCAACCAGCCTGGAATGCTAGCGAGTATCGCGCAAGCGATCGCAACCAGCGGTGGCAACCTAGGTGAAATTGAGCTACTGACCCAAACCCGGAAGCTGTCTGTTCGCAACATCAGTGTGGATGCTGCTAGTCAGGAGCACGCGACGCAGATTGTGGAAGCGGTCAAAGCCCTGTCAGCCGTAGACGTTCTAGAGGTTTGTGATCGCACTTTGGCACTGCACCAAGGAGGCAAAATCACGGTTCAGAGTAAGCATCCGCTGAAACGGCAAGCGGATCTGGCAATGGCCTATACTCCAGGCGTTGGCCGGATCTGCCAAGCAATCGCTGCTCAACCGGAAAAAGTTTATCAGCTAACGATTAAAAGCAACACCGTCGCGATCGTTACTGATGGTAGTGCTGTCTTGGGGTTGGGTAACCTTGGTCCTGCGGCTGCCTTGCCGGTAATGGAAGGTAAAGCGATGCTATTTCGGGAGTTCGCTGGGATTGATGCTTTTCCACTTTGCCTAGCTACTCAAGACACAGCAGCAATCGTGGCAGCCGTAAAGAATATTGCGCCAGTGTTTGGAGGGGTGAACCTCGAAGATATCAGTGCCCCCCGCTGTTTTGAGATTGAAGCCCAGCTACAGCGGGAATTGGAGATTCCCATCTTTCACGATGACCAGCATGGGACAGCGATTGTCGTCCTGGCTGCTTTGATTAATGCCTTGAAACTGGTTAAAAAGTCTTTGTCTCAGGTGCGGGTTGTGATCAACGGGGCGGGTGCGGCGGGAGTCGCGATCGCCCGGCTGTTGCGTAAATCGGGCGTGGAGAAAATTTGGATGTGCGACTCCCAGGGAATTCTCTCGGATCAGCGTCCAGACCTGAGTGCTGCCAAACGAGAATTTGCTCAACCCCAATCTGGCTCCTTAGCAGATGCCCTGCAAGGGGCTGATGTATTTTTGGGGGTAAGTGCCCCCGGCGTCTTAACCCCAGAGATGGTATACACGATGGCCTCTGACCCAATTGTGTTTGCGATGGCAAACCCAATTCCGGAAATCCAACCGGAACTGGTGCAAGACAAGGTAGCAGTCATGGCAACGGGCCGCAGTGATTACCCCAATCAAATTAACAATGTACTGGCGTTTCCGGGAATTTTTCGCGGTGCCTTGGACTGTCGAGCCGCAGCAATTACAACATCAATGCACTTAGAAGCAGCTGCTGCGATCGCTGCCTTAATTAGTTCTAGCGACCTAGACCGGGAGCAGATCGTTCCTTCTGTATTTGATCCGCGAGTGGTGACTGCGGTGGCGGGTGCGGTGCAACAGGCAGCGCGACATGCAGGAATCGCCCGCTGTTGATTGAGCTCGTACTATGGCCCTACCTAAACTCCGCCGTCGCCAATTACTACACCTAAGCTTAGGGACCGCTCTCGGTTGGTGTCTCTTGGAGCCTTGGGTTTTAGAACCTTACTGGCTGAGGATCAAAAAGCTGAGGGTGGGTAAAGCAATCAGCCACCGGATTGTTCATATCAGTGACATTCATCACAAGGGTAATCGAAGGTACCTAAAAAAAGTTGTCGGGATAGTGAATGCTCTATCACCAGATTTTGTCTGTTTTACAGGTGACTGGGTAGAGGAGGCAACTCACCTCAGGGAAGCGCTGGAGATCATGAGTGCGATTCGTCATCCGGTTTATAGCGTTCCTGGCAATCATGACTACTCCAGCGGTGCCGCGTTCGAAGCGATCGCCCAATTTTGCCAGTCCACAGGTGGAGCCTGGCTGGTCGATCAGGATACGCTCAGCCGTGATGGTCAGATACAAATTATTGGCGCGACAGGTTCTCAACTTCAACTACCACCATTAAAACAGTCACTTAAACGATTGTTGTTGGTTCACTATCCGCTGTTTGCCGAACGAGCTAAGGGTAATTTCGACTTGGTGCTGGCAGGTCACTCCCACGGTGGTCAAGTTCGTGTTCCATTCTGGCGAGCCTTAGTCTTACCCTACGATGTGGGTCCTTATGATTTGGGACTATTTCAAACGAAAGCTGGTCCCTTATACGTCAATCCTGGTATTGGTACTTTCTATTTACCTATTCGCGCTTGGTGCCGACCAGAAATCACCGTAATTGAGCTGTAAATAAACTTGAAATTAACTCTTTGGGGTGTCATTAGCAATGCTTTGAATATTTTGAGCAATCCGCGACAGTTCACTCTTTTCATCAACCACGATCCGGGTTGGACTACCACCAATAATGCCTTCAAAGTTGCGAAAAGAGTCTTTGATCTGTGGTCCCTGAGCCGTGATAGTGTACTCCCGAATTGCTTTGTCATGCCAAGAGCCGCGCATTTTGAAGACGTTAATCGCCCGGGACATTTCTCCTCGAATTTCGACGTATTGCAGCAGCAAAATGGTGTCTGTAATGGTTGAGATATGGGATTCGGTAATAAAGTTGGACCCCATAAATTGGTCAGTTGTGTTCGTAAACAACCCAGTTAGTTCTTCCTGCTTAGCAAACCCGGTTAAAGCAATCACAAATTGCCGGAAGGTGTTATTGTTAACTCCGCGAGCTAAGGCTGAGAGCGAATCAATCGAAATTCGATCAGGTTTGAAGGCAGTGATTTCAGACTTGATAATCTGCAGGTGGTCTTCTAGACCCGTAGATTCAGGGTAAGCACAAATAATTTTCAGCAAACCCTGTTGTTCCATGGCTGCAAAATCAATTCCCCAAGAATAGGCATTCCGGGAGAGCTGAGCACGAGATTCTTCATAAGCAAACAGAATCGCTCGCTGGCTATTCAGGCAAGCCTCTGCCACAAACTTACTCGCTAGCAACGTTTTGCCTGCTCCAGTTGCTCCTGTCACTAGGATGGTGGAGTCCTTAAAAAAACCACCCCCGCACATTTCATCAAGCGTTCTCACACCAGAGGAGACGCGAATATTTGATGATCGCTGGGTGAGGCGCATCGCTCCCAGAGGAAAAATATTCAGTCCCTGGTTCATAATCGTGAATGGAAACTCGCCTTTCATGTGCGTCGTGCCGCGAGATTTGAGAATTTCAATCGTCCGACGGCGACGCTCTCCCTCCAAAACATTACGCACAATCACCACGCTGTCTGAGACAAACTCTTCAACCCCAAACCGGGCTACGGCGCCATACTCTTCTAATCGTTCAGCCGTCATGAGTGTCGTCACCCCCATCTGCTTTAGTTTGGCCACCAGCCGGAAGATTTCTCGGCGGACAATTGGCGCAGCATCGTATTGCTGAAAAATGGAGGTAATTGAGTCAACCGACACTCGCTGTGCTTTGTACTTGCGAATTGCATACTGAATTCGCTCAATTAAAGCTGATAGGTCAAAATCTCCAATAATATCCGGACCCTCGGGATCTGGTGAAGCATCAAGAATAAATAACTTACCTTGATCAATCAGGCGTTGTAAATTCCAACCCAGGCTAGCGGCATTACGAATCATATCCACAGGGGTCTCCTCAAATGTCACTAGAATCCCCGGCTGATCAAAATAGAGGATGCCGTTATACAAAAACTGGATTGCCAGCAACGTTTTGCCGGTCCCGGAGGTGCCACTAACTAAGGTTGCCCTACCAGCAGCCAAACCACCATGGCTGATATCGTCAAAGCCCTCAATCATTGTCCGCAGCTTTTGAACTTCGGACTTAACTGGCTGAGCGTTTTCCTCGATTTTGCTTCCTTGATTCATTGTGTTGTAGACGTAAAAGCTGCGGTAATTTGATGACCCTTCTTTATGGGTCGCGTTCCTTGTTTAACAGATCTAAACTCATCAAAACTCTTTCGCGATCAGAAAGATCTCCGACGATCTTCCGCCTCGGTGGCGGCAAATCTTTCGCCAAGGTGGGTGTGACCAAAATTTTGTCATCCTCGGCAGCCTGGGGATTTTTGGTGACATCGATAACTGTGAGTGTGTAAATTCCCGGAAATTGCTGCTCCAAAATTTCCTTCAGGGCTTTTAAGGCCCGAGCTGAATTCGGAGTGTTAGCAGCTACATAGAGTTTGAGAACATAGACTTGATTTAATGAACTCATTGGAGCAACGGCGGGGGTACGTCAGGAACTTACATTAAGGTTCTCTCGGAATCGCGCAGCGGTAGAGTTCACACAGGTGACCAATCGTATCGATTAAGGTGATGCGGTAATCCAGTAGAACATCATCGCTCCGATTTTCTAATTTTAGTTGCTTGCTAAAGGCATCCATTAGTTCCATATGAATTTCCATTACCTGAGACACTGAAAGATCAGCCAGAAATGCTTTAGTGGCAAAGGCGTCAATTTTCTGACTTGATGCTGCGGTGGCAGTGAAATAGCTGAGAATAATCTCCTGGTAATCGCCCTTAAGTTCATTCAGAAATGAACGTTGCTTTGTTTCAGGTAAGTGTTGGAGAAAATGTTGCGGATTACGTTGGCGATAATCCATCAGCGGTTTATGACCTCCGGTAGCGCTATACTTGCTGCAAGTGAACTACCCAAGCCCGGCTATTGTACCGCTGGGTGTTTAAAAATGCAGCCTAGGCAAAGCACATACGGTTGGAAGAACTACAGGCTTGTGGGTAGTGTTCTAATTAGCTTAAGCCGCTAAAGTACCCTCTGCATCACCTGCTATAAAACTACTACCCACTTAACTGCCAGCTAGGTGAGACAACTGGGAGGAAGTAAAAGCCCCTCCGGCTGGCCTTGGAGGGGGATAAGGAGAAGAAAGGGGATAAATTCTATACCTCCTGAGCCTGTGGCTTGGGAGGGTGCTTGTCGTAGGTTGACCTTTAGCGGATAGAGAAGTCGGAACGTAGTGTCAGATCCAGATCGCTGTCAGGGTAAACCACAACAATATCGGTATTCCGACCAAGTCTACCCGCAAAAACATCGCCTAAAACTGTTCCCAAATTTAAGTTGCCACCTCTGGTAATAGAGCCTAGTACGACTCGTGCTGCTTCAGTCACGTTGGTATTACCTAACCTAACAGTTTCGAGGTTTCGATTCCTCCTAATAATGTCAGACGTGGCATCAATCTCATAACGACGACCATTCGTGAGAATCAGGCGATCACTAACAAACTGGGTGCCGTCACCAGTAGGCCGTAGTTCACCTTCAATTCGGCTACCTTCCGGAATCACAACTGTGCCGCGACTATCTCTAACATCCCGGTTGGCCACCAGTGTCAGGTCTAGCCGTTCATTGCGCCGGAGCACAATCCGGTCTGAATTTTGGTATTCAACACTTAACCGGGTTCCCGCCGGAAGAGTACCGGAACTATAGCGATCATCGCGATCGCGCTCATAGTTATAGGAACTACGATCGCTCAGACGCTCAAAGGCATCAATTATACGTCTCAGTTGCTGGGGTAGCCGATTTTCAATATCCAGCTGATAACGCACCGTCGTGTCTCGGCTGCTCAGAAGGATAGTAGTTGCTTCTCGGTCGCTACGGCTGGAATAACTGCGGCGATCAAAAGCCTCAAAGTCCTGGTTCCGCAACAACCGCTCAAACTCCCTTACCTCGTCTCGTGAGATCCGGCCGATCCTGACAGTCCTACCCCCACGGGACTGGAGGATTTGGCCATCTGATCGCAAGATGATAACTTGCCGCTCATCGAAGTAGCGGTCTCTCTCAATTAGCCGGAAGATCTCATTTCGCCCCACTTCTCGTGGCAAATCTCGATTGGAAATCTGGGTGACAATTAAACTGCTATAGAAGCGGTCGTTAAGTCTACTATCCTGGTCATCGCGGTCTGCCTCGCGATCATCATCGTTATCCCTGTGGTCTGTGCAGTCACGCTTGTCAGGATAGTTCACCCGTTCATCGCGGTTGCAACGATAGCCCCAAGCAGGAGCATGATCCGGTGGTTTAGCTTGGGCTTCTGTTGCGCTGATTGAGCCAAAGCTGGTCAACGTTAGTAAAGCTAAAAAGAGAGGAAACTGTTTTGAACGCTGCATACGGGCCACCCTAATTTGGTACCCCCCGACGATGGATTTAGGAATCAAGACGTATCGTAGGTTACAAATGTTTCTGTAAATACCCTTAGAAGGGGCCATGACGCCAGTCAACTATGATGCCATCAGCCTTAACTTGCATTCTCGAAAAGCTGCTTTGCGGGTCTCCCCTGCGTGAGGAGCAACAAAAGCAGCTAGAATATTCGACGCTCCAGGATCAGTTGCGAGCCAACGCTTTTGGCATTAATCCTGAGAATGTGCAAGCAATGCTCAAATCGCGATCGCAGCTGCTACCAGGGGTCCATGCAGCGCTTGAGCAATGGCAACACTGTCACAAGCTAGCGCCAAGATGTCTACTGGAAACCCTTTGGCACTTATGGCTACCGCTAGCCCTCCAGCTTATAGAATATCGTCGGGCGCTAAACCGACCCCTGATTCAGGGAGTTCTCGGTAGCCAAGGGACGGGAAAGAGCACCTTGGCGGCAGTTTTGACCTTCATCCTCTCCCATATGGGCTACACCGCCCTCAGCTTGTCCCTCGACGATCTCTATAAAACCTATGACGAACGCCAGCAACTACAGCAGCAAGATCCTCGGTTGATTTGGCGGGGGCCTCCGGGCACCCATGATGTTCAACTGGGTATTCAGGTGCTAGATCAGTTGCGGCTAAATTTAGCAAATCCAATTTTGATTCCCCGGTTCGACAAATCTGCTCAAGCTGGCGCTGGCGATAGAACTGCTCCTGACGTTGTTGGAGCCGTGGACTTGGTGCTATTCGAGGGATGGTTTGTGGGGGTGCAGCCCATCGATCCAGTTGTGTTTGCTACTGCTCCTCCGCCAATCCATACAGAAATAGATCGGCTGTTTGCCAAAGATATGAATGCGCGCCTCCAGGCTTACCTACCACTTTGGGCACGGCTTGATCGCTTGCTCTTGCTTTACCCGGTGAATTATCGCCTCAGCCAGCAGTGGCGACGTCAGGCCGAACATGAAGCGATCGCAGCAGGCAAGCCGGGGATGAACGATGCAACGATTGACCAGTTTGTGGAATACTTCTGGCGGGCTCTGCATCCAGAGCTATTCCTCAAACCTTTGATTAAGGATGCCCACAAGGTTGATCTAGTAATTGAGATCAATCCTGACCACAGTTTCGGGAAGCTTTACCGGCCTGGGAATCTACCTGGTTGATAAGTGTCTAGTCTCTCAGCCTCATAAACTTACCAGGCTACAATTGCTCCTAAAGTCCAATTAGTTTAGGTAGCGTGCTCTTCAATGCCGATAGCAAAAATTGATAAAAAGGTTGAGGGACCACCTATCAAAATAGGTACTAGTAAAGGTGGCATGAACGCCTTCATGGCTGGTATCTGGTGCATCACCAAAGATGACAAAACCTATGAACGCCCAGTAATTTTTCTGCGACCCCAAGGGCAGCCGGTGGATACTGGCACTACACCTGACCCAGAAGAGCTACTCTCCATCGACCAACTGATCACGTTTTCCCAGCCTGGAGCTTGGGAGTGGGATCAGGCGGCGATCGCCGAGGCTCAGATTACCACTTCAACCTGAGCTTTGAATCTGATGTTTGGGGCTAGAAACACTAAGCTACAACAAAGTTGATCAACTTACCTGGAACAATGATCACTTTCTTCACTTCTTTGTCTGTCAAATAGCGTTGCCCCACCGCAGAATCACGAGCATACTGCTCTAGCGCTTCCCGGCTAGCAGTGGCTGGAACCTGAATTGTGCCCCGCGTCTTACCCAAGATTTGAATTACTAGCGTAATTTCATCCACCACTAGGGCAGCAGGGTCTACTGTTGGCCAGCTTTGAGTATGAACTGAGTCTGAGTATCCTAAATTGTGCCAGAGTTCTTCCGCAATGTGGGGTGCTAGGGGAGCTAAGAGTAAGACCAGGGTTTTGATTCCTTCCGCGTAAACGGGGGAATCTTTAGAGGAGTCAGTGAGGGCATTGCTCAATTTCATTAGTTCGGAGACGGCGGTGTTGAATTGATACTCACCCTGTACGTCTTCCGTAACTTTTTGAATTGCGGTGTGGATCGCCCGTCGCAACTCTTTTTCCGGCTTAGCTAGCTCTTGTCCAGGCGAGGTAGTTGCGCTGCCAGAGGAGAGGTTCTGACTGCCGATAAATTCTGTGACTAACCGCCAAACTCGATTCAGAAAGCGAAACTGGCCCTCGACATCGGCATCATCCCACTCTAGATCTTTCTCCGGGGGAGCCTTGAATAGGATAAACATCCGGGCAGTGTCTGCCCCATATTTTGCCAATACAGATTCAGGGTCTACACCGTTGTACTTCGACTTGGACATTTTCTCGTAGAACACGTCCAACGCTTCCCCCGTTTCAGGATCTTTGGGGTTAGTGGGATCAATTTCTGTTGCCGGAATGTATTTGCCTGTGACTGGGTTTTTGTAGGTTTTGGCTTGGACCATGCCTTGAGTTAACAAACGCTGGAATGGTTCATCAAAATTAAGCAGGCCGCCTGAAGCAGAGCGATCGCTGCCAGGCGAATCACGCAGTACCTTCGTAAAAAATCGAGAGTAAAGCAGGTGCAAAATCGCGTGTTCAATCCCACCCACATATTGATCTACCGGCATCCAGTCATTCACCTTCGCTGGGTCAAAAACCTCCTGCTCATTCCGGGCGTCGGGGTAGCGCAAAAAGTACCAGGAGGAGTCAATGAAGGTATCCATCGTATCTGTCTCCCGCTTGCCAGGTTCACCACAAGCCGGACAAGTCGTGTTTACCCAAGCTTCCAGTTGGGCTAAGGGTGAAGGCCCACGCCCAGAGAAAGCAATGTCTTCCGGTAAACGAACGGGTAAGTCTGCCTCAGTTACGGGCACCGTACCACAGCTAGGACAATGAATGATCGGGATCGGGGCGCCCCAATAACGCTGGCGAGAAATCAACCAATCCCGCAATCGATACTGAATCCGGGCTTTGCCAAAACCTTTCTCTTCTGCGGCCTGGATAATTGCTGCTTTTGCCTCGGTTGAGGCCATCCCGTTAAAGGAATCAGAATGGATTAAAAATCCAGGGTCGGTATAGGCAGCGTCCAATTGATCAATAGTGAGATCCCGTTCTGAGACAATCACCACTTTGATCGGCAACTGATTCTGCTTAGCAAACTGGAAGTCCCGTGCATCGTGGGCTGGTACTCCCATCACCGCCCCAGTACCGTACTCGACCAGTACATAGTCAGCAATCCAGATCGAAATTTCCTCCCCTGTGAATGGGTTGATCGCCTTACCACCTGTAGGAATGCCCCGTTTTGGTTTGTCTTCAGCCGTGCGCTCCAGTTCGCTTTGGGCAGATACTTCCTGAATGAAGGCTTCGACAGCAACCTTTTGATCTGGTGTTGTGACATGGCGCGTCAGAGGATGTTCAGGAGCCAGTACTAAGTAAGTAACGCCATGGACAGTATCGGGCCGCGTGGTGAAGACGCCGATCTTTTCATCTAACGCGACGATAGGAAACTCTAGGTAGGCCCCGACAGACTTACCAATCCAATTAGCCTGCATCAGCCGTACCCGCTCCGGCCAGCCCTCTAGCTTATCGAGATCATTCAGCAATTGCTCCGCGTAGTCGGTGATTTTCAGAAACCACTGCCGCAATAGCTTTCGTTCTACCTTAGTTCCAGAACGCCAGGAACGGCCTTCATTATCGACCTGTTCATTCGCCAGCACCGTTTGATCCACCGGGTCCCAGTTCACAGCAGATTCTTTTTGGTAGGCCAAGCCCGCCTCTAAAAACTGCAAGAACATCCATTGTGTCCATTTGTAGTAGTCCGGTGAGCAGGTGGTTACTTCCCGGCTCCAGTCGAAGGAAAGTCCTAAACGCTGAAGTTGCCTCCGCATCTGCTCGATATTCTGGTAAGTCCATTTGCTGGGATGAATCCCCCGTTCAATCGCCGCGTTCTCTGCTGGAAGACCAAAGGCGTCCCAACCCATCGGGTGTAGAACTCGATAGCCCTGCATCCGGTGAACCCTGGCAATTACATCCGAGATGGTGTACACGCGGACGTGGCCCATGTGCAGATTGCCTGAGGGATAGGGAAACATAGAGAGGGCGTAGAACTTAGGTTTATCACTCTCAACGGAAGTTTGGTCTAAATTTTGTTCTGCCCAAAATTGTTGCCACTTAACTTCAATCTCACCGGGGTTGTAACGGGACTCCAAGGAAAACACTCCTGCTGCGTTACTCACTGTCCTCACATTTTAGAGAATTTCGACAGCAGCTCTCGCAGCGTAGCTTGAAATTTATTGCCCAGGTGAAGGACTAGCGGCGAACAATAACCGAAGTTCCTAGCGTAATTTGTGGAAATAGTTCTGCAATATCTTTGTTGTACATGCGAATACAACCATGGGAAGCTGCGGTCCCTACAGATTTAGGAGTAGGAGTACCGTGAAAACCAATCCAATTATTGCCGTCTGTCCAAAACCCAATCCAGTAGCGCCCTAAGGGATTTTCTGGATCGCCACCGGGAATCACAACTCCTTTTTTGAGCGGGTGAGCCCAGGGTGGATCAAGGAACATCTGAGCCACTTTGAACTTTCCGGTTGGAGTTTCCCAGCCTTTACGACCGACTGCAATCCAGTAATTTTTAACCTTGGTGTCACCTCGATATAAAGTGACTTGACGACGACTAAGATGAATTTCTAAACGCGGAAGTTGAGTCCTAGCAGTAGCACCGCTAATTGGAGCTCTAGATACGGTGGGTTCCGTTGCCACTGAGACTTGAGGTGAAATCAACTCCAACAGCAGAATTAAACTGATTAGCTTAATCGATTGCCTTAGCATTACAAAGCTGCACCCCGCAAGCACTTGTTTAAAAGAAGCAAACGACCGGTAACTTGTTCCTAACTTAAGCGATTGAGGCTGCTAGCTCTTCTAACTTTTCTTGCTGATCTTGAGCAATACAGGATTGAATAACTTGCTCAAGGTCACCTTCAAGGATTGGTTGTAGGGGAAAATTTTGCCCTAGCCGATGGTCTGTAGCCCGATTATCTTTGTAGTTATAGGTGCGGATTTTTTCGGAGCGAGAGCCGGTACCAACCTGCGATCGCCGCATAGAGGTTACAGCTGCTTGTTGCTCTTGTAGCTTCATGTCGTACAGTTTAGCTCGCAAGATCTGTAAAGCTCGCTCTTTATTCTGAAGCTGCGATCGCTCTTCTGTACAAAATATGCGAATTCCCGTCGGTTTGTGGAACAAATCCGCAGCCGTTTCTACTTTATTAACATTCTGCCCACCAGCACCGCCGGAACGAGCAGTGGTTAACTCAATATCTTTGGGGTCTATTTGTACCTCTACCTCATCCACCTCCGGCATGATGGCCACAGTGGCCGTGGAGGTATGCACACGTCCAGAGGCTTCAGTGGCTGGTACGCGCTGCACTCGATGCACACCAGCTTCAAATTTGAGCTGGCTATAGACCTGGTTACCCTGAATCTCCAGGATTGCTTCCTTAAATCCCCCCATCTCTCCCAGGGATTCACTAAGCAGCTTCACTCGCCAGTGCTGGCGTTCGGCATATCTAGAATACATCCGCACTAGGTCACCTGACCAAATGCTAGCTTCATCCCCACCAGTACCAGCCCGGATTTCCAGCATGATGTTTTTCTCATCATTGGGGTCACGGGGTAACAAGAGAATTTTTAAGCGGGTCTCCAGTTGCGCCAGCTGCTCTGCCAAAGCGTCAGCCTCTAAAGCTGCTATTTCCTGAAGTTCTAGATCATTACCTGCTTCCTTAGCAATCTGGCGAGCATCTAGCAGTTGCTGCTGGTATTGCTTCCAGGTGTCAAAAGCTGTTGCCACATCTTCTAGAGAAGCACGGGCCTTAGCAACCCGCTGGTACTCATCCGGATCGGCAGCAATCTCTGGATCAGCCAGCCGTCGGGTCAGCTCATTAAAGGTTTGCTCAACAGACTTTAGCTTGTCTAGTAAGTAGGCTTCAGCCATGTAGGATTAGCAGAAACAGAGGGTAAAAAGGTTTCAAGTTGAGAAACGAGCCGACAATTTACGGCTTTGACTCGGGTTTTTGCGGTTGCTCTTCTGTCATACCGTACTTACGCAGGAAGCGCTCAACCCGCCCTTCTGTGTCAATTAGCTTTTGGGTGCCAGTATAAAATGGATGATTACCAGACCAGACATCAACATGAAGCTCTGGCTTGGTGGAGCCAACTGTCATTACAACTTGGCCATTGCAGAAGACTTTAGCCTCTGGGTACCATTTCGGATGAAGATTTGCCTTTGGCATAACGCTTTACCTGTTATCTAATTACTATCTGTACTAATTTTGACACGCGAACAATATTGACGGCTAGCGCTTGGAGAACTGAGGAGCTTTACGAGCTTTTCGCAGACCGTACTTCTTACGCTCTTTAGCTCTGGGGTCGCGGGTTAAATAGCCTTCCAGTTTAAGCGGTTTGCGATTCTCTGGGTCCAGTTGGCATAAGGCGCGGGCGACACCTAAGCGTATCGAGTCTGCTTGACCAGTTAATCCACCGCCCTTAGCATTAACGAGTACATCGTAGTCATTTTCTAACCCAAGGGTTTCTAAAGGTGATTTGGCGACCGCTAAATAGCCTGGATTAAATTGCAGATACAGTTCACCGGGTTTACCATTAATCACTAGCTGACCACTACCAGGTACCAGTCGCACACGGACGACAGATGACTTACGGCGGCCTGTGCCCCAGTAGGTGACGCGGCTATTCTGATCAGTTGCTTGCATGATTTATTGCTCTCCTGGAATAGTTTTAACTTCGAGTACCTGGGGTTGCTGAGCCTGGTGGGGATGTTCAGGCCCGGCATAGACTTTAAGTTTGGTAAACAACTGCCGGCCCAAGGTATTCTTAGGCAGCATTCCTTTGACGGCCTGCTCAATAATTCGCGCTGGTATCCGATTTTGCAATTGGGCGAAGGTTTCTGTCTTCATCGCGCCTGGGCGGCCAGAGTGACGCCGGTAAACTTTTTGGGTTCGCTTCTTGCCCGTAACCGCCACTTTCTCAGCATTGACAACAACCACAAAATCGCCTGTGTCCATAGACGGAGTGTACTCTGGCTTATTTTTGCCGCGTAAAATCATGGCGATTTGCGTTGCCAGACGGCCAAGGCGCTGGTCAGCAGCATCGATGATGTACCAGTTATGGTTCTGGGTGGCTGGGGTAGGTAGGTAAGTTTTATTAGTCATGGCACGTTAAGTCAGGTTAATAAAAATGTCGCAATTGAGTTAAAGGGCTGCTAGTTAAGACAGTAGGCTGGTGGTAATACTTCTGGCAACGCTAACTTGGGAAAAGCATCAAACCAGATTTCTGGGGCAATTGGTAGGTTTGAATAACCAACTCGCAGTAGGCAAAGACCTTGAGGAGGTGCTGCATATCGCACTTGCTCCCGGCGTTGGGTTGTCCACAGCTCTGTAAAGCTTTCCGGTGATAGGGCTCCTCGGCCCACTTGAACTAGAAGCCCTACTAGCAGGCGCATCATACCGTACAAAAATCCGCTAGCTTGTACCTCAATTTGAATGCAGTCGCCTTGGCGATCGCACTGAACTTGTTGCACATCCACCCAAGAGTGAGGGCGGTGAGAACCGGCTCGGTGGAAGGCTGCCAGGTGATGATGCCCCACCATGGGTGTTAATGCAGCTTGCATCCGGGATACATCCAAGGGATGGTAATAGTGCCAAACGTAGGGACGGACAAACAAATTAGGCTGCGCGGCAGTATAGAGTGTGTAACGGTAGCGCCGCCAAAGGGCTGAGAAGCGCGCATGCCAGGCTGGACTTACCTGAGCAGAAGCCCGAATTAAAATATCGTCTGGCAGACGGGAGTTGAGAACACTGGCCCAGCGATGTGCAGGGATTGGAGCTGTCGTATCAAAGTGAGCCACTTGGGCCGCAGCATGAACGCCGCTGTCTGTTCTGCCAGCACCGTAAAGCGTCACCTTTTTCTCTAGGATATCGTGCAACACCTGCTCAATCTCAGCTTGGACGCTGCGATGATGGGGCTGTCTTTGCCAACCATGAAAATGAGTACCCAAGTATTGAATGACTAGGGCAACACGTTGGATTGGTAAAGACATCACCATGGCAGCACGGACACTCAATCAGGTAAGCTCAATAATCGCCATCTCAGCATTATCCCCCCGGCGGTTGATAGTCCGCAGAATGCGAGTATATCCGCCACTGCGATCGCGATAGCGCTCACCGGCCTGCTCAAACAAGGCGTGGACCAGCTGCTTATCATACAGGTAGCCCATCGCTTGCCGCCTAGCGGCTAAGGATCCTTGTTTCGCTAGGGTAATAATCTTGTCGGCTTCACTCCGAACCACCTTAGCTCGTGTTTTTGTTGTCGTAATTCTGCCATGCCGAATTAGCTCGGTAGTCAGCGCCCTCAACAGTGCTTTGCGCTGGTCAGCAGGCTTACCTAATTTAGAAACTTGACAACGGTGACGCATCCTGTAATTCCTCTAACTAGTTTTAGCAGACTTCTCCGGAGGCAGAGTAATTCCCAAACGCACTTGCAGAGCTTCAATCACTTCCTCTGCCGATTTCGCTCCAAAATTCTTGATCTCAAGCAGATCCTCTTGGGAAAAGTCCAGTAAATCTGCAACAGAGTTTACCTGCGCCCGTTTGAGACAGTTATAAGCCCGAACAGATAAGTTTAGCTCTTCAATCGGAATTTGGTTGGTTTCATCTTCGTCATCAACTTGAGCTTCTTCCGTCGGTCTGAATGTTACATCCTTCAAGGGGTTGAACAAGTCTAGTAAGATACCTGCGGCTTGGCTCAATGCCTCCTGGGGGCTAAGACTACCATTAGTCCAAATATCCAAGAGCAATCGGTCTTTCTCAAGTGCTTCCCCAACCCGAGCATCTTCAACGCTATAGTTAACCCGTCGAACAGGCATAAAAGCAGCATCAATCTGGAGGAAGTCTAAAGCAGAGGACTCATCATGCTCGCGCGATACGCTGCGATAGCCCTTGCCCTGCTCAATCTTAAACTCCATTTCTAAGGTTGCTCCTGCAGAAAGGGTAGCAACGTACTGGTCTGGGTTGACCACCTCAACATCCGAGGACAACTCGAAGTTGTCGGCGGTGGCAGTCGCAGGCCCCTGGATGAATAGCCGCCCAATTTGTGGGCTAGAGCTATAACTCCTGAGAACCATTTCCTTCATATTCAACAAAATTTCGAGAACATCTTCCCGCACACCCGGGATCGTGGCGAATTCATGGTTAACACCAGCAATCCGCACTGCTGTTACCGCCGTTCCTTCTAAATTAGACAGTAAAACTCGTCTCAGAGCGTTACCCACAGTAGTTCCCTGACCACGCTCAAGCGGCTCCAAGACAAACTTGCTGTACTGGCTGTAATTTTCTTCGATCTGAGACTCTACACACTCAACCTGAAACTGCGCCACAGGAACTCTCCCTTATCGCTATCAATAACACCTGTTCAACACCTAGATAAAAACTGCCAGAGGGACGGTCTTATCTACTGGTTTGAAGCTCAACCAAACTAAGCTGGCTGAGAAGATACCTCAAACTCGCCGTCTCTTTGGCGGGCGGCAACCGTTATGCGGAATGGGTGTCACGTCTCGAATCAACGTAATTTCTAGACCTGAGCCTTGAAGGGCCCGAATTGCCGTTTCGCGTCCAGCACCGGGGCCACTGACCATTACCTCGACCTGGCGCATTCCTTGGTCAACGGCGCGACGAGCAGCACCTTCAGCAGCAGTCTGGGCAGCAAAGGGTGTTCCCTTCTTAGCACCTTTAAAGCCACTAGACCCGGCGGAAGCCCAGGAAACTACTTCACCATTTTGGTCTGAAACCGTGATAATAGTGTTGTTAAAGGTTGACTGGATGTGAGCTACACCGTTAGGGACATTCCGCTTTTGCTTGCGGGCACCAGTTCTCTTCGTTGGTTGTTGCGCCATGACGTAATTTGCTTAACTTAATTGGGGCTAGGTGAACTAATAGGGGTAAGTGTTCCTTACAGATGGGCAAAGGAATTACTTCTTGGCAGGGGCTTTCTTCTTGCCGGCAACAGTGCGACGCCCACCACGCCGTGATCGTGCATTAGTCCGGGTTCTCTGACCGCGTACAGGCAGACCTAGCCGATGACGACGACCTCGATAGGTACCAATATCCATCAATCGCTTGATAGACATTGCCTCTAGCCGCCGAAGATCCCCTTCAACTTGATAATTACTCTCAATATTGCCACGCAGGGCGGTAACTTCAGGCTCGCTCAGGTCTCTGATGCGCGTGTCTGGATTAACACCAGTGCTTTCTAGAATGTCTTGAGATCGTTTAAGGCCGATCCCATAAATATATGTCAGACCAATTTCAACACGCTTATCGCGGGGAAGGTCTACTCCGGCAATCCGTGCCACACTAATCTCCCTACTAATTGATTCCTAAAAGGTCTTGATACGCTTCTTAATGAAGCAGCTACAGACTTACATTAACCCTGCCGCTGCTTATGCTTTGGATTTTCACAAATGACCATCACCCGACCGCGACGGCGAATGACACGGCATTTGTCACAAATCTTACGAACTGATGAACGAACTTTCATGCCTTTTTGGCGCTATGATTGCAAAGTTTTTATTGTACCAACTTTCTGGTGGTTTAGTCGAGCCCAGCTGGGGTTTGACTGAGCCTTTACTTTTTCCGCAAGCGATAGGTGATTCTGCCTTTAGTTAAGTCATAAGGAGTTAACTCAACTTTGACGCGATCACCCGGTAGTATTTTGATGTAGTTGCGGCGGATTTTACCGGAGATATGAGCTAAAACGTTAAAACCGTTATCTAATTCGACTCGAAACATAGCATTTGGTAGGGATTCATTGACTGTCCCTTCCATTTCGATTGCATCTTGTTTGGACAATGTGCTGACTCCTGAACACTCTCGAGACTAATTTCACCTACTCATTTCACTATTAAACCTTTGGATAGAGGTCAGCCTCACTGCAGCCGGCTTGGTCGAACTGCCTAAAAGTGCAGCTGGCTGCCATCGCCAAGCTAACTGTCCGGTTTGGCGATCGCATCTTTAATCGCTGTGGTGACTGCTTCCACACTAACGTCGCCATTAATGTCAATTAAAGATTGGCGGCCACGATAGAAATCAATCAATGGAGCTGTTTCCTCCCGGTAGACTTCTAGCCGTCGTCGGATTACAGCCTCATTGTCGTCTTGGCGGCCCCGACTCAACATCCGGGCTACTAGCACATCGTCTGGCACTTCTAAATTAATGACTCGGTCATAGATCTGAGCAGATTGCTGTAAAAACTGTTCCAGAGTATGTGCTTGGACGACATTACGAGGAAATCCATCTAGAAGCCAACCTGGCTTCGTATCTGGCTGTCTTAGACGCTCTTGCACCATGGCAGTCACCAATTGGTCAGGGACGAGTTCGCCACGATTCATATTGGCTTGGGCCTTGACGCCTAGATCCGTTTTCTCTGCCACGGCTGCCCGCAGAATATCACCAGTTGAAATATGAGGAATCTGCCAGGACTTAGCCAGCGTTTGCGCTTGAGTTCCCTTACCCGCTCCTGGCGGGCCGAATAAAATCAGGCGCACCACTATTGCTTCACCATTCCTTCGTACCGCTGAGAAATCACATAAGTTTGAACTTGCTTAGCTGTGTCGATCGCAACCCCAACCAAAATTAGTAAAGAAGTTGCCCCAATTCCGCGAAAAGTTGTGACCCGAGTTGCACTCTCAACCGCTGTCGGGATAATTGCGACTAAACCGAGAAAGATTGCTCCAAGCAATGTTAAGCGATTTAATACCCGCTCAATATACTCAGTTGTGGCCTTGCCAGGACGGATACCAGGAATACTAGAACCCATTTTTTTTAAGTTTTGAGCTAGATCAACCGGATTTACAACTAAGGAAGCATAGAAATAGCTGAAGAATAAAATCAATATCAAGTAAACGCTGATGTAGATCCAAGGTGCAGGGCCACCAGGAGCAAGATAGTTAGCTATTTGCGTCAGTGTCTCATTACGGGTAAATGATGCCAGTGAGCCCGGAAGAATCAATACTGCTGAGGCGAAGATAATCGGCATCACTCCCCCTTGATTCAGACGCAAAGGCAGATAGTTTCTTTGCTCTTGATAAATGCGACGACCGACCTGCCGCCGGGCGGATATGATCGGGATGCGCCGAGTTCCTTCCTGCACAAACACAATCCCCACAATCATGGCTAGGAAGACCAGCATCAAAATCACAACACCACCAACGTTACCGCCTCCCTGAGCTAGATCAATCGTTTGGCCAATTGATGTTGGTAAACTTGAGACGATACTGAGGAAAATTAATAAAGAAGCCCCATTGCCAATCCCGCGCTCTGTTATTAGCTCTCCGACCCACATTACGAACATCGCTCCTGCTGTGAGGGCCAAAGCTGTTTCTGCGACAAACAACGGACCCCACTGTGCTACTGCGGGCCGAACTAAAAAAGCAATACCAGTACTTTGAATAATCGCTCCACCTAGGGCAACATAGCGAGTAATTTGCGAGATCTTCCGTCGTCCTGCTTCACCCTCATCCTTTTGCAACCGTTCCAGGGAAGGAATTGCCGTCGTCAGGAGCTGTAAAATAATTGAGGCATTGATGTATGGCAAAATCCCTAAAGCAAAAATGCCTAAGGTTGAGAGGCCGCCGCCTGCAAAAATATCTAAAAAGCCCAAGGCCGGGTTGTTTTGAACAATTTGCGCAAGGGCATTGCGATCAATACCCAGAACTGGCAGGTAAATTCCCAATCGTACTAATATCAGCAGACCAATAGTCAGGAATAGTCGCCCTCTAATGCCAGCAGCCTGAGCCATCTGCATAAAGGTTTCTTGGGCACTGGGAGCCTTACCTCGACTAACGACCATGACGAACCTCTACCATGTACTTATTAAGGGATACAACATCACCCATTATCACTAAGTAAACCTACCTAGCGTTGAGTTATTAGTCCAACAGATAAGGACTCTAGATCTAACCATAGCAAACCTCAACCTGCTCTAAGCACTTCGCAGCTTCCACCGTTAGCTTCAATCTTTGAGCGGGCAGATTTTGTAAAAGCGGCAGCTTGAACTTGTAACGCTACGTTGAGATCACCATCCCCTAAAACTTTTAGAGGACCATCATCAGTAGTTACAATACCGGCTTCAATTAAGGAGGTAAGAGAAACAGTTGTGTTAGCAGCTAAGCCGTTTAGCTTACTGATGTTGATGATCGTATAACACTGACGATTGATGATTGGAAAATGCTTTAACTTAGGAATCCGGCGATAGAGAGGGTTTTGACCACCTTCAAATCCGGGCCGAGTAGAGCGCCCTGAGCGCGCTTTTTGACCACGCATTCCCTTGCCAGCACTAGCTCCTTGCCCCGCCGCAATCCCCCGACCGAGCCGCCGCCGACGGTGTTGCGATTTAGGCTTTGGTTGAGCGTCTTCTAGTCTCATTGATGAACTCCAGATATACAGCACGAATCAGGCATAGAGTTTTTCAACGGTAATGCCGCGTTCTTCAGCAACTTCTGCAAAGGTGCGCAGACTGTCTAAAGCATCGACAGCAGCGCGAGCATTGTTTAAGGGATTATCAGAACCGAGCTGCTTTGCTAAAACGTTACGTACACCTGCTAATTCCAGTACGGTTCGCACAGCACCCCCAGCGATCACTCCAGTTCCTGGGGCTGCAGGCCGCATCATCACTTTTGCAGCTCCGCCCAAACCATTTGTTGGATGGGGAATTGAATTTGCCTTTGTGAGGGGCACATCGATTAAATGCTTTTTACCGTCCGCGACGCCTTTTTTAACAGCACCAATCACATCGCTTGCTTTACCCACTCCAACTCCAACCTGGCCACGCTCATTGCCGACAACAACGATCGCCCGGAAACTAAGCTTTTTCCCACCTTTAACAACTTTGGAGACGCGGCGGATTTGAATCACCCGCTCCTGCCAGTTGGTTTCTTTTTCTCGACTGCGGCTACTTTTACGACGTGCCATGACACTTGCTCCTGCTTCAGTAATCTTAAAATAGGCGGTTCTAAAAGCCTAAACCTGCCTCACGCGCCGCCTCTGCCAGTGCTTTAATTCGACCATGGTAGAGGTTGCCACCGCGATCAAAGACGACCTGCTGAATGCCCTGCTCTAGCGATCGCTGGGCAATCAACTTACCCACTTGGGTCGATGCATCGCAGCTAGCTGTGGATTCCAATTGCGATTTGACGGCTGGCTCTATGGTTGAAGCAGCAACAAGAGTCCGCTGCTGTTCATCATTGATTACCTGGGCGTAGATATGGTGATTTGACCGAAAAACAGCCAACCGAGGACGGGTTGCCGTACCCTGAACTTTAGAGCGAATACGGCGATGCCTACTATGGGTAGATGAGCGACGATTAAACTTCATTTATTTCTTCCCTGCCTTGCCAACTTTGCGTCTGACAAATTCACCAGCGTAACGAATACCTTTACCTTTGTAAGGTTCCGGTGGTCGAACAGCACGGATACGGGCAGCAGTATTACCCACCACTTCTTTGTCAATACCGCTAACAATTACATTGGTATTACCTTCAACGGCAACCTGAATACCTTCAGGGGGGTCAATCTGAACTGGCTTGCTATAACCAACGTTCAAGATCAAGTTCCGCCCCTGAACCTGGGCGCGGTATCCCACGCCTTGAATTTCTAGACGTCGCTGAAACCCCTGAGACACCCCATCAACCATGTTGGCAACTAAGGTGCGGCTCAGACCATGGCGTTGGCGAGCTACTCTTGACTCATCGCGCCGGTTAACCAGCAACGTCCCATTTTCCTGAACTACAGAAACTTCACCAGGAATAAGGCGTGAGAGTTCTCCTTTTGGCCCCTTAACCTGAACCTGTTGTCCTTCAACAGTGACCGTAACTTGAGCGGGAAGCGTAATTGGGCGTTTTCCAATTCGAGACATAGTGGTTTAGACTACTCCTTTGGTATTATGTAATGGCTGTATGGATGCTGAACCTACCAGACATAACACAGGACTTCACCTCCAACACCACTGCGCCGAGCATCGCGATCGGTCATAATCCCACTGGATGTGGAAATGATTGCTACACCTATACCACCTAAGACTCGCGGCAAATCTTTGCGATTGGAGTAAACTCGTAACCCTGGTCGGCTTACTCGCTTCAAAGTGGTAATAATTGGCTGGCGCTGTTTACCCTGGTACTTCAAAGAAATAACTAGCTGCCGTTTTATCTCATCACCGGCTTCTTCAAACTCACCAATAAAGCCTTCCTCTTTTAGAACTGTGGCAATGCTCCGGGTCATCCTTGTCGCTGGCACTTGGGTAGTCTGATGCCGGGCTAAGTTTGCGTTGCGGATTCGCGTCAGCATGTCGCCAATCGTGTCATTTGTCGCCATAATTGCTCCTCGTGTGACTCCTAACTTTCCCGGAAGGGCATCCCCATTTCTTTAAGCAAGGTGCGACCCTCTTCATCTGTGTTTGCCGTCGTGATAATTGAAATATCCATGCCGCGAATTTGGTCAATACTGTCGTAGTCTACTTCTGGAAAAATCAGTTGTTCCCGGATACCTAAGGTAAAGTTGCCACGCCCATCAAAGCTACGCGGACTGATGCCACGAAAATCGCGAATTCGGGGAAGGGCCAAACTAACTAGCCGATCTAGGAAGGCGTACATTCGCCCTGCTCTGAGGGTTACCATTACCCCGACAGGCATTCCTTGACGGACTTTAAATCCGGCGATCGCTTTTTTTGCCCGTGTCACCACAGGCTTTTGGCCCGTAACTACTGCGATTTCGTTCAAGGACGCTTCTAGTGCTTTCGCGTTTTGAGAAGCCTCTCCCAAGCCACGATTGACTACCACCTTTACAACCTTAGGAACTTGGTGGATATTGTCGTAATGGAACTGCTCCATCAGCTTTGGAACAATAGTTTCTTGATAAAGGGTTTTTAGTCGTTCTGTCATTGGATCTAACTCCTAGTAGTCCCTGGTCTTGGTCAGAGAAGTGGAAGATGTCACAGTAATTGGGGGGTTGAGTTAGGAACCTAGCTTCCTAGAGATCAATGATTTCCCCTGTCTTTTTAAGCTTACGAACCTTCCGTCCTGCCTCATCAACGCTAAAACAAATGCGACTAGCAACGTTTTGTTTTGTTGAGTAGAGCATTACGTTAGAGCTATGAATTGGAGCTTCTATCGTGGTAATTTGACCTGACTCGCCTTCTTGCTGGGGCTTAACGTGCTTGGTTTTGATGTTGACCCCTTGGATAATTACCTGACTGGTGGTGGGGAGAACCTGTAATACTTCTCCCACTTTGGCTTTATCTTTGCCAGCGATCACCTGAACAGTATCGCCCTTCCTGACATGCATCTTGTGGCGCTGCGGCTTTGAATTACGATCTGATCTTTTTGTCATTACAGAACCTCCGGTGCCAGGGAGACGATTTTAGTAAAGTTTTTATCCCGAAGTTCACGGGCGACAGGACCAAACACGCGGGTCCCGCGAGGGTTACCATCTTGGTTAATTAAAACTGCGGCATTGTCATCAAACCGGATGCTCATACCACTATCGCGACCGATGGCTTTGCGAGTACGCACGATCACTGCCCGCACAACATCAGATTTTTTAACGGGCATGTTAGGAGTGGCATCTTTCACCGTTGCAATAACGACATCACCCACTCCGCCATAGCGGCGATTGCCGCCCAGTACCCGGATACAGAGTAGCTTTTTGGCCCCACTGTTGTCAGCAACATTTAAATACGTTTCCTGTTGAATCATCGTGATGCACCTAATGCAGCAGTAGTAAGAACATCTGTGACTTCCCAATGCTTAGTGCGACTAAGAGGGCGGGTTTCACGAATTCGGACACGATCTCCAACGTGACAACGATTCTCCTCGTCATGGGCCTTGAATCGCTTTGTCCGAACCATGGTTTTACCGTACTTGGGATGGGGAGCGCGGTTTTCAACAGCAACAACTACTGTCTTGTCCATCTTGTCGCTGACTACTAAGCCAACTCTCTCTTTAACTGCCACTGATCACATCTCCTGTAGGGGTAACTGTCGGTTCATCAGCGTTGACCACTGAGATCTGGCGCTCTCGCTCTAGCGTCATTAATTGCGCTAACTGATGACGGGCATGCTTGAATAAATGAGGTTGAACGGTTTGGCGTGTTGCTTTTTGCATTCGTAGTTCAAAAAGCTGCCGCTTCAATGTCTGAATTTGAGTGTCAATTTCCTCGTCACTGAGGTCTCTAAAATCTTGAATTTTGGATAAAGCCATGGTTTACGTTTCCTCCGGTCCCTCAGTCTCACGGACAACAAATTTTGTTTTGATCGGCATCTTAAAAGCCGCTAAACGCATAGCCTCACGCGCAGTTGCTTCTGGAACACCTGTGATCTCATAGAGAATTCGTCCTGGCTTGACCACAGCCACCCAAAACTCTGGGGCCCCTTTACCAGAACCCATCCGGGTTTCCGCAGGGCGCATCGTTACAGGCTTATCGGGAAAGACACGAATCCAAATCTTACCGCCCCGGCGGATGTATCGAGTCATCGCTCGACGGCCTGCCTCAATCTGACGGGCTGTAACCCAAGCGGGCTCAATTGCCTGAAGACCAAAATCACCAAAATTAAGCGTGTTACCGCGGGTGGCAACACCTCGCATGCGACCGCGCTGTTGTTTCCGAAACTTCGTTTTTCTTGGGCTTAGCATAATGTGCAGTCAGTGAATGAGACAAAATAGCTATGGATGGAGCAGAGACATCCGATTAAGCTTCAACGGAGCGGTCTTCAAACTGCTGTCGCCGTCGCTGTTGTTGACGCCGCCGAGGTTGCGCTTCTCTCGGAGCTGGTTGCTCCTCTTGACCGGGAATCACTTCTCCTTTAAAGACCCAAACCTTGACACCGAGAATGCCGTAAATTGTACTGGCGGTGTAATAGGCGTAGTCAATATCAGCTCGGAGCGTATGTAGCGGCACTCGGCCTTCACGGGTCCACTCTGTTCGGGCAATTTCTGCTCCATTTAACCGGCCAGCCACTTGAATCTTGATACCTTCAATTCCAGCGCGCTGTGCCCGTTGAATGGCCTGACGGACGACTCGCCGGAAGGATACCCGTCGCTCTAGCTGCTGGGCGATATATTCGGCAATGAGCGCCGCTTCCGCGTCTACCCGTGCTATTTCCACAACGTTAATCCGGATCGGTCGCTCTCCTCCTAAGGCTTGCTGGAGCCCAACCCGTAAAGACTCAATACCAGTACCACCACGACCGACAACAACACCTGGCCGTGCAGTCCTGACCTCTAAATCAATCTGATCCGCTTTTCGCTCGATATGGACGCCAGAAACACCGGCGTTGCTCAAGTTTTTTTCAACGTAACGGCGGATCTTATAGTCTTCCTGCAAAAGTTCAGGGTAGCGAACTGTATCGGCAAACCAGCGAGAGCGATGCTCTTGGGTAATACCAAGCCGAAGGCCAGTTGGGTGAATTTTTTGTCCCACAAGTTACGTCCTCTAAATCAAAATCTGAAACACTACTAACGTCTCAAGCAAAACTATCTAAGACCCCTCAGCCAGCGGCGCAACACTAATCGTAATGTGACAGGTGGGCTTACGAATTTGATAGGCCCGGCCTTGGGCTCTTGGCCGAAAACGTTTGAGACTCGGACCTTGATCGGCATAGGCATAACTCACAACTAATGAAGCTGGGTCTAACCCTTCGTTATGTTCAGCGTTAGCCACCGCAGAGCGCAGAACTGTTAAAACTGGCTCACAAGCCCGGTAGGGCATGAATTCCAATAAGATTAAGGCTTCTCGGTAGGAGCGCCCTCGGATCTGATCTAAAACGCGACGCACCTTATGGGGTGACATGCGAATGTAGCGGGCAGTGGCCTTAGCGGCCGTTTGTTGATCTTCAGTGATATTCTTAGCCATTGTTATGCCCTAGTAACGAGCTTTTTTGTCACCCTTGGCGTGACCACGAAAGGTACGAGTGGGAGCAAATTCCCCTAACTTATGCCCAACCATCTGTTCGTTGATAAAAACGGGAATATGTTGCCGTCCGTTGTGAACTGCGATGGTATGCCCAATCATCTGGGGCAGAATTGTAGAGGCACGGGACCAAGTCTTGATCACCTGTTTTTCGCCTTTGACGTTTAGTGCTTCCACCTTGCTCAAGAGATGATCGGCAACAAACGGACCTTTTTTAAGTGAACGACCCATAGTCAGCTAACCTATTGTGAATTGATAGCAATCCAATGACGAACGGAGTTTCTGAACCCTTAGGACTCACGGCCACCCCGGCCTCGTTTAGAGGATTTACGACGACGACGAATGATCAAATCATTGCTCGGCTTTTTGCGCTTGCGTGTTTTATAGCCTAAGGTCGGCTTGCCCCAGGGCGTAACTGGCCCACTACGACCAATCGGAGCACGACCTTCCCCACCACCGTGTGGGTGATCAACTGGGTTCATTACAGAACCTCTAACCTTAGGCCTGCGGCCCTTCCAGCGATTACGGCCTGCTTTGCCAACACTAATATTGCTAGCCTCAACATTCCCGACTTGACCAATCGTGGCGTAGCACTCCCGCCGAAATAGACGAACTTCTCCCGAAGGTAACTTCAGGGTGACAAAATCCCCTTCCTTGGCAACCACCTGCGCCATAGCACCCGCGGCACGGGCCAATTGTCCTCCCCGGCCAGGAATCAACTCGATATTATGCACACCAGTACCAAGCGGGATCTTACTCAGAGGTAAGGAATTACCCACTTCGATCGCAGAATCGGGACCAGAGCTAATCAGAGTGCCAACGGCAAGATTACGAGGATGCAGAATATAACGCTTCTCACCATCTTGATAATTAATGAGAGCAATCCGGGCGTTGCGGTTTGGGTCGTATTCGATTGTCGCCACCTTTCCCACAATATTGTACTTATTGCGATGAAAATCAACTAAGCGATAGCGACGCTTATGACCACCGCCCCGGCGACGGCTTGTGATTACCCCACGATTGTTACGGCCTTTCGGCCGATGCCGTGAATGGGTTAACGCTTTCTGCGGTTGGTCCTGGGTAATTTCGGCAAAATCAGAAACTGATTGCTGACGCGTACTAGGAGTGTAAGGTCGATAAGAACGAATGCCCATAACTTCAACTCAAAGGTGATTGCAGTATTTCAAACTAAACTTCTGGGAAAAGCGTAATAGAGTCTCCCGGTGCAAGTGTTACCAGGGCACGCTTGTATTGAGGACGATGTCCTGCAAATCGCCCCATCCGACGTTTCTTCTGGGGAGGATTTTGAGTATTAACCCCTATTACCCGGACCTGGAATAAGTCTTGGATCGCGGCTTTGATTTGAGGTTTTGTTGCTCTGGGGTCCACTTCAAAAGTGTATTTATTCTCTTCCAGCTGGACCGTCGCTTTTTCGGAAATAATGGGGCGACGAATCAGATCGGCAAGAGCGCGTGGGGCTATCTTACTCACCGTAAACCTCCTGAACTTTGGCAAGGGCTGATGTTGTCGCAACGATTCGATCAGCAGCCAGTAGGTCATAGACATTTAAGCTGTCTGCTAGTACTAGCTTAAGGCGGCTAATGTTACGGCCAGAAAGGTAAATCGTTTCTTGCTGCTGTGGCAAAATTAACAGCACCTTTTCCTGTGGCTCTACGCCCCAACGGGCGATCGCTGCAATTAACTCTTTCGTTTTAGGACGAGGTAGTTGATCGTTAAAGTCTTCGACCACGATTAACTCTTCCGCCCGGCTTTGAAGCACAGTTCGCAGGGCTAACCGCCGTTCCTTTCGATTCATCTTGATCGAGAAATCTCTTGGTTTGGGTCCAAAGATCACACCACCGCCTCGCCAGAGCGGAGAGCGATTGGACCCTGCTCGGGCTCGTCCCGTACCCTTCTGTCGCCAAGGTTTACGTCCTCCACCCCTGACTTCAGCACGAGTTTTGGCTGAGGCAGTACCTTGCCTCGCGTTTACGTTTTGACGGCGCAACGCTCGATGCACGACGTGGGCGGCATTAGCTTCAGCAGCTACCTGCAACTGCAACGATGCCTCACCTGTCTCTGTTCCTTGCCAGTCTCGAATCACACAACTAACCATAATTTTTTCCTCAACGTGGCGACGCTACTCTCTATTACCAACAATTGTGGCCGGAACAACATTGAGTAGGGCTCCAGGTTTACCTGGTACAGAGCCTTTAACTAGTAATACATTTCGCTCTGAATCAACTCGCACTACTGTTAGCTTACGAATGGTCACTTGGCTTCCACCCAAACGACCCGCCATGCGTTTTCCAGGGTAGACACGTCCCGGGGTTGTACCAGCGCCTGTCGAACCAGGTGCTCGATGATTTTTTGAACCATGTGCCATCGGACCGCGCTTGAAGTTGTGGCGTTTTTGATACCCAGCAAACCCACGGCCAATACTGACCCCAACCACATCTACTATCTGACCAGCAGTAAAGCGGTCGACGATCAGCTGCTGCCCAATCTCAAACTCACCCGTATCGTCTAGCCTGTATTCCTTAAGATGACGCAGGGGCGAAGTATTTGACTTTTGGAGGTGGCCTAGCTCAGGCTTACTTAGGGCTTTTGCTTTAGCTTCACCATATCCAAGTTGTATAGCTGCATAACCATCAGTTTGCTGCGTTTTAACCTGAGTTACAGAGCATGGACCAGCTTGAATAACGGTGACAGGAATTGCTTTTCCTGCCTCATCAAACACTTGAGTCATTCCGAGTTTAGTACCGAGAATACCAACGGACACAGTGACTAGTCTCCCTTTCTTAACGCGTTAGATGCCATCGAAGTACTACAGTCCTCACACTTCGACCTTTGACAGTAAGCAGCCGAAAAGCCGTTCTTGTTAAAGAAGGCGCCTTCGGTGCTTGATAAAGCTTCAGGCCCGCTTGAGTTGAAAACAGGAAGCTTCAAGATGGGTAACCAGACCCATTTGGCGCTAAGACTTGAGCAACAATGCCACCCAGTATCCTAAATTTCGGCGCCAATAAACCACTATAGACGAAGTAGAAAAGTTATTCAACCTCGCCTATCAAAGAAGCAGCTGGAATCGAGATTTACCTGATAGGAAGCATGGAACTAGGGGTCTAGGCAGAGGTAGTAAAGATTTCATCCCTCAGACACCACTAGCTACACTTTCTGGGGAAAAGTACGGTTAAGCCAAAATCCTGAGCATTCTGGTCTAGAATCTAGCTCTGTGTTGTGCTGCACACTTAGATTACTTACTTAAGATAGTTAGGAAGGCCAGCAAACCTAGTAAAGTTTAGATGGTCATTTGGCTACGCTAATTTTGAACAACCCAGTCCAGGCAACCTGGACATGGAAACTAGTAAAAACTTAAGATTTATGCCCCTGCTGATCACTGGCAATAAATTTGTTCGGGACTTGGAAAATGTCGGTGCCCTAGGACTCTATGTTCCACTTGAAGGTGGATTTGAAGGCCGATACCAGCGTCGCTTGCGGGGAGCGGGTTATCCTACCCTACACTTGTCTGCAGCAGGTTTAGGAGACTTACCCGCTTACCTAACTGGTGTGCACGGGGTGCGCCCACACCATATCGGAAAAAGTGAGATACGTACCTATTTCGTTCCGCCGATTATTGATTCCTATTTGGCTAATTTGCCAGCCAAGGCAAAAGGTTTAGCCCTGTGGTTTATCAATGGTGGCAGACTATCGCGCCAGGAACTAGAGTTTCTCGCGTTGCTACCCACCTTAGAACCTAGGGTAAAAGTGGCAATCGAGCTGGGAGGCGATCGCACTTTTCGTTGGCAGCCGCTAAAAGATAGCCTCTCGGGTTGATCTCGTCATAATCTAGCTAGGCACACTAGCATAGAAGGGTGATAAATCTGTACCAACCCTTAATATCCTTGCAAAAGGGCCATTGGTTCAAGCTGATTTGCGGCGCGAGCCTGGAGTACCTTCCTGCTGTGCGGACCCTTGCCCTAGCTTATGCGCTGGCGGGTGCTGATTGTATTGATGTTGCCGCGGACCCAGGGGTGATCCGTACGGCTCGCTCGGCTTTGACGATGGCAAAAAGCCTAGCCTCTGCGCATGGGAGAGGGCTAAACTTTCGCTCTCCCTGGCTAATGGTGAGCTTAAACGATGGTGAAGATCCCCACTTTCGCAAAGCACAGTTGCAACCTGGAGATTGTTCTGTCAATTGCCCTCAACCTTGTGTGGCTATCTGTCCAGCTCAGGCAATTACCTTTAATCGTGTAGGGGATGGCTTTTCTGGTGTAATCGATCAGTTATGCTATGGCTGCGGTCGCTGTTTACCCGTCTGTCCAATCCAGCAAATATCCACCCGCTCCTATCGCTCTACTCCTGACATTCTCGGGTCTTTGATTGAGACGAGAGAAGTTGATGCCCTAGAAATTCATACGCAGATTGGTAGGGTGGCAGAATTTCAAAAGCTTTGGCAGGCAGTCGCTCCTTACGTTCGCCAGTTGAAGGTGCTGTCTGTCAGTTGTCCGGATGGAGAAGGGCTGCTCGATTATCTTTGGAGCCTGTACGAAATTGTTTCTCCGCTTCCCTGCCCTTTAATCTGGCAGACGGATGGGCGGCCGATGAGTGGTGATATTGGGGATGGTACCACCCGCTCTACCTTAAAACTAGGTCAAAAGGTTTTAAGTGCTGGTTTACCTGGTTACGTACAACTGGCAGGTGGCACCAATCGTCGTACTGTACCTAAGCTACAAGCCATGGGATTACTAAATCCTAGTGGTGATCAGCATCTTAGTTCAAATTGGCTGACCCACAAAATTTATGTTTCCGGCGTTGCCTATGGCAGTTTTGCCCGAACTTTACTGTGGCCAGTGCTTCATCAACTCGATCAGGCAGATCCTGAAAACCCGTCTTATCATTTAGAGAAAAATCCCCGATTACTGGCGCAAGCCGTGGCCCTCGCCCGATCTTTAGTTGACCAGTTGAAAGCGCCTTCGATCCAGCATTCTCGCTTTGATACATCCAGGCAACCCGCTAGCCTCAGCTCAGGTCAAACCAATATAACTTGATCCAGCTATCAGCCCTGGCTTTCCTCTTTCTACCAGTTACTCTGACTGTGAACTCTAACCGGCGATTATGGTTGAAAACATCACTGTAGAAAACAAGCTGATTACAGATGATCTAGACAAGTTGTTAAGCGTGCTACCAGACATCATCCGGCAGCACCTAGAGCTACATTCTCAAACTAGCAACTTGATTGAAGTTGTCATGGACCTTGGGCGTCGTCCTGAAGCTCGATTTCCTGGTAGAGCGGAGTATTTATCGGAAACTCCTATTACCCGTGAGCATTTAGATTACTGCACTGCTCGAGTTGGTTCCTTTAGCGGTGATAACCGGGCCGGGATCGAGCAAACACTTCATCGGATCAGTGCAATTCGTAATCGTCAAGGAGAAGTTATTGGTCTGACATGCCGAGTTGGGCGCGCTGTTTTTGGCACGATTGGGATGATCCGGGATCTTGTCGAGACAGGCCGATCAATTTTAATGCTAGGACGCCCTGGAGTCGGTAAAACCACAGCCCTACGAGAGATTGCCAGAGTACTGGCAGATGAACTAGAAAAGCGGGTGGTGATCATTGATACCTCCAATGAGATTGCTGGAGATGGAGACATTCCCCACCCAGCGATCGGTAGAGCGCGACGGATGCAAGTGGCAAGACCCGAACTCCAGCATCAGGTAATGATTGAGGCTGTAGAAAATCACATGCCGGAAGTAATTGTGATTGATGAGATTGGGACAGAATTAGAAGCCCTGGCAGCACGGACAATTGCAGAGCGTGGTGTTCAACTGATTGGCACAGCCCATGGTAACCAAATTGAGAATTTGGTGAAAAATCCAACGTTGTCTGACTTGGTGGGTGGTATTCAATCCGTTACCCTAGGCGATGACGAGGCAAGGCGGCGGGGTAGCCAGAAAAGTGTCTTGGAGCGTAAAGCACCGCCGACCTTTGAAATTGCTGTGGAAATGCTGGAACGAGACCGCTGGGTGGTCCACGAGCAAGTTGCAGAGACTGTGGACGTATTATTACGTGGTCGTCGCCCCAATCCCCAAGTTAGAACGGTGAGTGAAACGGGTAAGGTAACGATCACCCATGAGCTGTCCCAGCCTGCCACATTAGATGTTACTCCCCGGTCCGTGGTGACAACACCGGGGGGGTGGCGGAGTTCTGGGCAAATAGTTCCGTTGCCGGCTAAAGCAGAAGCACTTAATCCAGACAAAAATTACTTTGAACAGTTGCTGGATGAGTCCCTAAGTCGCCAGGAGACGTTTGAAGGATTAGTCAACAGTGGCCCGGATGGTGAAGACTTACCCGTTCATATCTACCCCTATGGCGTTAGTCGCCAGCAATTAGAGCAAGTAGTGCACACGTTGAATTTACCGATCGCCCTGACGAAAGATATTGATAGTGCTGATGTTGTCTTGGCTTTGCGATCGCATATCAAGCATCACTCAAAACTACGGCAGATCGCTAAAACTCATCAAATTCCCATTCATACGATTAAAGCAAGCTCAGTTCCCCAGATTGCCCGAACCTTGCGGCAAATCCTCCAGATGGATGAACCTGGGATGCCAGAAGCAAATGATCTAGGAATGTTTTCTCGCAATGGCAGTGAAGATGAGATTGAAGCTTTAGAGGAAGCTAGACTGGCTGTAGAGCGAATTGTGATTCCTAAAGGGCAGCCGGTCGAACTTTTACCGCGCTCTTCTAGTGTTCGTAAAATGCAGCATGAACTTGTGGAGCACTATCATCTCAAATCCGGTAGTTTTGGGGAAGAACCTAATCGGCGTTTGCGGATTTATCCAGCCTAGGACTACTGCTTCAATGCAGTCATCTAGGTAGATCATTCGTAGAAGCTTAAAAGTGTAGGGCAAGACCCCTATAATGTAACTGCACCAACACCAAACGGTAGTTAATAGTGTTTGTTCTTAGCGGTTACGAGTATCTACTCGGATTTATATTAGTTGTCAGCACAGTGCCAGTTCTTGCACTAACGGCATCAAAGTTGCTCAGACCTAGCGGCCGTGATCCAGAGACTCGCACAACCTATGAATCAGGGATGGAGCCCAAGGGTGGTGCTTGGATTCAGTTCAACATCCGCTACTACATGTTTGCTCTCGTCTTTGTAATCTTTGATGTGGAAACGGTCTTTCTCTATCCCTGGGCTGTCGCTTTTCATCGTCTCGGGTTGCTTGGTTTTGTTGAAGCTTTAATTTTCATTGCGATTCTGATTGTTGGATTGGTCTATGCTTGGCGCAAAGGTGCTCTAGAGTGGTCATAGATCGACTTCAGCAGGGATTTAGACTGAATCAGAAATTGATTCGAAGCTGTAGCAAAGGAGGCTGCTAACTATGGCTGAAAATTCTCAACCGGATGCGATTGATCACAATTCAGATTCAAAGTCGGAAGCACAAGCATCTGATTCAAAAGCGGCATCCGCCGAGACATCGAATCTAAAGAAGGGAGCCAAGCCGCAACCCTCAGAACAAAAAGCCAAAACCTCTAAATCACAAGCAGCACCAGAAGACCCAGGCTCTCAAGCTGAGGATCAGTCGGAAGTTGCTATTACAGTCGGCAAAACCTCCCAATGGCTGACTCAGAATGGTTTTGAGCATGAGTCTCTGGGAGTTGACCATGAAGGTATCGAAATCCTGAAGGTAGGCCGGGAGTTTCTGGTTCCTTTTGCTACAGCTCTCTACGCCTCCGGCTTCAACTACCTCCGCTGCCAAAGTGGCTACGACGCTGGTCCAGGCGAAGATTTAGTCAGCGTCTATCACTTGACTAAGCTGACTGACAACGCTGACCGGCCCGATGAATTGTGTGTCAAGGTTTTTCTGCCCCGTGAGGATCCACGGGTACCGTCGCTCTATTGGATCTGGAAGACTGCTGACTTTCAGGAACGGGAGACCTACGATATGTTTGGGATTATCTACGAAGGTCACCCCAACCTGAAGCGACTGTTGATGCCAGAAGATTGGGTAGGCTGGCCGCTTCGTAAAGACTATATATCACCTGATTTCTATGAGTTACAGGATGCCTACTAAGATCAAAATGTCTCTGTACCCCAACCTGGTGCTCTTTCAGCAGCTCGCAGGATGAAGGCTGACAAGTTCTCCACTTGGGCTTGGCTCATCCAGCTTTCTGGAACCTGGCGGCACCAAAACGTCTCTTCGCTGCCGTCGTAGGTCAGGGGTTTGCGCAGGTAAGCAACTAAACCATTGATGTTATCGCGGGCTGGATTTGCTGCCTTAAGATCATCCAAAGACAGTGACACTAAGGGATTGGGCAAGGTTGCGCCGCCAACATGGCAATTTTTGCAGTTTTCTTCAAACAATCGTTTACCCTCTGTGAGTTCAACTGGCGAGAATAAGCGCGTTTGTCCTTGCTGATTAATCTCGATTGGCACAGGTTCCCTTGCTTTTAAGTAACGGGAAACGTAGGAATCTACCGTATCAGCTTGGGCAGGGAAGCTAGAGAACACAATCCCCACAACTATTCCGAAAATTCCAAGCAGACAACGGACTAACAATGATCGCTGCATTAGAAGCTTTTTGTAAAAATTAGTATTAGAGAGACCTACGGCGATCCGAGGTCCCTCTTAAGGCGCTAAATTCTAGAGATGGCGGGCAGGCTTAGTAGCCAATTTTGCCTGCACCCCAACGATCGCCAACCACTTTGGGTTGGAACAGTACATGACCGGCGATCGCTTCCATATCATCTTCAGTCAGGTTTCTCATGATCGGGTAGACATCCGCACTCTTCACACTGGGATGAAGTTCAGCGATTGACTCCTCACCATCGTAAGTTGTCGGGTTCTTCATGTAATCAACTAATCCTTCAATGTTGTCTCGCGACGGAGTTGCCAGTGCTAGGGTTTCAGGTCTCAGGTCAACGTTAGGATTGGTCTTTGTGACCCCACCCGCATGGCACTGAGCACAAGCTTTTTGGAATAGACGCTGGCCACTTCTAACCTGCTGAGGCGTCAGCACAATGGTTTCACCTTGATCGTTTAGCTTGACGGTCCGAGTTGCCTCATCGACTTGAGCAGCAGAGGCACTGCTAGCAAGCACTTGAAAGGCAAAGAATACAGTGGCTACAAACAGCCAAATGTATCTTTTTAGCATGGTTCTCCTTAAATTTGGCTTAGTAATTAAACTTCTCAATCCGAAATAAAGACAAGGGGGTGTCGTGTCTAGCAATGCTTACGCTAGAAAGCCTTACTAAGTACCCTGTTTGAAAAAGCCATGAGCACGAGGATTTGGCAATGAAATAGAAGAACCTCTGGCAAGAGATGACTTCAAACCCTGGCTTTAAAGCCAAAGGCTTTAGGTTAGAGGTCTGAATCATTTCTTTGCGCCACAATTTTGAGAATGATTGCTTTGACATCCTCCAACGCCAGACGAGTCTGAGGAGCCTTGTAAGCAATGCCAAGTTGATCACAAAGACTAAACACATCCTCAACGGAGAGTTTATAGTCTTCTGCGAGTTCTGCTACTGACAAATCCGCAAAGCCCATGATGCTTCTTTGCTGTACTAAAAAATTGTCTACCTAATATCATGCCACTGAGCTGCATTTTCCCAAAATTGCCCTATCAATCGGGTTTAATCAACATTGGCAGGACGAGGGAGAACTTTAGGCTCCTCGGTAATTAAGTGATGGCTACTCAGCTTCGCTGCCACAATGTCAGCGTTAGAGGGAGTAGGCTGGTGCAGTTGAATCAGGGAAGATAAGGTTTGCTTCAGTTCTGGGCGTTGGACAATAGAATCGATAAAGCCATGATTTAGTAAGTATTCAGCCGTCTGAAAATCATCCGGTAGCTTTTCTTTTAAGGTTTGCTCCACAACCCGACGACCAGCAAAGCCAATAGTTGCCTTCGGTTCAGCTAATATCACATCTCCTAGCATGGCAAAACTGGCAGTCACGCCCCCAGTTGTCGGATGGGTAAGTACAGGAATATAAAGTAACCTAGCTGCCCGGTGGCGCTCTAAGGCGGCAGAGGTTTTAGCCATTTGCATCAGGCTTAGCATGCCTTCCTGCATCCGGGCTCCGCCAGAGGCACAAATCAGGACCAAGGGCAGACGTTGGCGAGTTGCCCTTTCTGTCAGCCGGGTCAACTTTTCACCGACTACAGAGCCCATGCTACCTCCCATGAAACTAAAGTCCATCACTCCCAAGGCAGTCGGAAACCCTGCTAGCTGGCCTAAGCCGGTTTGAACCGCATCTGTCAATCCGGTTTTTTCCTGGTACTCACGCAGGCGCTCGCTATAAAGCTTGCGATCGCGGAACTTGAGGGAGTCAACAGGTACGAGAGATTCATCAATTGGCATCCAAGTGCCTGGGTCAATCAATTGCTGGATACGCTCTGAACTGCCAACTCGCTTGTGGTGATTGCATTCCGGGCAAACCATCTGATTGGCACGTAAGTCCTTCGTATAGGTGAGAACGCCGCAGTCCTCACACTTAGTCCACAGGCCATCGGCAATTTCTCGCTCTTGCTGCTCGTTTCCGATTGGACCTGACTTCCGGCGGTTAGCAAACCAGTCAAATAGAGACATGACCACAGTCAATTCCTAATAAGTTGTCAATTCAACCTGGCAAATTGATTTAGCTAGGTCGGCATTAAGCTAGTCTTGATTTCTCTTAACCTCATATAGCATCTCACTTTTGGTTGAGTCTATATTTACAGTCGTTAAATGTATGTCGCTGCAATAGCGTCGTTAAGGAAATTACTGACCTTACGTGTCATTCAGCATTACCTAAAGTTTTCCACCTTTGCTTTTATTGCTCCAACAGGTTGAAACATTCTTTATAGTTTAAGTTTTAAACGTGAACTAGGGAATGCTTACTGTTGGACCCGCTTACTGCAAAGGCTCCTGTAAAGAAGCTTACCTACCCAGTAGTAACGTCATACTTGCCCTATCAGTTTATGACTTCAATATTTCAGCGAAACTGGTTTCCCCTTTGGCAATACTTAAACCAGCCAATTTTTAGTAGCAGTTCAAAGCTCATTCTGCACCCCTACCGCTTCCAGTATCATTATCAGGTTGAGCTTCTAGAGCGTTGCTGGCACGGAGCCTATAGATGCCATCCCCGCCACTAAGGTTGCGCGAAATTTCTTAATTAGGCTTTAGCTCTAGAACCTTTCTACTCTTGGTCCAAGCGTGTTTGATATTCGAAAAATTCGCTATAGTTTATCTTCATCATGCTATTTCACTAAATGACTATTAGCGCTTAAGCATTTTAAGTTCAGCCGGTTCAGGTTACAGTCATTGTAGGCTGTCTTGTCCAGGTAGCAAGGAAGTAGTAAGTGAAATGTGGCAATTCAAAAGCTATAAATAGAGCTGAGAGCAATATGAAGCTAAAAATTCTAGCTACTATGGCACTGCTACTGGTCAGCCAAGGATGCGCTTCCGACAGCTCCAGATTAAGTAATTCTGACCAGAGTAAAAAGATCCAGACTTCTCCTAGCGTTACTAAAACTTCAGGCCCTATTGAGATTGGTAGTAAGCAGCAGAGTACCTCCAGCTTTACGAATAGTAACCTCAGCTCTGGCAACTCCACCATCGATGGTTCGAGTGCTAGAAGCTTCATGGATGACGATTTAGACCTGAGTAGTTCCACCAGTGATAGTTTAAGTGGTAGCAGCTCTGCCAGTGGAACCCTGGTGGATGATAGCCAAAAACCGGCTAGGTACAGGAGTAGTCCAAAACCTGGTAGTTTTACTGGCAACCCGTTAAAAGCGCCGGGAAGTGATCAATCGCGATCCAGTTTAAGTCGGATCACTCAACCGGAGAAGATAAACCAGGATCGAACTAGCTTTAGTAGCCGCACCAATAGGCTAAAAGATAATACAAATATAGGTGCCACATCGAATAATAAACAGCAAGGTGATAGCAGCTGGCAGAACCAGTTTGACTTTGATAGCAGTCGCTCGGACAAATCTAGCAGCCCCAACAGCAGCCAGAATAATAACAGTCAAAGCCAATCTAGCAGCCCCAACAGCAGCCGGACCAATAATAGTCAGAACCAATCCAGCTTTGGCGAGGATACCCAAACTAACTATAGTCAGAACCAATCTAGCTTTGACAACAGCAGTCAGAGCAATAATAGTCAGAACCAATCCAGCTTTCGTGAGAGTAACTAGCTAGGTCTTGCTTGTACGAGTTCTTTTCGTTCGAGCTGTTTAGCACCAGACTAGAGCTAAGATCAAATTAAATACCCACTTAATTGCAAGCTCACTGCTTTGAACTATAGAGGCCAGGATGCCAAGATCGCAGCGTAACGATAACTTCATTGACAAAAGCTTCACTGTTATGGCGGACATCCTCTTAAAAGTATTGCCCGCTAGTAAAAAAGAAAAAGAAGCCTTTGCTTACTACCGTGATGGAATGTCTGCTCAGGCAGACGGTGAGTATGCGGAAGCACTTGAAAATTACGAAGAAGCCCTGAAACTTGAGGAAGATATTTACGATCGCAGCTATATCCTCTACAACATGGGGCTCATTCATGCCAGTAATGGCGACCATGAATCAGCACTGCGCTACTACGAGCAGGGTCTTGAGCTCAACCCAAGGCTGATCCAGGCATTAAATAATGTTGCTGTCATTTACCACTATCGCGGTGACAAAGCTACTGAGGCAGGCAACTCAACTGAAGCTGAGGCATGTTATAACCGGGCAGCTGGTTACTGGAAAACAGCAATTAGCATGGCTCCTAACAACTACATGGAGGCTCAGAATTGGCTAAAACGGACAGGCCGCTCTAGTATTGATGCTTACTCCTAGTTAGGACAGGTACTAGTGATAATTGATGCAGACCAGGTTCGTAAGGTAGCTCATCTGGCTCGACTGGAAATAACTGACACAGAAGCAGCGCAGCTGACAACTCAACTTACTGGAATTCTGGAATACTTTGAGCAGTTGCGTGAACTAGATGTTAGCGATATAGCGCCAACGGCTCGCGCAATTGATGTTAGTAATATCACCAGACCAGATGAGTTACACCCTTATCCTCACCCAGAAACTTTTCTAGTGGGTGCTCCTAATCCAGAAGGCGACTTTTTTAAGGTGCCTCAGATCATCAACACTCAGGATGTAGAGCCTTAAAGCAGGTTGAGATGAATTTATAAAACCCGCAACAGGCTGGGAACACTGTCGACAGCCTCTAGGCTTTGAATTTGCTGGAGGGCTTGGTGAAAGTCACCTTCACGGACGTGGTGGGTGACAACAACTATTTCCGCCAAATTATCTTGGAGGCCTGTTTGGACAACTGACTCTAAGCTAACGTTGCGATCACCGAAGCAGGTACCCAACTTACCGATCACTCCGGACTGATCCTCCGTTAGAAATCTGGCATAAAAACGGGTAACTAGCGATCGCATTGGGGCAACAGCACAGTAATTTTCGTGCGAACAACTAAGCAGGGGGTGGAGAGCTGCTTTTGCAGAAGAACTAGCAACATTCAACTTCAAGAAGGCAGCAAGGTTAATCAGGTCAGAAACCACAGCACTAGCAGTCGGTCCAGCGCCAGCTCCCGGCCCAAAAAACATGACTTGGCCTAGGGGATCTCCTTCAATCAAAATTGCGTTATAAACACCGTTAATGCTAGCCAAGGGGTGATCGCGAGGTACTAGCGTCGGATGGACTCGTACTTCAAGCTGTGCGGGCGGCGTTGTGGGATCATTTACTAGCAGATCAGAGTTAGTATTAGTCCGGCTGAGATTAGGGACACCTTGTTGGTTGCGAGCGATCGCCAAAAGCTTGATTACAAATCCCAGTTTTTGGGCGTAAGCAATATCGGTAGCACCCACTTGGCGGATACCTTCACAGTGAACCTGGTCTAGTTTGATCCGGCCCCCAAATGCTAATGAAGCTAGGATTGCAATCTTATCTGCAGCATCCCAACCATCAACGTCAGCCGTCGGATCGGCCTCTGCATAACCTAGGCGCTGGGCATCTGCTAAGATCTCAGCAAAATCTCCCCCCTCTTGCTGCATCCGCGTCAGGATGTAGTTGGTGGTACCGTTGACAATTCCCATGACAGTGTGAACGCGGTTAGCGCCTAGAGATTGTTTCAGAGGTTGAATTACAGGGATACCTCCGCCCACGGTAGCTTCTAGCATCACATGCACCCCAAAGGCGTTAGCGGTGCTAAATATTTCATCACCATAGCGAGCAATTACCGCTTTGTTGGCCGTGACCACATGCTTACGGTGAGCAAGAGCTGTCAGGATCAGCGATCGCGCTGGTTCAAGCCCCCCAATCAGTTCTACTACAATATCAACGGCTGGGTCAGTGACAATCGCCTGCAGATCTGTAGTCACCTGAGAGGGTAAGTTTACCTGTCTAGGCTTATCTAGCGATCGCACTCCCACCCGGTACAGTTCTAACTCCTGGAGTAAGGGATGGCGCTGGCTGGGGTCCAGCAATATTTCTACAGTGCCTGTCCCTACTGTTCCTAATCCCAGTAACCCTACTTTAAAAGTCACAATCGTTATTTCTCGTTTAAACAAGACAACCTTGGAATCTAGGTTACCAAGCTAACAAGTCTAAAGCTGGTAATAGATTCCAAGGCTAATTGTTGCCGTAGCAACACTACCGATAGTAAAAGACCACACGAGCCTTAGAATTAGTACGTCTCCACGTGCCAACGATTATTTTTCTTCAACTGCTTCTGGAACTCTGACCAATTAACCCCTTCTTTAGCAGCCACCAGAGATAAGGCTTCATCAATTCCACCTTCCATTCCCTTCAGGCCGCAGATAAATGTGTGGGTGTTCTCCTGCTGCAAAAGCCGCCACATCTGCTCAGCGTTTTCCGCAATCCGGTCTTGGAGATACATTTTGCCACCCTTTTGATTTTTCTGCTCCCGGCTGATCGCGTAATCCATCCGGAAGTGATCACCAAACTCGGATTGCAATTCTTCTAATTCTTCTTTATAGAGAATGTTTGGAGTGGTAGCAATGCCAAAGATCAACCAGGCTGATCCATTAAACTTATAATCTTCGTGCTTCTCCTTAAACATTCGCCACAGGAAAGCTCGGAATGGTGCAATGCCAGTTCCTGTGGCCATCATGATCACGTTGGCGTTAGGGTCTTCTGGGAGGAGAAAGCTTGAACCAACTGGACCCGTAATTTTGACATCAGCATCTTTCTCCAGGTTGCACAAATAGCTAGAGCAAGTTCCATACACAGTTTCGCCAGTTTCAGGATGCTTGTACTCTAGTTCCCGGACGCAAAGGGAGATAGTCTTATCGTCTCCATAATCGCCGTGGCGAGTTGAAGCAATGGAATAGAGTCTTAGCTTATGGGGCTTACCGTTTGCATCTTCTCCGGGAGGAATGATGCCAATACTCTGACCCTCTAGATACCGCAGGTCTCCACCGGAGATGTCAAACACCACGTGGCGTACCTTGCCAATTGCGCCTTCACGGATGATTGTTTGATTGTCAAGGCAGCGACCAACAAATGGGTCTTTAGGCCGATAAATATTGACAGGAATATCAGATTTAGCCTTAGCTTGCGTCATGGGCTTACTCTCTTGGGTTGGTTGTTTGCGCTGTTGTCCTAGTTGCGGTGTAACTTTGCCATTTACTGCACCATCTGCGTTCTGGGGCCGGATGCTGACAATCGTGCCACCCATGCGATTAATGCGCTGCATTTCTTGGTTCATGCGCTTAAACGGCACGGGAATAAACACACTGCCACTCCGATTGATTGAGTAGTTAGTTTTGTCAGTTTCTTCGTTTTGACGTAAACCTACTACTTCGTATATAAAAATGCGGTTATCAGATCCTGTACTGACCGTACCGCCAGCTACGCGTGAATTGTACATTGCTAATTGAAATCTCCGAATCCGACTCGACAATGGTGCGGCAAACTGCCTTTTACGGTCTGTATCAGCCTTGCTACCGGATTTTGGTTCCGGACATTAAAGCTGTAACCATAACCTAGCCTAGCATTGCAAGGTATTACTCACTTCTGATTGGCGGGAAAGTGAACAGCTATCCTAGAGTTAAGATAAGCGCTGATCTTGGTTAAATAATGTTACTTTCGAGTCAATTTCATAATCTTTTTTCGAGTTAACGCTGAAGCATCTCAAAACTAATACCAGAAGGTATGCTGCTTCATTTAAAAATGCCTCGAAAATAAGCACTGGTAGCAAACGTGGTGTGAGATCCTAGAGATAGTCGATGGTTAACGGAGTCCGAACAGAATGGGGCAACATCAGAAGTCAACGGTCGTCATCACAGGTGCCTCCTCAGGGGTTGGTCTGTATGCCGCGAAAGCGCTCGGCCAAAGAGGATGGCACGTGGTGATGGCCTGTCGGGATCTAGCCAAGGCGCAAAAAGCGGCCCAACTAGTAGGAATGCCGCTGGACAGCTATACGATCATGTCTATCGATTTAGCCTCTCTAGAGAGTGTGCGCCAGTTTGTACAGGACTTCAGGGCCAGTGGTAGATCATTAGACGCCTTAGTGTGCAACGCCGCAATTTATATGCCTTTAATTAAGGAGCCATTGCGATCGCCAGAAGGATTTGAGTTGACGGTTACCACAAATCACCTTGGCCATTTCCTGTTATGCAATCTAATGTTGGAGGACCTGAAGAACTCCTCGTCTTCTGAGCCAAGGTTAGTCATTTTGGGAACTGTAACGCACAACCCAGATGAGCTGGGCGGGAAAATTCCACCACGTCCAGATTTAGGGAACCTGGATGGTTTTGCAGCAGGATTTAAAGAGCCGATTTCGATGATTGACGGTAAGAAGTTTGAACCCGTCAAAGCTTACAAAGATAGCAAAGTCTGCAACGTGCTGACGATGCGGGAACTAGATCGGCGCTATCATGCAACCGGGATTACCTTCAGCTCTCTCTATCCGGGGTGCGTTGCAGATACACCCCTATTCCGAAACCATTATCCTTTGTTCCAAAAAATCTTTCCCTGGTTTCAGAAGAACATTACTGGGGGGTATGTGTCTCAGGAGCTAGCAGGCGAGCGAGTCGCGGTGGTGGTTGCTGATCCTGAATACAGTCAATCTGGTGCCTACTGGAGTTGGGGAAATCGCCAGAAAAAAGATGGCAAGTCGTTTGTACAAAAGGTCTCTCCTCAAGCCCGCGATGATGAAAAAGCGGAGCGACTATGGGAGTTGAGCGCAAAGCTGGTTGGACTTGCCTGACAGGATTGAGAAGGGCGCACCCTTCCTTTCCTCAAGTTCTCTAACCAAACTGCAGCGATCAGGACCGCCTCAAATTGAGTAGTAGAGGGGAAAAGACTTTGCTTCTTTTGGTTTGACATAGACCCGTTGCTGCGGCTCTAGGTTTAACTGGTCAAACCGTTCGCGAGTCAGGTGAGCCGTGACGACTTGACCATCATCCAAGATCAACTCTGCCTGAATCTCCCAACCAAGATGAATCAGACGATTTACTCGTGCCGGAGCAGTAGCGCCGTTAGATTCTGTTTGAATCACGACATCCTGGGGCCGCAGAAACATTTCCTGATGAGCAGAGTCAAAACCGTTGCCTTGAAAAATCCCAGAAGTGCTTGGCAGCACATTCACAGGACCAATAAAGCTCATGACAAAAGCAGAGGCAGGGTGGTCATAAATCTCTGCCGGGGTACCAACCTGTTCAATCCGTCCTTTGTTCATGACGACGATCTGATCGGCCACTTCCATTGCCTCTTCTTGATCATGAGTGACAAATACGGTAGTCACGTGAACTTCCTCGTGCAAGCGGCGCAACCAAGCGCGTAAATCTTTACGCACTTTGGCATCTAAAGCCCCAAACGGTTCGTCTAGCAGTAATACTTGCGGTTCAACGGCCAGAGCACGAGCTAGAGCTACCCGTTGACGTTGACCACCAGATAATTGTGAGGGATAGCGATCGCCCAAACCTTGCAACTGCACTAACTCCAGTAGTTCCTCCACCCGCGCCTTGACTCTTGCTTTTGGTGCCTTGCGTAACTCCAGGGCAAAACCAATATTTTTACGCACGCTCAAGTGCTTGAACAAAGCATAGTGTTGGAAGACAAAGCCAATATTGCGATCTTGAACACTTTGATCGGTGGCATCTGTGCCTGTCAACCAAACTCTACCTGAATCGGGCGCCTCAAGCCCAGAAATTAAGCGCAGCAGGGTAGATTTGCCGGACCCCGACGGCCCCAGCAAGGCAACCAAGGAACCGCTCTGGATTTCTAAGTTGACGTGGTCAACGGCTTTAAAGCTACCAAACTGTTTTGAGACGTCTTCGACTAAAATGCCCACAAGTATTGACCTCTGATCACAAAAAGTAAAAGCCTTACCGATGATTAAGGAGAATTGCTTCTACTTTAAATTGCTTAATATCTCTAGCGGCGATCGCTTTACGACCTGACGAATTCAATGCTGAGATGCAAAAGAATCCCCAGTTTGTGGCTGGGCTTACAGTAGTTTTATACCATAAATTGCCTCAGGTCTTTGGTGTCTTGGCGATATTCATCGCTGTGTTCTTGGTCTGATGCTGCAAACTTCATAGATGGTGCCTCTCGGAAGTACCCTTTCACTTGTGCGTCACACCATGCGCTTGTCCTACCGGATGTTAAGCTGTGTTTCAACTTTGGTGGATTAGGGCACGTTGCGACTGATGGGCCAAAGTCCCGTGATAGGATGCACGTCGTAGCCATAATCGCTTTAGAGATTTGGAGGATAACCTTGGCACTACGGGTTGCTGTTGTTGGGTCTGGTCCAGCAGGTTCCTCTGCTGCTGAAACGTTGCTGAAAGCTGGCATAGAAACGTACTTAATTGAACGAAAGCTGGATAACGCTAAGCCCTGTGGGGGCGCAATTCCACTGTGTATGGTTGCAGAGTTTGATCTGCCTCCCCATATTATTGACCGCCGGGTGAGAAAGATGAAAATGATCTCCCCATCCAATGTGGAGGTCGATATTAATATTACAAAGCCAGATGAGTATATCGGCATGTGCCGCCGGGAAGTCTTGGATGGCTTTATGCGCGATCGTGCCGTCAGCTTGGGAGCGAAACTAATCAATGGCACGGTGCATAAGCTGGAAATTCCAGCCAATGATACTCAGCCCTATACGATTCATTACGCTGACCATTCCGATGGTGGCTTAGAAGGTATTGCCAAAACCCTGCAAGTCGATGTCGTGATCGGTGCTGATGGCGCTAATTCCCGGATTGCCAAAGAGATTGATGCTGGGGACTACAACTTTGCGATCGCCTTCCAGGAACGGATTCGGCTACCGGAAGACAAAATGGCCTACTACGAAGACCTGGCAGAAATGTATGTGGGCGATGATGTCTCCACAGACTTTTACGCCTGGGTATTTCCCAAATACGACCATGTGGCTGTAGGTACGGGTACAATGCAGGTTAACAAGGCAGATATCCGCAAACTGCAAGCAGGAATTCGGAGCCGAGCGGCCGCCCGGCTCCGGGGTGGAAAAATTATCAAGGTGGAAGCCCACCCAATTCCAGAGCATCCCCGTCCACGGCGGGTTGTCGGTCGCGTTGCCTTGGTGGGTGATGCTGCTGGTACCGTTACCAAGTCTTCTGGCGAAGGCATTTACTTTGCGGCCAAATCAGCCCGCATGTGTGCGGAGGCGATTGTTGAATATTCTCAAAACGGGACACGGGTTCCCACAGAAGCTGATCTCAAAGTGTACCTGAAGCGTTGGGATAAGAAGTACGGCATGACGTACAAAGTGTTAGATATTCTGCAAAGAGTTTTCTATCGCTCCGATGCGGCACGCGAAGCATTTGTAGAAATGTGCGCCGACCAGGATGTACAAAAACTTACCTTCGACAGCTACCTTTACAAAACGGTAGTCCCTGCCAACCCGCTTACTCAACTGAAAATTACAGCAAAAACCTTAGGCAGCTTGCTAAGGGGTAATGCCCTAGCTCCTTAATCAAGAAATTTCTGAGCTTTTTTCCTCAAGCTAGGGGCACACTCTCAGTGTGTCCCTTTTTTGATTTTTCCGCGCCGGTTAGCAAATACTGAAGGTACTTGTCCCCAGCTGGAATATCCTCAAAATTCGCTAGATCAATCCTTCTAACTCTGACTCTTCGATCACTTGCAGACCTTTGGGATCTCCTAGCCTTAAAAGAGCTGATTTGGCATCTTCCTGCACGCCCATGTCTAGATCAGTAAGGGCAGCGATTAAAGCATTGACAGCTCTAGTGTAAAGGTTATTCAGTGGGATCTCGCGGGCTAACTGTCCCAAAGCCCAGGCACAATTACTACGAACTGCTGCTACCGGGTCTTGACTTAGGGCTTCAATCAAAGGTGCCATCGCAGCTTCGGCTGCTTCCAAGTTAACTTCTGCCATCTGGCCTAGTGAACTAGCGGCCCACAGACGCACAGCAGAAATATCAGTTTTAACGGCATCAATCAGAGGTTCTAAGGAGCGGCGATCGCGGCAGTTGCCCAACGCCCAGACTACTCCTTTGCGGACATAACCATTCCAATCCTGGTTGAGTTGCCCGATCAAGGGTTCTACAGCAGACGAATCAGGGTTGCGTCCCAAGGCATAGGCGGCACTCACTCGCACTAACGGGCAGGCATCGTGCAGTAGTTCGATTAGGTACGGGGTAGCACGCTCATCTTGAAGTTCACAAAAAGCTCGTGCAGCCAGCATCCGCTGCGCCACATCAGAGGAATTTAATAAAGCCAACATTTCCTCTAGATCAGGTGCAGCCGCTGAGTCTGCGTCAACAGGTGCCAGCTGATCTAGAGGACTCTCTAAAGTTGTTTCAGTATTTAGTAAAGAGAGGTCATCATCATCATACATATTTGTAACTTTACAGCACCTCTTGCAGTGCCTGCTGTACTTTAGCAATTAAATACGTAAGGCTTACTCTAAAAGAACTTTAAGTTTAGCTAGCCCTAAATCTGAAGTTAGTTGGATCAGCTGGATTGAACCATGCAATAGTTTGTGGCGTTTCGAGATATTACATCCGGTCCTGAATGCTTCATCTAACAAAGATGCTTGTCGCCTTGACTAAAAATCACATTTTCAAAACATCAGTAGTTTCACTTCAGATTGTTCTTAATCTACTGGGATAGGATAACTTCACTCAACTGAGCCTTGCTACCAAATGCCAGGAACAGCTTAGGACAATGCTTATTCAAAATTCTAGCTTGTTGGTTTTTAGGCGTTTGCTTTGGTTCTGTCAACTAGGATTTCAGCGTCCAGCCAGTAAAAGTGCTAACCTTTAACGTGACTGAATAGAAAATCCTCTAGCAGGCGCCCATGCTGGCAAAGCGAATTTTACCCTGCCTGGATGTCAAAGCAGGGCGAGTAGTCAAAGGCATTAACTTTGTTAATCTGCAGGATGCTGGTGATCCGGTGGCGCTGGCTCAAGCCTATAACCAGGCCGGTGCGGATGAGTTAGTGTTTTTAGATATCACTGCTACCCATGAAGACCGGGGCATTATCTTTGATGTGGTCTACCAGACTGCTGAGCAAGTCTTTATTCCCTTAACAGTAGGGGGCGGAATCCAGGACTTGATAACGATTAAAGATCTTTTAAGAGCCGGAGCAGATAAAGTCAGCATTAATTCGGGGGCGGTGCGAAATCCCAGTTTGGTCAACCAGGCCAGCGATCGCTTTGGCAGTCAGTGCATTGTTGTGGCTATTGATGCGCGTCGCCGGGATGATCCAGCTAACCCTGGTTGGGATGTATTCGTGCGAGGTGGACGCGAAAACACTGGGCTTGATGCAATTGCCTGGGCTGCGGAAGTGGAGCAGCGGGGAGCCGGAGAACTCCTCATTACCAGTATGGATGCCGATGGTACACAGGCAGGGTACGACTTAGAACTGACTCGTCAGATTGCAGAAATGGTACAGATTCCCGTCGTTGCTTCTGGCGGAGCGGGTAACTGTGAGCATATTCAATCGGTGCTGACAACTGGCAAGGCTGAAGCTGCCCTACTAGCTTCCCTACTGCATTATGGGCAACTAACAATTAGTCAAATTAAAAATCATTTGTCAGCTCATCGGGTTCCCGTGCGTCTACCCTAAGAGTTACTTTTTTTAGTTTTACCAAAAATTGTTGCTTTGCTCGTTGCGGCAAAGTTTTTATTGTTAAAATATGTAAACATATGCTTATTCTTCTAATTCTTGTAACTGCTCTAGTGATGTGGTCTCTGCAGCTAATGCAAGCGGCTGTTAACCATCGTGAGTTTTCGTTTATGCTGGCGGGGACTTTGGTTGCTATCTCTGCTGCTGGGCTAATAGTCGTCTACTTCCTGATGGAAGGGTATATGGGATATATGACGGATGCAGTCCGGTATCAACTCCCTTTGGATAGTGGTTCTGGAATTGTTGGGGAAGTTCAGCCCAACCAAGATGAGACAAATATCAGCCTTTTTGGGCCTGTGGATCAAAGATCTTTCTGGGAAGATCTTGGTGCGAGCCTTTAAATTCTTTAAATCTAGATACTTTATTAGACTAGTGCCTTCAGACTCTGAGCAAATTCGTCTTTTATTTGACCGGATTGCACCTGTTTACGATCAACTCAATAATTGGCTAAGCTTAGGCCAGCATCGGATTTGGAAGCAGATGGCAGTGAAGTGGAGCCATCCGCCCCGAGGTGGTACTTGTCTAGACCTATGTTGTGGCAGTGGTGACCTAGCCCTGATGCTAGCTCAGGTAGTGGGTTCAACAGGTCACGTTTATGGGGTAGATTTTTCATCAGCCCAGCTAGCAGTAGCCGAGCAACGATCTCAGACCAGTAGCCGTAATTGTGTGATTGCTTGGCTAGAAGCAGATGCCTTGGATTTACCCTTTGCTGATCAGACTTTTGATGCAATTACCATGGGGTATGGTCTGCGTAATGTAACTGATATTCCTGCTTGCTTGCGAGAAATCTACCGAGTGCTCAAACCCGGTTGCAAGGCGGCAATTTTAGATTTTCATCAGCCTCAAAATCCTTGGATGCAAACTTTTCAGCAGTGGTATCTTAAAACGCTGGTGGTCCCCGCAGCTGCTCATTTCGGTTTGACGCAAGAGTATGCTTACTTGGGGCCTAGCCTGGAGAGGTTTCCCCCTGGACCGGAACAAGTTAAGTTGGGACATCAGGCCGGATTTAGGGAGGCTACTCATTATGCGATCGCTGGCGGGATGATGGGTGTCCTTGTTTTAAAGCGAGCTTAGCGTGGCAGTTCTCTTTCGTAAGCTAATGCTGGCTAGTTGGTCTTCGCGCAATACTCGCTTAGAGTTGAAGTTAGTTCACAAATGATAAGTAGAAGGATCTAATTAAACTTAAAACGCTCGACCAGGTAGCTACCCCGTTGTCCTCTAGATTCAATGCTAGTGATAAGTGCCATTGC
>CADCWO010000193.1 GCA_902806435.1 uncultured Synechococcales cyanobacterium | reverse complement strand
TTTGACTATAGCTAGTTAGCTTTTTTACTTAATCCAACTCCTACCTCTCGACAGTAGCCAGACATGCTGCAAGTAGCACGTACCCAGATACGGCGCTATGGTTCGCTAGCAAGCGGCTGTAGTGCAAGGACAGCTTAAGCGAGGCTACAAAACCCCAGCCGAGAACCGACTTAAGTAGGCTCATCTACCAGAGCACTAACCAGTACTAGAAGATATTTAGCATCAATGGAGAGTACGAGAGATGGGTTCGACTCAGCAAAAATCTCTAGAGGCTGTATTCGCTCACAGACGTAATGATGTGGTTCTACGACAGCTCTTATCAGTTTAGTAGCATAGGTGTGCGTAGCCGTTGGAGATGTCAGTGCTAGCTTCTGTGTCGAGGCGCAAGATTGCTGAGATGAGGAAACCATCAGTTGGCTGCCGGTGCCTCTTCTCCAATTGCCGCATAAAAAGCCTGCTCTGCTGCCGCTGCTTTGGCCCGCTTAGCGTAGCGTTGGAAGGTCACTTCAGACTTGTGGCGCGTCAATGTTCGAGCGTGCAGGCTATCCATTCCCCTTAGGAGTAGCCCTGTCGCATAGGTATGCCGCAAGCGGTGAGGCGTGAGCTGGTCAATGCCTGCAATCGCTCCCAAATCTTTGATGATATAGTACAACCCCTTGTAGCCTAAACGTTCTCCGGGATTCCGATGTCCCTGCGTCACAAACAGCGGGAGGTGGGGCTGCAGCAGTTCCCCTTGCTCCTGCCGCCAACTTAGATAGTGGTCTAGATCGCTTCGGGCTGCCTCAGCTAAAGGCACCGTTCCAGTGCTGTCATCCTTCGCCTGCCGGATGGTCAAGCGAACCCCATCGTAGTCTTCTACATTGAGACTACAGACCTCGCTGGCTCGCAAGCCATGACCGAGCATTGACAACACAGCCGTATCGCGCACTTGGGTTTCGCCTCGATAGGCCAGTGCCTCGTAGAGTGCTCCTAGCTCTTGAGGAGATAAGTCTCTTGGGGGCGGTAGCGGCAGCTTTTCTAAGGATACTGAAGGGGCAGGATTCCTCTCCACCAAGGTTGGATATGCCTGAGACAGCCACTTGAAAAAGCTCTTGAGGGCAGCTAGTGCTCGGTTGATGGAGGCCACCGCTAGTCTCTGCTCCCTTAGATGGACTTTAAACTGGACAATTTGACGAGGAGTAATTTCCCCAAGAGGGCGGTCTGTCCAGTTCAGAAAGCGGGCTAACTCACGGCGATAGACTTTCTGGCTGTTAAGGGAAAGCGATCGCGCCTGCAAGAATTCTTCGACCCTCAGCGATCGCAAATCCTTCGCTGAAGTAGGGATCTGCCCTCCAAGAGCGGACTCAAGCTGAATTAAGCGAACTGAAGGTAGGGCTTGGGGGTCGCGCATGGATAAAACTTTTGGCTAAAGGATGCCTTCGAGGTCCAATACAAACCCCGGCAGCACGGTTTCTCCAGACAAACTGGTGGGAGCAAGCTCGACCTGCTTCTGCTGGCCTGGACGGTAAATCTCAACCTGTTTGCCTTTGGGATCAAGCAGCCATCCTAAACTGGTGCCATTGTCCAGGTACTCCTGCATCTTGTCCTGGAGCGACTTCAAGCTGTCACTGGGAGAGCGTAATTCAACGACAAAGTTAGGGCACAGAGGTGGGAAGGTTTCTTGGTCTTCAGGGGTGAGCGACTCCCAGCGCTCCAGAGGTATCCAGGCAGCATCTGGAGAACGACGGGCTCCGTTGGGGAGCTGGAACAACGTACTAGAGTCAAATGTTACCCCTAGCTGAGTTTTACGGTTCCAAGCTTGGAGCTGAAAGGTTAGCTCTGAATTTCGTTTGCCAGTATCTCCGCCAGTCGGTGGCATGACAATCAGCTCTCCCTTAGCAGTGCGCTCAAATTTGACCTCTGGATTGGCCTGACAGAGTTTACTAAAGGCATCATCAGTGAGCTGAAACATGGGCTCAAGATTGAGGATAACGGCAGTCATGGGCCTTTTCCCAACCGTCCTTGGCAGCTTGCTACCACCTTGTCCAAGATTACAGTCTCAGTATAGGGGATGTTGATGTCTGATAACGAAACATTCTCTGACTTACGCTAAGCTTACGCTAACAAGCCTGGTACAATGGCAGCGTCAATAAAATCTCGTTCTTATGCCCCGTCCCCAGAAGGAAAAGTGCCGCTTATGCAGCAAGCTTTCAGGTGCTGAAGCTCAGGCCAAGCACGGTCCGCAAGGGGATAACTGCTGGAATGCCAAGGTCTGCCACCGCAGGCGCAACTACTACCGCTATCGGAATGTGGTCAACCCGCAACGTCGCAGGGAGCGTCAAGCTCAGATTCAACAATTGCTAAATATTCCATCTCCACCAGCCCCGGCAGCAGTGTTGCACCTGTATCGGGAGCGGGTGGGTTGTGTTGCAAAAATCTGTTGAGGTTACAAAACCTCTTGGAAAATGACACTTTAGGCAGCTACCCCAAAGACTTGCTCAATGAATTTGACCCGTTTTAGAACAGCTCCTCTAGCCACTCCCTGAATCTGTCCCTTCCTGAGCATGTGCATTGTTTCGTATCCTCTGATGGTTCGCCTTGCTGTGTTGAATGCCCCAAACCCCATCCCCGGCTTGACTAGTCGCTTGATAAACCGATGGTCCTGCTCGACAATGTTGTTGAGGTACGGACGCTGGCGCAACTCAACGCTCTGGGGTAACGCTTGCTTAGCTTTGAGTTCAGCGATTGCTTTAGGGTAAGCTGGGTTTTTATCAACCGTCACTACCCGTGGCTGCTGGTTGTGAGTGGCCTTCAGCGTCTTGTAGAAAAACCGTTTGGCCGCCTTGGCATCTCGCTTAGCAGTCAGCAAGAAGTCGAGGGTATTGCCTGCTGAATCCACAGCCCGGTAAAGGTATCTCCACTGCCCTTTGATTTTGATGTAGGTTTCGTCCACTCTCCAGGAGTCGTTGGTAGGACGCAGGTAGCGGCGGCAACGCTTGTCCAGTTCCGGGCTGTAATGCTGCACCCACCGAAACACCGTGCTGTGATCCACGGGTAAACCGCGTTCTATGATCAGTTCCTCTACCTGCCGGTAACTCAAGGGATAACTCAAGTACCAGCGCACACAGCAAAGGATGATAGCGGGCTGGTAATGACGCCACTTAAACAGGCTAGATTCTGGCATGGAACAGAGAGTTAAACAGACAGGTTCCCTACCCTATCACCTCTGACCCCCAGTTTTTGCAACAGAGCCACTTCTGCTGACTGGCTTAGCGTGTATCGTCCACACATGTTTCTTTTCTCCTTCAAATCGATTGGCTCATGCTTTCACGATAGGCAACTCGCTCCAGCAAGTGGTAAACCGGGGGAACGGCGCTCAGCCCTCAGCTTCCACCGCTGCTGAAGCCCTGCTGCTGCAAACTTCAGCGTTCCGGCTCCCATCTGAGTATTCATCTGGTCCACCACCCGCACCAGTTGTTCAGAGCGATCTCGCTCTCTTTGATCAAAAAAATTAGCTTGCACAACCTGAGCCGGGACCAGTTCACTCAGCAGTACTCCAGCCTTCTTATCGCAATATCCAGCGCGAAAGATAGCTTCGGTTGCCCGCAGCGCATACCCCAGAAGCTCAGCAGTATCACTAGTGGCAACAGGTAGATCCACCGTGCTGGAACTGTAGTATTGTGGTTCATCCTGGAAGCGATTCGTGTTCACAAACACGGCTCCTGTGGGTTTCGAGTGTAAGCCAACACCTCCGACGGTGGAGGGGCCAGGTTCAATAGTGAACGACCGGCTTTTTCGGCGTCATGGCCTAACTTCTGTGCATAACCTGTTTACCAGCATTTTCTCCTGTGCGCTCCCTGCAGCATATACTTCCAACAAAGCATAGTACACGTGTACTAGTAAACCGTGCAGTTGCGTGCTTAAATCAAAAACTTCCTCCATCACTTCTGGGTGAAAGGGGTTGGCCAGTATTTGCGATTCTCCTTGTTGAAGGGAGAGCGCCACTTGGCAATCAACTTGGCTTCTAGTTGCAACCGGGGCTTGAACGCTCTAGGAGTATTCCACCAAAAAGCTGTGCAAACGGCTGTCTTTTGCTGATGCTGATAGTTGGCACAGATGTAGTTATCCACGTACTCCTTACAGTCATGCACCCCTGCCCAGCGTTGATGTGCTTTAACGGCTTGCCCGATGTATAAAAGCAGCGGAACTTGATCATCAAAGACAAAGTAGATGACCGGCTCATCCGCATGGCGGCTGTTCGGCCAGGTATAAAACTGGAAACTAGAGGGCGTTAGGCTGAAGGGGTCAATCAGCTCTGGGTCTGTGTGATTGCTGGGAAGAGTGAACAAGTTGCCTTGAGTTGAGGGGGCCATTTTGACTTGTCTCTGGTAATCAGCAATCTGTTGCTTCCACTGCTGCAAGCGCTCTACACTCAGTTCAAGCTGTGGCTCAAGGCGGCGCTTGCGCCAGCTTGAGTACTGGTTGGGTTGGGGCAGGAATGATAGCTGAGAATCGTCAGGGTTCATGGTACTCAGGTCAAAAGCAATATCTTTATCGTGCCATTTCAAAAGTTATTGCAAAACTAGGACAGCTCCTTAGTGAATTTGTAGCTAGATCGCAGAGCTAGTGGGCCACAAGACGATGATCCTCAACCTCTGAGGGTGGGTAGAGTCGCTAGCCCCGGAGCAGCGGCACCGACAATCTGTTGCTCCTTCTGCTGAAACGGCAATAGTCTCCTCTTGAGGTGATGTTATATCTGGCATATCGTCCTAGCATAAAACCCTAGTCGCTATAAGCAGAAAAACTATGCCAGAACGTCCATCGCAACATGAAATGCCTTCTCGAGTCCTCGGCAGTACAGGAGAGAAAGTCTCAGCAATCGGAGTTGGAGGCTGGCACCTTGGGCTGAGCGCCGTTGATGAGCAACTGAGCATCCGCATTGTTCGCACGGCAATTGATCGTGGCATCAACTTCATGGATAACTCCTGGGATTACAACAACGGTACCAGCGAGACTCGGATGGGCAAAGCCCTCCAAGGTGGCTACCGCGACAAAGCATTCCTGATGACTAAAATCGACGGCCGCTCGAAAAAGCTAGCAATGAGCCAACTGGAAGAATCACTCCGGCGGCTGCAAGTCGACTGCATCGACCTAGTCCAGCATCATGAGATTCTGCGCCATGAAGACCCCCATCGCATTTTTGCCGAAGGAGGAGCCAATGCTGCCCTTGTAGAAGCCCGTGAAGCTGGTAAACTGCGCTACATCGGCTTTACAGGGCATAAGGACCCGCAGGTTCATTTGCACATGCTCGAAGTCGCGGCGGCTCATGGGTTCAAGTTTGATGCAGTGCAGATGCCACTCAACGTAATGGATGCTCACTACCGCAGCTTCGAGAAGTTAGTTATGCCAGAACTAGTCAGGCATAACATTGGCATCCTCGGCATGAAGAGCATGGCGAACGGGATTCTCCTGAAGTCGAACACAGTGACTGCCCTTGAGTGCCTGCATTACGCGCTTAATCTGCCCACATCAGTCGTCATCACGGGGATCGACAGCATGGAAGTTCTTGACCAAGCCTTTGAAGCAGCGAGAACGTTTCGTCCGATCAGTGACCAGCAGATTACGCAATTGCTCTCGAAAACTGCGCAGGCGGCATCATCTGGTGAGTTTGAGCCATTTAAGACCACCTCGATCTTTGACAGCACTGCCCAGAATCCACAGTGGCTAGGAGAGGAACCACAGCGTGTGCAGCAACTAATGCCTCAATAGCTAGGTCATACCAACGGCCACTGTCACATGAAACAGGTGCTCATCTCCTGAGATACTGAACCAATGGAAAGTGTCCTACCCTCTGCCACCGCCATGTTTTCCTATTGTCTCGCTGTAGCTTGTTCAAATGGTGGCACTATCTCCCCTTGATCATCTTTCGCTGCGCGCACTGGATGATTGAACAGGGCCATCGATTACTCCAGCGACTGAGCAAGCCAGGATTGGAGTTCAAGTCCTTCAACGCAGCTAGAAGGACCATCAAGGGCTACGAAATGATGAACATGCTACACAAGGGACAAGTGATAGGAGTACTAAAGAGAGATGTTCAAGCCCAACTGAACTTCACAGGCAAAATCTTTCGCACCTGAGGTGCGACATGAATGACGTGGATGCTTAAACTCAGGAGCAATAGAGGAGACTTTATATTTCTTCAAATTTTTAAAGTACAACCGGCAATTGCCTAGTGGAATAGCTTCAGCCTGATGGTGATACTCTCAGAGGGTATCTGAGGTAGAAGCTGGAGGAGCATAGAGAGTATTTCAACTTGACAAAGTTAGTCTGGTCACTGCATTCTTTCAGTGAGATAGGTTGATGCAGTTTGCGCGTTCCTCCTATGGGCACGAAGCTAATCGGTAACAGAGACGGGCTTCCCACCCTTAATGACATTAATTTGGCAACCGCGCGACAGATAAAAAGTCCCTTTACAATATCAGCCTAGAGCGGCTCACGATAAAACCGAACCTTCAAGCCATCTTTAGGATGAGGGGTTGGCACCGTCACCAGTGTTAAATCCTGGGGCAATAGGCTCCAGTCATATCCCTGCAGAAGTTTGGCGGTAAACAGTTTCATCTCTAGGCGGGCAAACTCCTTGCCCAGACACTCCCGTAGCCCGCCGCCGAAGGGCACATGGCTAAAGGGCTTCACCTTATCCTCCAATCGCTCTGGGCTGAAGCGCTCCGGGTCAAACTGCTCAGGAGCCGGAAAAATCTCACTGTCCTGGTGAGTCAGGCTGATCTCATAGAGCACGCTCCAGCCTTTGGGAATGAGGAACCCGCCAACCTCACAGGGCTTCAATACCTGCCGGAACCCGCCGCCTACAGGCGCAATACACCGCAGCACCTCTTTTAAGACCTGTTCTAGTACTACAGTTGTAAATATTTGTCAGAATAGGAGCAATTCTAACAAACAAAGTGTGATGCCATTGCTGTGATGTATCAACAAGGCTTAGATGTCCCACCGGTATCAACACAAGTTGATGAAGTTAGGAACTGGGCTAATGAATTTGATGCTCTCGTTGAACGTATTAGTCCTCATTTTGCTCGCAGCGAAGCAAGAGCGCGAGCAAGAGATTACCTGGTAGGACTACTCAGCCCAGTTGAACGCAAGAATGGATGGCAGTTGGCAGAACAGGTGGGGAATCAAACTCCCTACGGGATTCAAAATCTGTTGGGTCGAGCGCAGTGGAACGCTGATGCAGTAAGAGATGAGCTGAGAAAGTATGTCATAGAGCACTTAGGGCATTCACAAGCTGTGTTAGTCATTGATGAAACGGGTTTTCTCAAAAAAGGGACGAAATCAGTAGGAGTGCAACGTCAATATAGCGGCACAGCAGGGAGAATTGAAAACTGTCAGATTGGTGTGTTTGTCGGCTATGCCAGTCCACAGGGCTATACCTTCATTGACCGAGAGTTATACCTGCCTAAAAGTTGGACAGATGACAGTGAGCGCTGCCGCTGTGCCGGAGTACCGGAAGAAGTGAAATTTGCCACTAAGCCTCAGCTGGCTCGGGAAATGTTAGAGCGAGCATTTAATGCAGAAGTGCCAGTTGCTTGGGTGACAGCAGATGAAGTTTATGGCAGCGACCGAAGGTTGCGCTTGTGGTTGGAAGAACAGCAACAAGCTTACGTAATGGCAGTATCTACAGCTGAACCGATTTGGACCAACCTTGAAATGCACAAAGTTGAAGAACTGGTGGCGACAGTTCCCGAAGCAGCGTGGGTACGCCTAAGTTGTGGCGAAGGCTCCAAAGGACCACGGGAATACGATTGGGCCAGAGCTAGATTTAACTGCCCTCATGCACCTAAGTGGGAACGATGGGTATTAGTCCGCCGCTCTCTCACGGATCAAACAGATCGGGCTTACTATGTTGCTTTCGCACCGAGCGGCACAACTTTAGAAGAAATGGTAAGTGTTGCTGGCACTCGTTGGACAATCGAAACAAGTTTTGAAACCGCAAAGGGTGAGGTGGGGCTTGACCATTACGAAGTGCGCTCATGGTCTGGGTGGTATCGTCATATCACCCTAGCATTACTGGCTCACGCCCTCTTAACAGTCACTCGTGCTATGGGTGAGCGAGAGTTTCTTAAAAAACAGGAGACCCTAGCCCAAAGCAACAACTCGCTGCAACAGTTCAAGCGCCAGCGTGGTCTTTGCTGCCTTTAAGTGTTCCTGAAGTCCGTCGTCTGTTGTGGAGATTATTTTGGCAATGGATACCCTCTCCCTCTTATATTCTGGATTGGTCTTATTGGCGACGACGACATCAAGCAATTGCCAAGTTTCATCACTACAAACGCCGCCTAAATCTGTCCCTGAACTATCTACAACTGTAGTACTAGGCTACCAAACTGGGGCTTACTCAAACAATAACTGCTGTAAAAAGGCCTAACGTTTGAGTTCAGCGGCAGCCAAAAAGCTACGCTTTTTGGCTGTCCGTTGCAACGAAGGGTTAGAAATCGTGGGCATAGTGAAAGCCAAGTTCAGCCGCCCTCACAATGGACACGAGGCCAAACCACACCAAAGTGGCAGCAAGGAGCTTCATCGTTAGGAGGTAGCCACGGCTCTCCAAGGACGGGAAGAAGCGTACGGCAAGAACGGCAACAGCAATCTTAGAAGCGATCAGAGTTCCAATAGCCGTGACTACGAAAACAAGGCTCTCAGCGGTAGAGCCGCGAATGATGTAGTTCCCGCCAACAGTGAACCAAAAGAGATAGGGACCCGGGTTGAGAAGGTTCACCTTCACTGCTGTCGCAAGGGAGCTTTGTGATTCGAGCTTTCCGGCTAACGAAATTCCGTTGATGCGAAACATCTTTGTGGATAGCCAAAGCAGATAGGCCCCTCCAGCCAAACTGAGGGCAGCCGCAAATAGGTCGATGCTCTTGAACTGCGAGAGAAACCAAAGTGCAGCGATGATGATTGGGCCATCGGTAATCAATGGAGCAAGGCTTGCCCGGACTCCGGCGAGAAGCCCTCTCGACAAGGCCTGCTGAATCACAATTACACCGAGCGGCCCCGGTTTGAGACCCGCAGCCAATCCGAATGAGAGTGCGGAAAGGAAGAACTCATTCATTGGCGATTCCTAACGTTCAAGCTCACCGGACGCAGACACCTTTTGCATCTTAATTAACCATTTGGGGGCGTTCCGGTGCAGCGACTTGTTGTACTGCTGTTGGTTGCCTTCTAGAGGCTTTTCTTGAACACATAACTTGGTTTTTCATAGTTCATGTGCTTTTCGTAAAAGCGATGAGCAACGGTGCGTTCCAGACCAGATGAGAGAGCGACAACTTTGCAATTCTTTTGATGAGCAAACTCCTCAACAAACGCAAGCAGGTGACGACCGTAACCTTTCGAGCGTGCATTGCTGGTTGTTACCAAATCGTAAACCCAAACATGGCGACCATAGGAGGTTGTGTCGCAAAGATTTTCTGTTAACGAATGATTCATATCGTTTACATCACATTAAGCAACAATTCCAAAGAGGGCTTCAATAAACCTGGCTTGAGACACACTACTCCCTGCCACAATGCCCTGCAGTTGTCCTTTTCTAATCATATTCATCGCTTCGATCCCACGCAAAGTGCGTCTCGTACTGTTGAATGTTCTGAACCCCATCATCGGCTTTACAATGC
>CADCWO010000192.1 GCA_902806435.1 uncultured Synechococcales cyanobacterium | reverse complement strand
TGAGCATTGGTGGTTTGGGCTCAAGAATTGGATGCGGCAACGATGGGATGAATTTGATAGCTTCCGAGATTGTGTCGATGCCGCTTTCAAAAACTGTCCTAACGTGTATGCATAGGGCTATATTGCTCATCTTAGCTCACCAGCATAGATCCCAAATAGGTTCTATATTCTTTGCCATCAACAACTTCAATCGTGGAAATGAAGCGGGTTTCACAAACTCAGCACTAACTGGACTTGGGAAGCGGGTTTAGCTGTTTCCGGTAATTGCTCAGGCTTATCCGCCATAGCGGGACAATAGCGCTTGTAGCCACAGGGATTACACTGTTCCCCAGGTGCTGGTTCCCACTGCGCATCAGCCCGCAGGCTCAGGGCCAGCTCCCCAATCGTGTCTTTCAGTTGTCCCTTCAGTTCAGGAGTGACCTCAAAGCTGATGCGTTCCCTAGTTCTCAGATAGATGAAGCTCAAGCGGCTCAGGCTTTGCTGGTAAACCTGTTCTAAGGCTAGGTAGTACAAGCCTAGTTGCAGGTCAATTTCAGCGGGCTCAGGCAGGGCAACCTGTTTGGCAGATTTGTAGTCAATCAGCTCCACCCCGTCATCGAGCCAATCCAGCCTGTCATATCTGCCAGCGAGCACAAACTCTACATTCTCAACCTCAAGAGAGCCCTGCAGCTTGCCTTCTACCGCTAGAGGTCGCCTCATGACAAGCTGAGTGCTGATGTAACGCTGCCAATAGTTGCAGAGAATCTCCCACCCTTCTGCCTGTTGAGCGGGGCTGAGCTTGGCATTGTGCTGGTGCCAGCAGAACTCAAGCCACGCCAACTGAGGCAAGGGAGCTTGATAGTGCCAGTCATAGTAGATGGTTGCCAGCGCTTGATGAAGGGCGGTGCCTAAAGAAGCAGAGCCAAAGGAAACAGGGCCACTCATCCCCCGCTCGTACCTGAAGTAGTAGGCTTGCGGGCAGCGATGGTAGTTCTGGAGCTTAGTGGCTGAGAGGGAGTAGGGCATGGCACTAATAGCAAACCTTAACAAAGATGCTAAGCCTATCTCCCTACTGAAGCAAGCATCTACTAATGTCTTATGTAACAACCAGAGGTAAGATAGGTGCATACTTGTTACATAAGATATAATACTGACCCTTGAGCCACCCAAGCGGGACATCTGCGATCACATCCTCAACCTTCCCCTAAGAGCAAAGAAGGCCCTTTATACCTGGCTTGGCACAGTTATTGCGGAGGAAGAAGCCCAGCAAGACCTGCTAGAAGTTCCTACTAGGTCAGGTCGGGAAGTGGTTGAGCAACAGCGTGTTGGCAAGGTAGCCTACCAGTTGGAGCTGGTGAAGTGCACAGAATCGTCTAATTGTCGTATGCTCTAGAACCCTTTTGGAGTACATATCCGCCGGTATCGAAGATTACCAAGACACGATGCTCTGGAAGTCGCTGCGGTCTCTTTGTACAACACGGATTGCAGCACAATAAGTGGACGGACACCCCGTTGGATATCTGTCCCGTCCTCCCAGGTCATCCAGGCCAGCGCACAAGAAGAAGCTTGCTGATGAGCCTCAACTAGTTCTCTTAGGTACAGTGAGTTTCTCGTGTAATAACGCTGAATTGACATCGAAGCGTTCCAAGCCACTGCCTGGCTCACAAACCTATTGAAAAACTATACTAAAACTTATTTTATAAATTACGTCATTTATGAATTTAGTCATTTACTCTTTCATAAACTAAACAATCGACTGTCTGATAAAGAACCCCTAACCATACTTCTGCATAGCGATCGCCCGTTTTTTGACTCCAGCCCCTTTGCGTAGTTTGTACCGCCGTTTAGCTTCCTCAATTACACTGCTCATAAGCTCCGGACGAGCTTCGCACTGTTCTAAAAGCGCTTCAACAAGTGTCTCAGGAGTTAGCTTCTGCCTGGAGCAGATCTCGTCCAGCTTGAAGCCAATTTCCTCATCAATGCGAACCGTCAACCTTCTAAGCTCACCGGGGTAATTAGTCATTGGCGGCGTGCCAAGCCTGTTTCTATTAGCTGTCGGCTTCTGCACGGCTCCAGTTGAGTTTGATGGCAGGTTTGCTACCGCTTCATCAGCCACTTCAAATGGAATCAGTGGGTCACGGCGCTCAGGAACCAGTACCCGATGGCCCCTATTTTTTAGATTGTCTAACAAATCGCCTGGCATTCTAACTGGCTCCTACAAGGGTAGTATCTACAGCGTGGCTTACACCAACCATGTTTAACAGCTTGTTTATCAGGACTTCAAAAGGATATTCTAGGTCCTGGTATCCCAACTCAGAAGGAGTAAGCTTCTGGTTGATGGCTTCCTTGAACTGCTCAGACTCCCGAATGGACGGCAGCATATTGCTTTTTCCAATTAGTTCAGCCATCGCTTCAATATTGCGACGGCTTTGCTTGGTGCGGTTATTGCCCACCCACTTGTCCCGGAACGGCAATATCCCTAATAACTCCCCTCTGAACACTTTGGTCCTCTTAAGCAGATCCAGCAGTTCCAGGGTGCGGTCCAGGGAAGCATAGCCTTTGAGTGTTGCCTCCATTGGCAGAACTAGAGCGTCTGAAGCACCAATTGTCGTCAGACATAACTGCGACCGCTGGGGTGGTGAGTCTACCACGCAAAAGCTGAAAGTTTCTGCCAGCGGCTCAAGCTGATTTCTGAGCATGTAGGCTCCACATCCTGATGAGGCCAGAAAGTCCTGAACACTATCCAGGCCACCGTCTGAAGGGATAAGAAAAAGATTTGCAAAGTCCGTTGCGTAAATGCCATCGGCGGCCTGAACTTCCCCTCGCAATATCTCCAGCATCGTGGGGTGGTTTTTTTGCACCTGATGACCACAGAAGGTAGTCAGGCTGCTCTGGGGATCGGCATCCACCAGCAGGACCGAATAGCCTTGCTTTGCTAGCAGGCGAGCTGTCAGCAGGGCAACGGTCGTTTTACCCATCCCCCCTGCTAGAGACTCACTGGCAATTGTAAACATTGGTTGAACTCCTCACCTGATAAAGGTGCAAATTTCTTCTTTGGTTAAGGTCATTACAAATAACTAACCAACTTTATTACTGTGCAAATTACATACTTTATACTGTACAGCGTGTATAAATTACAAGAGGACAAAATGACGTAATTTATAAATTACGTCAAACGGCTTAAACTCTCAGCCTCTGCCCTTTCTGACTCAATTCCTACACAAGGTAGCAAGCGAGAAATTCTTTAAATGACTAAGTTTATAAATTTAGTCATTTAAACACCTGCTGCAGAAGATAGGCGATTGAAAGATTTTTCAAGGTCGCAAAGCACCGCTTTGGCTTGCATCGCTTTGGCCAGTCTTCTCCCTTAGGCGTCTATCGCTGGCTGGTTCTAGCACTGGTTGCTTTTGTTCTAGCCCTGTGTGGGCTAATGATGCAACAGATTACTGAGGAGGTAGATTGGGCTGTCGCAGCGCAAAGTATGGTTCGTCTTCTGATCCCGCACGTTGTCATCTACTCTCTCCTCAAAGCGCTGGAACCTTGGCGCAAAGAGGCTCTAGAGCTAGGGTTGAGCTTCCGAATACGAGGTGAAAGATATCAGATAACTGATAATCTCAGTTGGGAAGCGGTGACGATAATACATTCGCAGACAGTGGTATGGAGCGGAGCCAGTCTTTGAGATCATACTGCTGCTTCTCATCCCCTCAACTTGATAAGGCCTACAAATAGTTGGCTGAGTGAAAACCTGTTGATCCAATCAACCAGTACAGCCTCTCATGCCGGAAAACACTTGCCAAACGCTTGAAGTAGTTTAGGAGAACCGTGAATTCGAATCTTGCGTCGCAACAGCGCCCAAACTAGGTTTTGTTCCTTGGCAAGAAAACCGAGCCAAGTCTCGCTATCTGCCGTGACGGAAAGATTTGCATCTCCAACATGACCTGCTTGAACTTGCACCGTTTTATGTTGAATGATCACCGTCGCTCGACGAGACTCAGAGCCTGTGAATGTGAAATGGTAAGTAGCACTCAATCCCTCTGACTGGTTTCGTTGAAATAACAATGGCAATCCAAACAGAAAGCCCTGGATGGATTGAGGACGAATTCCACTGCTGACTCGTTTCACAGTTTTATGAGGAAAGCGCTTCGCTACATAGGTTTCTGCATCCGAGCCCGGCACCACATACACTGTTTCGAGCTTATCCTGCAAGGGCTGGACTACATCTTGAACAAACGCTTTGCGATCGCTCAAGAAGGGCGCAATCACATCCTCTCCAGCTGGGCATGCGGCAATACAATAGGCTGCTTTGTAGTTCGCCTTGAAAGACAAGCTTTGCCACATTGAAGCTGACTCAGAAGCACTTACTTTTTTACGATAATCATGGGCACTTTTGCTGCTAGCGATTGTCTCTGTCCAATCTGTGAATCCGCTCATGAACTCGCGGTAATTATGGGTATAACAGGCTGAGAAGTTGAAAGCACCATCTGCCCCAATTGCTCCAACAGGACAAGCTGCAACGCATAACTTGCACTCGATGCAGGGATTGTAGCCAATCGGATGGTTGTAATCTGTTACTTCTGTCTCTATTAAAACGGTTCCGAGTGCAATGAAATTGCCGAACTTGGGATGGATTACATTACGATGAATGCCCATGTGACCCAATCCTGCTGCAACAGCAACGGGTTTGTGGGAAACAACCCACACCTTACCTGGAAAGCGATCCATTTCCATCGGGAATGCTGATGATGGATTCAAAGCTCGCACACCCATCTGCTCCAACGTTTTGACAAGGTTTCGTGCCACTTCATTAGCATGATCGTAGTTGGCATGAAATTCGAGGTTTGCGACCGAGCGAGCTGGAGGGTTGTGTCGCAAAAACAGGTGGGTGGTAAGGTGGGAAAGCCTAAAACCTCGAACCCCGCTTTCCCAATGTCCACTCCATCTCTATTCAAATGGCGACACTTCTTGCCTGAGCTCATCTTGCTTAATGTCCGTTGGTACTGCCGCTACCCATTGAGCTATCGAGATTTAGAGGAAATGATGGTTGAGCGAGGCATCGAGGTGGATCATTCGACAATTAATCGCTGGGTATTGAAGTATGCTCCAGAACTTGATAAGCGAATCCGCTCGCATCTGCAACTAACAAATGACTCAGCAGCGAGTGGACGAAACCTACATCAAAGTTAAGGGAGCGTGGAAGTATCTGTATCGAGCGGTCGATTCAGACGGCAATACCCTGGACTTCCTGCTGAGTGCCAAACGAGATGCACGGGCAGCAGAACGGTTCTTGCATAAGACGAGCCGTGCTTCTCACACTCAGATGCCGAGGGTGATTAACGTGGATAAGAACGCCGCTTACCCGCCATCCGTTGATGACCTGAAAGCCAATAAACAACTACTTGAGACAACAGAACTTCGGCAAGTGAAGTATTTGAACAATATCGTGGAGCAAGATCACCGATTCATCAAGCGATTGACAAAACCAGGAATGGGATTTGGTTCGTTCAACACGGCACGACGAACCTTGAAAGGTTTTGAGGCAATGAACATGATTCGCAAAGGGCAAGTTCAAGGCGTTGAAAAACGTGATGTGCGAGCATCAATAGAGTTGGTGTCTCAACTTTTTGGAATTGCCCAATAAGAAACAGAGATTGATAAGGATTGCCTGTTCTCAAATCGTCTTTGCGACATAACCCGGCAGCCAGGTCAGCTAAACAGCCCGTGGCGCACTCCGGTGATTGTCATTACAGCCCTTTTAGGTCTAGGACTGATTGGATTGGGGCTACGACGGCAGAGGCACACTAACTAGTGACTGATGGTCCTCAACAAGAAAGTAGTACCAATCACACTAATCACGCAGCCACCCATCCGCATCAGACTAAGGGGGCTGCGGGAAGCTCTAAAGACTAAACTACCAGCTCCAACCGCCAGCATCGCAACGGCGTATTGAATGACTGTAAACCCTGCTAGGTAGGCAACCAGCGGAGTCATTTCTGCCCCAACAATTGTCTCTCCATAGGCATAACCATGAAATAGACCTGCCAATCCTGCTAATCCTGCTAAAACATTGAAGGAAGCTTGCTTCCCTACTACCAGCATTAAACCTAAGGCAAGGACCGATATTGAAATGACTATTTCAGCTCCCGGAAGATCGCTATTTAGCAAATGAACCCCCGTTCCTGTTAAGGCTGTTAGTAGAAAAACCACAGAAATCAAAATGCCTCGTGGCTGGCTAGCCGAGAGCAACCCAACAGCAACAATGAAAGCAAGATGGTCAAGGCCAACCACTGGATGGGCGAGTCCTGAGAGGAATCCTTCAAAGAAATTGGAAGGCATCTTGCCTGCGAGGGTATGATGCGCAGCAGCAGGTTCGATGGCACTTAAAAGACCAATCCAGATTAACCCGGCCCCCTTCAAAATGCTTAAAAGCCATTTCTGTAGGGGCATCTTATTGCTCTTTAGGTAGCTGAACCTGAAAGATGGTGAGCTTGAGCGTTGACCTTGTGAAACTGAAGTCTGAGTTGTCATCCATACCTCGCAGATGAATCAAAAAAGTTAATCTATCGGCGGGCATTCTGGCTAAGAGAACTTATCTCCTTCACAGTTGCGGGACAGCGTGGAATTTGCACCAACTTTCCCCGTTACCTCTGGTGGCTGACCCCCACCAGAACCGATCGCGTGAAGCAATCGTATCACTAGATGAACGGCAGAAGTTTGACAGCTTGTCTTTTGACGTAGGGAGCAGTCTAGATCACAGTAGGGTGGCTTTCGTCCTCCACCACTGTTGCTGCTGTGGAGGCATTTTGTGTGAGGAGACATTATGAGACAACCGCAATTACTTAATTGCTTTTGGATAACTGGAGCTATAGCAGTCTTGGCGGTAGTGTTGCAAAAACTTTTCCAAACGCTATCTATAGTGTTGAAAATTACAACTCATACGCTACAGATAATATTTTCCAGACTTTTTGCAACACCACCCCTAAAGTTAACAACACCGCTGTTTTAGGGAGGGGCGGGTGGTAAACAAACTGTGAAACTCGTCTTCCCTGGAGAGGATTCGAGGGCGATCGTCCCTTGATGGCGGTTCTCAACAATCCGACGCACGGCATCCAAGCCTAAACCTGTGCCCTTGCCAACGGGTTTGGTGGTAAAGAAAGGCTCAAAAATACGCGATTGAATTTCCTGAGGAATACCGGGTCCGGAGTCGGTAATTTGCACTTGAATATGATTACCATTGCTAGAGGTTGCTAATTCAATCACCCCTGCGCCTGCAATTGCGTCAATGGCGTTATCAATTAGGTTGGTCCAAACTTGATTCAATTCGCTGCCATAGGCCACGATCTTTGGAAGTGAGCGATCGTAGAAGCGCTGGACTTTAATTCCTTGCTTCAGCTTGTAAGAAAACAGTCGCAAAGTGTCTTCTAAACCATCGTGGACATCAATAATTTGTTGAGCACCGCGGTCTAGATAGGCGTAAGACTTCATTGACTGCACCAGTACCGAAATTCGCTTAGCCCCACGTAACCCGCTCGTGATAATCGACATAACCTCAAACGACAGGGCAAGCCAACGCAGCCCTATATCTCTCAGTTCGGTGGGGTCGTCCTGCCACCGTTCAGTTAGCTGGGCTAGCGTCTCGATCTCAACTCCACTAGCTGCTAACGGCTCAGCTAGGTTCCAGGCTTGCTCAACCCCATAGGCTTCCAACCATTCCAGCAGTTGCTCCTCTCGCTCGCTTAAGGCACTAGGAGCAATACGCTCATGAATGATCGCGTCGTAGCCCTCATCACGGACCTTGAGCCATTTTTGAGTATGTTCTGCTTCCACCTGGTGCTGCCCGTAAACCAGGTTCATCCGCTGCAGCTCAATCAACGCTGGCGTGACATTTTGCAAGGCACGAACTACCGCTGCCGCTGGATTGTTCAGCTCGTGTGCTAGTCCAGCTGCCAGAGTGCCTAAAGCTGCCATCTTCTCCCGGTTTTGCATGAATGACTCTAGACCTCGCACCCGCTGCTGAACAGCTTGAAATACCAGTCGTTCGAAATCTCGGCAGTCGTGGAGTAGCTCACGGAAATCGTCGCCTGATAGTTCGTAAACGCGGCAGTCAGTCAGCGCCCGCAATGTCACAGGAATCAATTCATCTGTTAGGACTTGAATTTCGCCAAAGAAGGCAGGCGCTTTGTGCTGCCCAACTGGCATCTCGACACCTTCACTTTCACGCGTGATGCTCATACGGCCTGCTAAAAGGACAAAGAACCCGCGGGGCGCTTCCCCTTGCCTAACGAGTACGTCTCCACTGGCTAGATCAATCTCGCAAGCGTGATCGCAAATCCAATCGAGTTGGTCCTGGGACAGCTTCTGAAATAGCTCCAGACTTAACAGCTCTTCTGAACACAGCACCATTCGATTGCCTCCACTGAGCTGATAGAACTCGAATCTCTAAGCAATACTTTTAAGTCTTCAGAAGGTACACCTGTACCGTCAGCTTCTTCCTACTTGGGGTGCAGCGTGCCACACCCTGTTTTAACATCTAAGTCCACGTCCGGAAGAAATTATTGTCCTCCCATGCAGCAGCGGTGCGCTGTTCGATTCCTACCATTGCTTGCTGATTCAGCGGTTGGAACGCCTGGGCTACACTGACATTGTGCTGAAGCTGGTCGACTGTTTCGGCAGCAATCACACAGCAGTGGACACCGGCTAGGGAAAGACTGTAACCCATAGCCTGGTGCATTCCCTCCAATACCCCTGGCTTGAATAGCCGCCCGTAGGCAGGAACCTTCATGGCAATAACCCCCACACCTTTTTGGCGAGCTAGCGGGAGCACGACAGGGGCAAAGGGGCGGGGATGATGCTTGTCTGCGGCATTGAGGGGGACTAGGATCATGTCAAAAGGATAGCGCCGCAGTCCCTCTGCAATAACTGTCGGCTCGTGGTGCCCCGTGATCCCACCAAAGCGAACTAGTTTTTGTTGCTTTGCCTCTTCTAGGGCCTGAATGGCGCCATTCTTAGCAAAGATTGTCTTGAGGTCTTGCTCAGTGGCAACGTGGTGTAGTTGCCACAAATCTAAGGAATCGGTGTTCAGGCGCTTCAGCGATCGCTCCAACTCTCGCCATGCCCCATCCCGGTCTCGCTGAGCCGTCTTGCTAGCAAGAAACACCGCCTGACGGTGGGCTGGCAGCACTTTACCCAGGTAATCTTCACTGGGGCCATAGCTAGCGGCAGTATCGAAGTAGCGCACCCCCAGCTCCAGAGCCTGCTGGATTAGTGCTATAGCCTCTTTCTCAGCCCCATCCCACGATAAAGGGGTTTGACCAGCCCCACCCAGGCCAAGTAGCGGCAAACGCAAGCCAGTATTCCCTAATACTCGCTCTGCCATGGCCCGGGTCGTGGGCACCTGTGAGGAGGGGGTACTCGTTGAACTACGCTGCAATGTGGTCCCGACGATAACTCCGCCAGCAACGGTAGCACCCGTGGCTAGCAACGTGCGTCGCTTCATTTTCCGGGTCATACTTCACCTCATTGGTCCCACCAATTACCCTATCGCCTCATGAAGGAACCTGTCGAGTGTCATGCTTGCCAATCCAACACAAGTATGATTAGACCTCGACTGGAGCTTCCTTGGATGACGTATAGGTAGCCTCCCCGGGTTGAAAGATTAATCGCCGAGAACTAAAGCCGCTGATTGCATAGAGAATCCCGAT
>CADCWO010000191.1 GCA_902806435.1 uncultured Synechococcales cyanobacterium | reverse complement strand
CCCCTTAGACCTAGCCAGTGGAGATGTTGCTCCGGTTGCTCTGACGGCTCCTGCGATTCACGCCTAAGCCGCAACTATCTCCTAGCACCTGCTAGTTCAAAGCGTCCCCTGAGTCAGGGGACGCTTTAGTATTTGCTCGTAAAAAAGCATATCCCAAAACTTCTATAGCCTCTAGCTAGTGCTCCGAGGTGAAAAACAATGCAATGGTATAGAGACTGAAGTAAGAAATCACGGTTGAGCTTTAGGATTTAGGTAGTAATAGTAGCTTCATAGTTACGCCTCGACTGTAATTTGAATACTTATGACACTGATCCAAGTCTGGGGAGCCTTATTAATCATGGTGCTCTGCCCGATGTTAGGCGGAGTCCCTTTAACTGGCTGGGTCACCCAGATAGTTTCAGGACGGCGCTTGGCTGTTCTGGGTACAGGTAATGTTAGTGTCTCTGCTGCCTTTTATCATGGCGGCAAGCTGGCCGGGATACTGGCGGTATTGGTTGAGGCAAGTAAAGGCATTGGTGCTGTCTTGCTGGCTCGCACTTTTTTCGCCAGTGATCCGACTTGGGAGCTGATTGCTCTAATTGCCCTGGTAATCGGCCGTTACTGGATTAGTAAGGGAGCTGGAACCACAAACGTAGTCTGGGGCTGCGTTGTTTATGATTGGGCCGTGGCTTTAGTGGTGCTTGTCATTAGCAGCATTGGGTTTACGATTTTTCGGGAACGGCAACAGGGGCGGATTGGCGCGTTGTTACTGTTTCCAATTATCACAGCTCTGTTTGGTCATCGTTTTTCAGAGGTGATAGCTGCGATCGCTTTGAGTGGTTTAATTGCTTTGATTTATCAGAAGCTCCCCGATGACTTGGACCTTGCTCCAACAACAAGCCAAGCAGACACGCAACGTCTGTTCAAATTCTTTCAGGGCAATCGTGCCCTTCTGTCGCTAGAGCAGCCTTTGGCGGCCGATAAGGTTGGTCAGAAAGCGGCAACTTTATCGCAATTGAAACGTTGGGGCTACCCGGTTCCTGATGGTTGGGTTTTACCAGCTGGCGATGACCCTCAACCTCTGGTTGAATTTCTGAACCCATTGCCTGAGTCTCCCCTGGTTGTACGCTCCTCAGCGGTAGGCGAGGATTCAGAGTACGCTTCCGCTGCCGGTCAATACCAGACCATTTTGAACGTCACTTCTCGTCCCGCTCTGCTGGAGGCGATTATCAAGTGCCAAACTTTCTACCATGAACCTGCAGCCAGCCAATATCGAAAGGACCGGGGGGTACCGGAAGCTAGTATGGCGGTTTTAATTCAAACTCAGGTGCAAGGAGTTTTTTCTGGCGTTGCCTTTAGCCGTGATCCGATGCGAGGGGATCTAGACACAGTAGCAATTGAGGCACTACCGGGAGAAGCCAGCCAGGTGGTTTCGGGGCAAGTTACACCGGAACGTTACCAGGCGACGTTCGCACCAGAGCAGCTTGAGGGTGTTGAGCTAACTCTGGAGGCAGGCCCTGGAGATTTGCCGGCAGACTTAATTCAGCAGGTAGCAATTTTAGCTCGGGGTCTAGAAGGACGTTATCACGGCGTGCCGCAAGACATTGAGTGGAGCTACGACGGTAGAACCCTATGGTTACTCCAGTCACGGCCAATTACAACCCTAGTGCCGATTTGGACTCGTAAAATTGCGGCAGAAGTGATTCCAGGGTTAATTCGGCCCCTAACTTGGTCGATCAATCGCCCTTTGACCTGTGGAGTTTGGGGGGACCTTTTTGGGTTGGTTTTAGGCCGGCAACGCTGTGTCGACTTAGATTTTAATCAAACCGCAACGTTGCACTTCTCGCGGGCCTACTTTAATGCCTCATTGCTCGGCCAGATCTTCCGGCGAATGGGTTTGCCGCCAGAAAGCTTGGAATTTCTAACTCGTGGAGCGCAACTCAGCAAGCCGTCTCTGCGTTCGTCCCTGAGCAATCTGCCAGGACTTCTAAGGCTGGTGCGGCGGGAACTGCGATTAAACCGAGACTTTGGGCAAGACAATCGGCAAGTTTTCATCCCCTTGCTCAATGCCTTAGATGAGCAACCAGTCAAGCAACTACCCTCTACTGCTCTGATAGAGAGAGCTGATCGCATCCTAAAAGGGCTCAGGCAGGCAACCTACTACAGCATTCTGGCTCCTTTAAGTGCTTCCCTGCGCCAGGCGTTGTTTCAGGTTAAAGATGATCATTTAGATAACGCTCAGGCACCGGAAGTGGCTTCATTGCGATCGCTAAAAGTTTTGGCGAAGCGAGCCCACTCCTTGTTAGGCAATTTCGACCCACACATGCACGATCGCTCCGCGCTGTTTAAGACCCTGGCAGACATCCCTGAGGGCTTAGCTGTCCTCAAGCAAATAGATGGGGTGATTGAGCGCTACGGCTACTTAAGCGATGTTGCCACAGATATTGCGGTGCCTACCTGGCAAGAAGACCCTAGCCCAATTTATGACCTTTTTGCCAGCTTTGTGTTGCATCCCCCTTCAGAAGCGCCAGTCGGGGCAAAAATTACTCAAAAACGTCAAGGCTGGCTGACTAGAATCGTCCAACGCCGCATCAAGTTAAAAGGAGCAGTGGCTGCAGTTTATAGCCGCCTGCTAGCAGAATTGCGCTGGACATTTGTGGCGCTAGACCAAGTTTGGTTAGAGGCTGGTTTGCTAGCTGAGCCAGGAGATATCTTTTTTCTGGAACTCGATGAGGTGAAGCAAATTGCAGCCGGTAAGGGCCATGAATTGCTCCCGGTGCGAGAACGGATTGCTCAGCGACGATCGCAATACCAGCAAGATAGCCAATTGCCGGCTGTACCGCAGGTAGTTTATGGCAGTGTTCCCCCTGTTGTGGAGCCGAATCGTAGGGGTGGGCAAACAGTTCAAAAATTACAAGGAATTGGGGCTAGTTCGGGACAGGCAGTAGGCCAAGTTAAGGTTTTACGTAACCTGCAAGCGATGCCAGACATTGATCGAAATACGATTCTGGTGGTGCCTTATACTGACGCTGGCTGGGCTCCCCTTTTGGCGCGTGCGGGTGGAATTATTGCGGAAGTAGGGGGTCGGCTTTCTCATGGAGCGATTGTTGCTCGAGAGTATCGTATTCCGGCGGTGATGGAAGTTACCAATGCAATGCAAAACCTGCATGACGGTCAACGAGTTTGGATTGACGGTCAACACGGTACCGTTGAAATTTTATAAACAAACCACTCGAAAGGCGAAAGGTTCCCCTTTGCTGCAAAAGTTGGCCTTAAATCCACAGGCATTGCGCAGTTAGAAAAGTGGGTAAGCGCTTTAGAAGAAAGAGATACCCCCCCTGAAGGTCAATCAGTATGACTACATCCACATTCTGGAGAGCTTCTGCCACAGGATGTGGTCACTCGGTTGGGGCAGCGGATGGACTTGCAACCAGTGCTTTTTGGCAAGCCACCAAGTGGCAGGAGAACATTTTGGTGGTCGATGAGTTACCGCTCGACAAGCTGTCGGCCTTTAAAGAGGAATTGCTCACCCGTCATTGCTCGAGCCAGCATCGATGGACGGTACAAGGCATCAATCAAGGAGCGTCTAGCAGCTTTAGCTCAGAATGTTGCCTGAGTGCTCTACATCGAGATCAATCCATTGAAGCCACTTTTGCTAAGGATTGACAAAGACTTCCCCTCAAATTAGCTGAAGATAGTTCGGTGGTACCTGCTCTACTAACCAAACCCCATTATCTGAGCAGTAGAAAGGATAATCCGCCTTGTACATTTCTAGAGCATTGACAGCAAAAATAACTGGTTGACCATGCCGCGCCCCTACCCTTTGAGCCGTCACCTTATCCTGTGATAGGTGAACGTGGTGTCGGGACATCTTAGACAGCCCATGGCAAAGAATCGACTCAACCGCGCCGTGTCCTGTACCGTGGTAAAGCACATCAGGAGGGATAGCAGGCTCCAACTGTAAATCAACCGCTACGCTGTGTCCCTGATTGGCTCGGAGCAAAGTGCCCGTGGCGTCAAAGGAGAAGCGTTGCTTGTCGTTACCTGCAACAACTTCCTCTAGCTCAGCGCGGCTGAGGGGAAAGGCGTGGTGAGTACAGGCAGCTAATAGTTCATCAACAGACACCCAACCACCGGGAGCTAGCTTTAGACCAATCCGCTGCGGCTGATGACGCAAGTGCTTGCTGAGGTACTTGCTGATCTTCACAAGGCGAGAAGTGTTCATTGCTATTGTTTGGAGTTTTATCAACCTACCTACTAACGTTCTAGTTCAGGCAGCAGGTGGTTGAGCCAATTCCACAGGACAATTTGTTCCGGGCAAAGTTCAGGATTTTCTTTCGCGACGCTGCGTGCTAAGGGGGATCGCCTGTTAGAGCCCCTAGGTTGGTTGTGAGTAGCCCATTGTGCTTGTAGTTGCTTGAGCTCTTGCACGGTATCAATATCAAATAATGTTGGGAGTTGCTGAATCTTTCCTAACCGGGCAATTTCGCAACTCAACACCTTAGCGGTTTGGGCATCACTATAGGGAACCCTTTCCCACAGCGATCGCGAAATTTTCTGTCTACCGCCAAACAGCCAAAAGCCCCCATCTGTTGCTGGACCCAAAACAAACGCACCACGGCTAGCCCAAATTGCTGCTTGGCTTAGAGCGGTGGCTGTAATTTGGGGAGCATCAGCCCCGAGGAGCAGCACAAAATCATGATTTTGGTGCAAGCTGCTGTAAACCGAGGCTAGCCTTGTGCCTAGTTTTCCCTCGCCTTGAAAAACTTGTGGGAAAGTCTGCCACGCCGGATGGTTCACTCCTTTCTGTTCAGCCACAGCCCAGTAGGGTGTTAGTGCTGTCCTTTCGCTGGCTTGCCGAACCACCGCTGCCACCGCTTGGGCAGAGAGTGTGTGAAAAGTCTCAGCGGCGGATTGGCCAATGCTTTTTGCCAGACGTGTTTTGATTGGGGAAAGGCCCACGGTTTTAACAAAGATTGCGATCGCCCCTGTTGTCACTACACCCCTTATTTCAGCAGCCAATTGAATACATCCTACGAGTGCAGCTCATCTTGAGCTGAGCTTGAACATCACCGCTTCTATTTCGTTTGCCCAGATCACTACAATGTCCTATCGGCTAGTTTCAAGCACTAGTCTAGTTACTCTTCCCCACCTATTGCACCAGTTAAATAGACTGATCTAAAGAGCAACGAACCATCAAAAACCTCGTAACATGAGTGAGTTAAATGTCTTAAGGAATATGACAACCTCAATGGCTGACGATAATAAACCAGGAGCAATGGTACAACCCACGCAAGTACCTAAGCTGAAGCAACCTAAGTTTGGTTTTAACGATTATGCAGAACGCCTAAATGGTCGAGCGGCAATGATTGGCTTTGTTCTAGCTCTAGTCATTGAATACGTTACTGGCAAAGGTGTACTAGAATGGCTTGGTTTAAGATAGAGGGGAGTAGGCTTGAGAGTAAATAGTTCACTGAGAACGTTTTGACTAGGTATAATTTCTGATACTTTTGATAAAGTTACAGTGAACAAGATTACCTTGGCAAGAACGGCTGAACCTGACAACTGATTTGTGAGTCTAAATCTTAAACCCGACTAGAACTGAGATTGAGTAACTAATGAATATACTGTGGCCGCGAATTTTCAAGTCAGCCTATCGCAGGGAGCCAGTTTTAAGCTTTATAGGCACAGTTGGGGCTGTCGATGTGGTTATCGGTGGGTTTAGTCAACATGGCTCTTTACTCTTTTTAGGCTTGAGCACAGTAGGTGCGACGATCGCTTTACGCTGGTGGCAGGTTCAACGCACCAAAGCACTCCAACCTGAGCAGGTTGTTCCCAAGTATTACCTACCGCCTCGCTCCTCTAGGCATCTACCTGTACTTTCCATGTCTAAGCATAATCCACCCGACTAAGGGAGCAGGATTAACGTTCAGTTACTTGACGCGCGTAGCTCGATTTGGACCGCTACGCTCTACCTCTCTCGCTTTCTTGCCACGCCATAGCAGTCGAATCGGGGTGCCGGCAAAGTCTAAACCCTTACGAAACTGGCGTTCAATATAGCGCCGGTAATTGTCTTTAAATAGCAGGGGATCATTGACAAATAGAGCAATGGTTGGCGGCTCGCTACTGACTTGAGTGCCGTAGTATATCTTGCCTTGGCGACCTTGACGATTTGCGGGTGGGGAAGTCCAGCTTACCGCCTCCTCTAGCACTTCATTAATCACAGAAGTACTGACCCGCCGTTGGTGCTGCTCAGCCGCACGGTTAACTAGGTCGTAGATTTTTTCCAGGCGCTGGCCGGTTAAGGCACTGACAAAGATTGTCTCTGCCCACTCGATAAAGCTAAGCCGCTCCTTCAACTTCTTCTCGTAGTCATAGATCGTGTAAGAGTCCTTCTCAATCGCATCCCACTTGTTGACGACAATGACGCAGGCGCGTCCTTCTTCGGCAATTCTTCCCGCAAGCTTTTGGTCTTGCTCAGTCACTTCATCGACGGCGTCAATGACCAGCAAAACAACATTCGCCCGGCGAATCGCCTTAAAAGCCCGGTTGATCCCAAAAAACTCCGGCCCATAATCAACGTTTTTTTTCCTGCGAATTCCGGCTGTATCCACAAAGCGATAGGTGTGGTTCTCCCGTTCAACAACCATATCAATTGCATCGCGGGTAGTACCTGAGATAGGACTAACAATCGAACGCGTTTCTCCTACCAGAGCATTCAGGAGGCTGGATTTACCAACGTTGGGCCGTCCAACAATCGCCACGTTGATTGCTGTATCTGGCTCCACTTCAATAGTCGCAGGCAGGTGAGTAACCAGCTGATCTAGCAGTTCCCCTGTGCCGTTGCCGTGAATCCCAGAGACGGAATAGGGTTCACCTAAACCCAATTCCCAGAACTGAGCCGCCTGGACTAGACCTTGTTCTGGCGACTCACATTTATTCACGGCCAGGAGTACGGGGAGTGATTGTTGGCGCAGCCATTCCGCAATCTCTTGATCAGCTGGGGTAGGCCCAGTTTGCCCATCCACCACAAATATGATCGAACTGGCCTCTGCCAAGGCCGCCATCACCTGCTGCCGGATCAGCGGCAAAAATTCCGTATCATCGTCAAAGACCAACCCCCCAGTATCGACTACCAGAAACTCTCGGTCTTGCCAGAAGGCAGGCCGATAGGTGCGATCGCGGGTTACCCCTGGCTCGTCGTGCACAATCGCATCCAATGCACCTGCGAAACGATTAACGAGCGTAGATTTGCCCACGTTTGGGCGACCAACAACGGCAACAATGGGCAAACCCATCCTGAAACTCCACCATAAAAATTGCTCTCAACTTCTATGCTAGTTGACTCTTGATTAAAGCTCCTGGATGAAGTCAAACAAAGCGTGGGCCATTTGCAGTTTGCTACAAGGTTTGATATGAACTTGCCGACCTTGGTGATCCAACAAGATGGCCTGGTTGCGATCGCTACCAAAACCACTGCCTGGTTGATCCACAGGGTTGGCCGCAATCACATCTAATTTCTTTTCAACTAACTTCCGCTGAGCTGGCACTAGAATATCTCCTGTTTGGGCGGCAAAGCCGATTAACCGCTGGTCAGGTCGCTTGAGGCAGCTCAATTCCGCCAGGATATCGGGGACAGGTTCCAGGGGGAGCTCTGTGGGTAAAGATTGCTTCGGCAACTTCTGTGAGGCCCGATGCACTGGTCTAACATCGGCAACCGCTGCTGCCATGATTATCCAGTCCGCTGCTGGGAAATACTCCAATAGCGATCGCCGCATCTGCTCCGCACTAACGACAGGTACAGCTTGCACACCTAAAGGAGCCTCCCAATGAACGGGGCCATGAACTAACTGTGCCGTTGCGCCTCGTTGGTGGGCGGCCTGAGCGAGAGCTAGCCCCATTTTGCCTGTTGCCGGGTTGCCAATATAGCGGACGGGATCGAGGTACTCTTGGGTGCTACCAGCACTGATCAAAATCTGTTTGCCTGCCAAGTCTTTTTTGCCAGCAGTGTGGAGCAGCGAGGCCAGGTGCGGCAAAATTTGGCCCGGCTCTGCCATCCGCCCCAGCCCTACTGTGTCACAAGCCAGCAATCCACTGCCAGGACCAACGCTATGATATCGGGGGTCAGTTTGGACTTGCTGCCAATTGCGCTGTACACTCTGCTGCTGCCACATGGCGATATTCATCGCCGGAGCCAGGAGAACTGGGCAGGTTGAAGCAAGGATTGTATTCGTGAGCAGGTCATCCGCTGAACCGTGAGCCAGTTTTGCCAGTAGATCAGCGGTTAAAGGAGCCAGTAGCATTACCTCTGCCCATTCCCCCAATTCAATGTGCAGGGGGCGCGGGTATAGGGGCTGCCAAAAACTTTGGTCGGTATAAGCAGGATGACGGCAGAGGGTGGTTACGGTTAATGGGGTGACAAACTCCTGGGCGGCTTCCGTCAGAATCGCCCGCACTTGCGCTCCGGACTTGGCTAAGGCCGAGATGATTTCACAGACTTTATAGGCGGCAATTCCTCCCCCAAGCCCAATTAAAATCCGTTTGCCAGCAAAATCAGACATGAGCTTACCTTGTCACGGACTTGTCAGGATTGAAATTAGCTAGAGCTTCTTTCGGTTGTCGCTGGGCCATATTGACCATAGAAATTTGGCTACTCAAAAAAGTGGGACCAAGCTGAGGAACGGCGGCTTACCCCTCCCCTGAGAGATGGCTGTGTCCCTCAGAGCGCCGCCCAAAGGACTTCTCAGGGGAGCAATAGCTCATGAAGTTCGTGTGGCTGTAGTGCTAGCCTGCGGGCAACTCAACAACAGTCTGCACAAAGTTCCGAATTAGGGTCAGAACCGCAGGTTTAATTTCGTGGCCCATCTCAATCTCATGATACTCAACCCTTGCCCCTAACGCTGTGAGCCTATCTCTAGCCTCCTGGGCTGCCCGTAGGGGCACTACCTGGTCTTGCCGACCATGCACCAATAAACTTGGGGGAATGGTTTGACCATGGGGAATTGCTGGAGGGTGTAAGTAGCCACTCAAGCCAATTAAACCAGCCAGGGGCAGGCTCAGGCCAACATCTAGCGTCATGGCTGCCCCTTGAGAAAATCCGGTCAAAACTGTCCGAGACAAAGGAATGCCGGTGCTAGTTGGTAAAGACTTCAGCCAATCTGTCAGGGCTTGTCTGCTGTGATCTAAACCTTGGTAACCTGCTCCAAAGTCGTACCACATCCAACCTCCTGGCGCACTAGGGTGAGGCAGTAAGCCTTCAGGAAACATGAACTGGCAGTTGGGTAAGTTCAAGAAGCGGGTGAGGAATGCTAAGTCTTGAGCATTAGAACCCCAACCGTGTAACCCCACTACCACGCCTGCCAGTGGCTGATTGGTGGGTGGAATTGTGATGACCTTTAAGGGTGCCAGAGAACTGCTCCTGAAGTAGTGGGTTCACCTTCCAAGATAAAGTCGATTGAAAACTAGTGCAGCAGGATTGTCGTAAAGTAAAATACTTGCTCCACTAACAAAGACGCTTCTGGCCATGGCACGTTTAGCACTCTTGAGTACTTCAGATAAAACCGGACTAGTTGAGTTGGCTCAAAGCTTGCTCCAGGAGTTTGGCTTTGAGTTAATCAGCAGTGGGGGCACAGCCAGGGTGCTACAAGCATCCGGGTTACCAGTGACAAAGGTCTCCGACTACACAGGAGCTCCAGAAATTTT
>CADCWO010000190.1 GCA_902806435.1 uncultured Synechococcales cyanobacterium | reverse complement strand
AACTGAACATAAGCGGCGGGGGATACTTAAGGATTTGCAATTTTCAGCGTACTTCCCTTGCCCTTTCTTATCCAGAACTCACGTTAACTATGACATTTATGCATGTAGAGGCATCTCACATGTATCTGCGACGAGCCTTTGGCAAACTCAGCACAGCAGCTTACAAGAGCCTAGAGTTGTGGTGAGTTGACAAAATCTGCATGGCAGTACTCCAAGGTCTTAACGTTAGGTTTACCCCTTGAGCTTAAGCTCGTAAGCAGCCTTACGAAGTTTTTTGACAATGACACCATTCAAGCGGACCAAAATTAGCTTAGGAATAAGGTTGGTAAGTCATGTATAGCCTGCTAGCAGGCCCCTTAAGTGTGGAAGCATTGACGATTCCCATCCAAGGATTACCTCAATCACTACAAGGTCTAAAAATTGTTCAGTTATCAGACTTTCATTTTGATGGTCTACGGCTATCCGAAAAGCTTCTACGGCAAGTTATTGAAGCTAGCAATGAGGCTGAACCTGATCTAGTTCTACTCACAGGAGATTACGTTACTGACAATCCAGCTCCGATTTACCAGCTTGCCTGCCATTTGAAGGAACTGCAAAGCAAAGCTGGAGTCTATGCGGTACTAGGTAATCATGACCTCTACCACCAAAATTCTAAAACGGAGATTACTACAGCTTTGACTAATGCAGGCATTTATGTGCTCTGGAATCAGGTCGCTTATCCGTTTGGGGACACCTTGGCACTAGTGGGTTTATGTGATTTTTGGTCTCGCCACTTCAATCCTGGTCCGGTGATGGCCCAAATCAAACCAGAATTACCCCGAATTGTCCTTTCACATAACCCAGACAGTGCTGAGCAATTGCAGCAGTGGCGAGTAGATTTGCAACTCTCTGGCCACACGCATGGTGGTCAAGTGGTGATTCCTGGCGTTGGCCCGATTATTGCTGCGTTTATGGAGTGGAGCCTGAGTGCCCCCCAATTGCTTCAACCCTTGCTCTCAAACCTGACGCGCACCTGTTTTAGCGTGGTCCAGCATTGGGAGTGGTATTTAGGCATACACCAGGTTGGCTCTAACCTTTTGTATGTCAATCGCGGCTTGGGCACTTACTTGCCGGGACGCTTGTTCTGCCAGCCAGAAGTTACCGTCATTACTCTGGTTGCATCTTAGTAGCAACCGTTCTAGCCGCCATTTACAATTGAATTATTACGGTTTGTAAAGAATTATAATGTATGCCGGGTTCTGATAGCCTTAATGACCCTACGCGTGTTGTAGTCATTGGTGCCGGGATTGGTGGTTTAACCGCAGGAGCATTGCTTGCTCGCCGAGGGTACCGTGTGCTGGTGCTGGATCAAGCTTCGGTACCGGGGGGTTGTGCATCTACGTTCAAGCGGCATGGTTTTACCTTTGATGTCGGTGCCACTCAGGTCGCAGGTTTAGAACCTGGTGGGATCCATCACCGCATTTTTTCTGAGTTAGAAATTGACTTGCCGAAAGCAATGCCCTGTGATCCCGCCTGTGCGGTGTACTTGCCGGAGGAAGCAACACCAATTTCTGTCTGGCGCGACCCCCAACGCTGGCAGGCCGAACGCCAGCGGCAGTTTCCTGGTAGTGAACGATTCTGGCAGCTTCTGGCGGATTTATTCCGCTACAGTTGGGCCTTTCAATCCCGTGATCCAGTGCTGCCACCACGTAATATCTGGGATATGTGGCAACTAATGCGGGCATTGCGCCCCGATACCTTACTCACCTTACCGCATACGTTTTCAACGGTTGGAGATGCTTTGCGTCGGTATGGCTTGGCTAATGATCAGAGGTTGCGCACTTTTTTAGATTTGCAATTAAAGCTGTATTCTCAGGTGGACGCCGAGAGGACGGCCTTGCTGTATGCGGCGACGGCACTAGGGGTCTCCCAATTGCCTCAGGGATTATTTCACCTTAAAGGTAGCATGCAGGTGCTCAGCGATCGCCTAGTGGCCGCTTTGAAGCAGCACGGCGGCCAGTTGTTGATGCGCCACAGCGTGGAACGAATCAATATCCAGGGACGAAACCCTACTGGGGTTGTCATCCGCAACTCAAAGGGAGAAACTTGGACAGAGCCAGCGGCTCAGGTCGTTGCCAACGTCACTGTGCAAAACTTAGTCCATCTGCTGGGAGACCAAGCACCCCAGAACTACAAACGCCGGGTAGAGAAGTTACCTTCTGCGTCTGGTGCTTTTGTCATTTATTTAGGCGTTGATCAAGCGGCAATTCCACCCCAATGCCCACCCCATCTCCAATTTCTTTACAACTACGAGGGGCCGATTGGAGAAAATAATTCCCTGTTTGTATCTGTGAGCCAGCCAGGAGATGGTCGTGCTCCTGAAGGGAAAGCGACCATTATTGCCTCTTCGTTCACCGATCCCCAAATTTGGTCGCAGTGCGCTGACTACCAGGCTCTAAAGGACCAGTACACTGCCGAGGCTGTTTCTCGACTTGCTCGATTTTTCAACCTCAGCAAAGCAACGATTCTCCATCAGGAAGCAGCAACACCCCGCAGTTTTGCCCACTATACTGCCCGCGCCCAAGGAGTGGTTGGCGGCATTGGCCAACGGGTGTCCACCTTTGGTCCTTTTGGGTTCGCCACCCGCACCCCGCTGCGGCATCTTTGGCTAGTAGGCGACTCCACCCATCCGGGGGAAGGCACAGCGGGTGTGAGCTATTCTGCGCTTACAGCGGTACGTCAAATCGAAATGAGTTAGGCAATCTGATCCGATTTGCCCTTAGCATTCCGGCTCCAGGCTAGCCTGATAGGAGATAATGTATCAAAACGTTACTCAGGTTGAGTCAAGCAAACTTGTTAACCAACCCAGTCCCAAGCCAGTGCTCCAAACTGTTAGCACAATGAGTAGGGATTGGTTTTCATTAAAAGCATTAACTATCATCATTCTTGCGGTTTGAATGCCCACTGCACCAGCGACTAAAGCAGACCAGAACGCAATTGGTTGTACATTAATGGTGATAATTGCAACGCTAGATAAAATAATTACCAACGTTCCGACGGCAGTCCCGCGATCAATCTGCCGCTGAAACGTCGTCATCACAAAACCAAGAAAGGTTCCTAGAACCAGGATTCTTAGTAAAACCTGATCTAAAATATGTGGCAAAGCTTCGCTTACAGTTAAAGCGATAGTGCTCCGCGCCACTAAGACGATCGCACTAAACAAAGCCAGAATTACGGTTCCTGCGAGAATCTTTCCCAAGCTTGTCAAAGTATTGAGCAAGCCCATAACCAAATTCCCGACCAAAACTCCTACCCCGCTTCCTATTGTGAATCCAGCTAGGCTTAACCATTGATTGGGTGAACTGCTTTCTGCAAAAAACCAGCCGAACAAGCTACTAATGAGCAGAAATAGGATCAGCCAAAACCAGGGAAGTCGATTTGAGCGCGGCTTCATCACGCCTTTTATATGCTTTATTTGAGTGTTAGTCTGCTGTTGATGATATGGCAACTCCATCAAAATGGCTTTTTTTCGCAAAGATGAGCACCTAGCAACGGTGGGCGATCGCATCCTGGAACAAACGTGGACCCAGTTTAAGTGGCTAGCCCGCAACCAAATAGCCCTGACCTGGATTATCTATGATCAGCCAGTTGTTGTGAATACAGGGGGAGCTCTCAGTCCCACCGAATTCTGGCAACATCAGGTTCGTGGGTATAGTTATCGTGGTGTTGAGCGGATCTACCCGGCCAGTATTGTCAAGCTCTTTTACCTCGTTGCTGTCCATGAGTGGCTAGAGCGTGAGATGATCTCTACCTCGGCAGAGCTAGAGCGGGCAGTACGCGACATGATTGTTGACTCCAGTAATGATGCCACAGGTCTAGTTGTCGATGTGTTGACTGGGACAACTAGTGGCCCCGAATTAGCACCGGGACCGTTTGAGACTTGGAAGTACCAACGAAATTTAGTTAACCGTTACCTGAGCTCCCTTAACTGGCCAGAGCTAGAAACGATCAACGTCAATCAAAAAACTTGGTGTGATGGTCCCTACGGCCGGGAACGCGCCTTCTTAGGTGAGTTGCTAGACAACCGAAACATGCTAACGACTGAAGCAACGGCACGACTAGTCCATGCGATCATTGGCGGGGTAACAGTTTCGCCAGCGCGATCGCAATCAATGATGGCTTTAATGAAACGCAGCTTAGACCCTGACGACTTGGCTGCTGATCCAGAAAATCAAGTTACAGGCTTCCTGGGTGGCGGCCTACCATTGACTGCCCAGGTATGGTCAAAAGCAGGACTTACTAGCACCGTACGCCATGATGCTGCCTACATTGAGTCGTCAGGTCAGTCACCTTACTTACTGGTGGTCTTCACAGAAGGCAAAGCCGCTCAGAATGAAGAGCTACTGCCATTTGTTTCACGAAAAATTGCGGAAGCAGTGTAGTTATTGTGCTAGCGACGTCGGTAGCTAATCTAACTACTAACGTCGCTCGCCCTCAGGCTGAATGGGCTTGCTCGACCCTTGCGATTGTGCTTAACCAGTCGACAGCCAGCTATCTACTCTTGACTGTACTTTCTACAGCTTGCCTCGTACCCTCAACCGTATCTTCTGCAACCCGTTGGGTGCCCTTAGTGGTCTCTTTGGCTATGTTTTCAACATCATTTAAGACCTCTTTCGTTGGCGGATAAAGAGGTTCGTCAAGATTAAGTTTTTCACGAACGTCCTCTAAAACATTGCCACTACTCTGATTCGTTTTGGCAAACTGGTTGTTGCCAGCACTTTTAGCGTTTTCAATCGCCCGTTCAGCTGCCTGGTCCCTATTCCTGGGTAGATTGTCACTTATGGCAGCAAGAACATACTCTTGGTTGGCTTGGCTCAGATTATTACCACTGGGCTGATCTACTCCCTTGAGGTCTGTTTGATAAGCACTCGCTTCCGGTGTCGTTGGTTTGGTACTAGAGCTTGCTTGTGTATTACCGCCGCTACAAGCTGTGCTTACCAGAAACACAATTCCAAACACAAAAATAATTAATGTTTGTCTGAGGCGAATATTGCTCAGCCAAGCGATTAGCTTGTCCATAAAAACTCCATTTCATCTTGTTTAAGTAACTGATGAGATAATCTGAAAAATTCTGCTCTTCAGTTTTTACTAGGACTGCCTGCTTAGAAATAGTCAGTGTATCTCAGGAATAGAACAGTCGATATGCCAAGTATATGACCAATGCTCACTGCTGCGAACAGCTCCGGCCACTTCAGACCGGCGGGTAGAGGTAGAGGTACGAGGTTAGGTCCCCTACCAGGTTCAGTGATCAGCAGACGTGTCAACGGAGTCGCAACTACAGTAGCCACTAGAATGACCAGGGGTATATTCCAAGACCAACCGTGCTCCGGAATTAAAGCTGCCAATACAGTAGAGTTAAACAAAGTAAAGTTAAACAAGGTAATTTTCTCCACTTGATGACTAAAATTGCTTGAGATTAATGGAAGAAACTAGCAGTTTTTTACTTCCAGTGGTGTTATCTTCCACTCAAAACTAAAAGCAGATTACCAGCCTGCGTATTTACCAAACATCGGCCAGTGGGTATACGAGTCAAGATTTGTGGCATTACAAAACAAGAACAGGGGTCAGCGATCGCTCTGTTGGGTGCCACTGCTTTAGGGTTTATTTGTGTTCACCGCTCTCCCCGGTATGTTTTGCCCCAGCAAATCCGAGCTGTCGTAGCTCAGTTACCTGGTCATACCACTACAGGGCAGCTAGTGGATCGGATTGGTGTGTTTGCCGATGCTGATATCGCTGAAATTTCTGAAACCGTAGCGATCGCTCAGTTAAATGGGGTGCAATTACATGGTAGTGAACCCCCTCAGTTCTGCCGCCAGCTCCGCCGCGCTTTACCTCAAATTGAAATCATTAAGGCATTGCGAATCAAGACACCAGAAGCAATCAACCAGGCGAAACGATACGAAGCCGTTGTAGATACACTGTTGCTGGACGCCTATCATCCCCACGCTTTGGGGGGTACGGGAAAAACGTTGGATTGGTCTAGCTTGCGGAAATTTAACCCTGATTGTGGTTGGCTGCTAGCTGGAGGCTTAACACCGGATAATGTATTAACTGCTCTGGCGGAACTTCAACCAAGCGGTATTGATTTATCGAGCGGCGTAGAACAGGCCCCTGGAGATAAGGATCTGGTTCGAGTGCGTCAATTATTTGAACAACTACAACAGCGAGGTTAGACAGCATTTCCCCACTTCTCAGCCGCAACCTATATTTTTTAGATAATTTAAACTAATAGGGTTAGAACTTAGGCAGGTGCCTGTAGGCTCTCTATAAAATTCCAACCCCTATGAATTTTTCAACTCAAGTTCTCCATCTTGTCGGCTCCAGTGCTACCGCTTTTTTCTTGGCTCGGAGTATCCGTGATCCGCAAACTCGGCCCAATACTTTAGCCGGATTTCAACTAGCAGAATCTGGCTCTGTTCCCTTTTTGACAGCTCTGAGTGAACGAGCCACAGCTGAGGGTGAGCTGTGGCTAGCAGAAAAACTTGCTTGCCATGCAGCTGACGAAAGGCGCCACGGCCAAATGTTTGCTCAAGCGCTAAAACAGCTCAACAAACAAGTGATTGACTTTAAGAGCCTCCCCAAACCCAAGGCAGAATCAAAGCCAGATCAGCGTCAACAAAGCCCTTTTTTTGCTGCCTACTTCGATGGCTACTCCCAGGCAGACTTAAGCCCACAGCAAATCGACTGGACTGTGTTTATAGCTAGTACCTATATTCTGGAACTTGACGCTAGTAAAGACTTTGCCCGGATGGCAAGTGCTTTGCCAACTGATCCGTTACAAAGTGCTAACTTGCAAAAAGCACTACTCACCATTGCCCAGGATGAGACCGGTCATGCCGCTTATCTTCATGAGGCATTGAGGCGGCGGCTACCCGCTTCAACCGTAACAGATGTGGTAGATGAGTGGCGGACGCGAAAAGTTAATGCCATGCTGGCTATGGTTGGCAATTTACTTCAGAAAGGACAAACCCCAAACCTTGTTCAAGATGGGGCACCCACAGAAATAGCAGATGGCGTTATAGAACTATCAGAACTAGCAGCCGCTTAAGGGTTTCTTTCCCATCTTTCTCCAGACGAGATAAGGCATACCAAGGGGGTATCTTCTTGAAGTAAGGAGATTCTGGCTGAAGTTACTCGGAAGCTGGTTAGAAAAATGCATGTTGATGGCGGATTAAGTTGAGAAACTCCTCCCGCGTCTTTTGATCGGTTTTGAAAACCCCTACCATTGAGCTGGTGACAGTCCAAGCACCAGGCTTTTGGACGCCGCGCATGACCATACACATATGGCTAGCTTCTATGACTACTGCCACCCCTTTGGGCTCTAAGGCAGACTGAATCGCTTCCGCGATCTGCCGCGTCAGGCGCTCCTGAACTTGTAGTCTGCGGGAGTACATCTCGACAATCCGGGCTAGCTTACTTAAGCCGATAACTTTATGGTTGGGGATGTAAGCCACATGGGCCTTGCCAATGAAAGGCAGCATATGGTGTTCACAAAGACTGCAAGTATCGATGTCCCGGACGAGCACCATTTCGTCATGGCCCTCATCAAAAATCGCATCATTGACTATTTCTTCCAGGGATTGGGTGTAGCCACTGGTTAAAAACTGCATGGCTTCGGCTACCCGTTTGGGAGTCTTGAGCAGACCCTCCCGTTCTGGATTCTCGCCTACACCCAGTAAAAGGGTTTGCACGGCTTCCATCATCTCAGATTTCAGCTCTTCAGCTGGAGGCTGAGGTTTTGCCTCACGCCCTCTCAGGGTGTTGCGGTCAGGCCGGGGCTTAAGCATTGACTTATCAGTAGACGAATCTGAACTATTTACACTACGCGAAGCAGCAAAGGTCATTTTAATTAAATTAAGGTTCTACGATAGGAATTTAGACCAGACTTTGCTACAGAGCAAGTCACACACCTTAGAGAGCACCTCCTCTGGGCATCAACACTAACTCTTCAACGACTGCCTGTTCTGGTAACAAGACGGTGTGTAGAATCGATTGGGCCACTGCTTCAGGGGACAACATTGCTGAGCGATCAAAGTCACCTTGAACTGTCTCAGCATCCCAAAGTGGCGTATTCACTGCCCCCGGACACACAGCAACAACTCGGATGCCATGGGTACGTTCTTCAGCGGCTAAGGTTTTAGATAGTCCCATCAGACCAAATTTACTGACACAATAGGCGCCCCATCCAGCAAAGGTCTGACGACCGGCAATCGATACGACATTGATGATGGTTCCTTGCTGACGAATTCGCATACCAGGCAAGATTCCTTGGACACACTGAAAAACGCTGGTCAAATTAAGACTAAGGATGGACTGCCAGTCTGACAGCGGTGTACTGATCAGTTCAGCAGTGTATCCCATCCCTGCATTATTCACCAGGATATCAATTGGACCATCTTGATCGATTGTTTCAACCTTTACCCTCACCTGGTCTACTGCCGCTAAATCAAAAGGGTAGATCTGGACTTCGACTCCTAGAGATTCTGCCTCCTGAGCAACTGATTTGAGTTTGGATTCAGAGCGACCCATTAAAGCAACATGAATTCCGGCCTTGGCAAAGGCGATCGCCGTCGCCTTACCAATACCACTACTAGCACCAGTAATCAGGGCTCGTTGCCTGATCCGAGTAAAGTCTTTTGATACCATTCCAAACAATTCCTCCTACAGCACAGGAGCTAAAAATCCTATCAGCCGTTGATTACGGCTACTAATTTTGGAAAACTCTTCCTGTCGCCGGATGTGGACATGGGCAGCTTCCTTAGCTGGCTTAGTACCTATACCCACCCCAAGGGCTGACCCGAAGAGCACCACTAGGGGTGAAAACAACCTGAAATCGAGCCAAAGGCTTTGGGGCACTCTGACCCGGTATTAGCCCGTCTAGCAGTTCTAGCAATGGTAATTCTTGAACATAGTCAGCCGCTGCTTGATTAACAGCAAAATATCCAATTATCTTACCAGCTTGATCGACGCCAACTTGATAGACCAGATCTTCGTTAAACTTAGCTTCTGTTTTCCAAGCTTGGTCAATCTGGGTGTACAGTTTTTGGTTAAGTTTCGCCAACAGTTGCAGATCACGAGCCGGAGAGTTAGCTGCCAAAATTGCTTTTGCGGAATGCTTTTGGGATGATTTTGAGCTAGGTTCAGACCCGCCAGAGGGCTGAGCTGGAAGAGGTTGAGTGGAGTTTGGTTTTTGGGGGGTGGGCCGTGGTGGTTCCACCTCCGGAATCGGAATAAAGAAGAGAGCACCGGCTGCTAAGGTAAGGCTTGTTGCCCCGATTGCGATCGGAACTGCTCGCTCAGTTGCAGGTTGGTGGGCTGTTGACTCGCGCTTGGACAGCGGCTTAAAACTGAGGGTTAGGTCCGGTAGGGTCTGAGTATCAGCAAAAAACTGGTCAAAAGCTTCTACGAGATCGAACGCTTGCACCGTTGATAACTCTACTTCAAGCGGAGGAAGTGAGCCGGACGAACCTGATTCTGTTGTAGTTCCTCCAGTGCTGTTAAGCAATCCTGGTTGCACCACTAAATGAGCAACATTTGAATTGATTTTCTGCAACTGAACCGAGGCAGAATGGCTGTTAAGCGTAGCTCTATTAGAGCGACTAATTCCACTCAGAAATTCTTGAGCAAATTGACTGACTGCTGCTGCCAAGTTTTCTAGGAGTTCGCGACCACCGGTTAAGGGACTACTTAAACCAGCAAGATGACATTCAAAACGCATCAAAATATCTAGGGGAGGCCGTTCTACTTGGGGCGAACGACTGGTGCTTAATCCTTCTAGAATTAACGTGCAATTAGGCAGGCTATATTGACGCCGGATTGTCATTCCACCTCTCCATCAAATAAACTGGACCAGAACCGCTGCATCCCCGCGGTTCCTGTGCAAAAGAGGAGTTGACCCAAGAGTTCTAAGGCTAACTCGTTCAATTTTTCATCGGAACTATAGGCAACAAGTCCGGTCCGTCGCAGGTTCATTCGGCTGCGAAAATGGGTGCGAAACCTCATCAGATAGCTTGCTAAACCAAAGTGGTAGTCCGCAGGCAGTTGCTGGCTAATTAGTTGGTCTTTAGCTAATAATAATTGGCGAATCACAACGGTTAGTCGCCGGGCTAGATGGCAAGCGATCGCAACTAGGGCCTTTGCTTCTTCTATCGTTAAAGGACGACGCTGACTATAACGCCGATAAGGATTACTGTTGCGTAACCGCCACAGTGTGACTCGATTCTTTATCCACTTTTGTAGTTGGAGTTCCCGGGCAGCACCCAGCATCCCTTCAGAGCCGTCTAAATCTAAGGCTTCGATTGCCAGCAGGATAAAGTCAATTTGGAGCCGGGTTCGGCGAGGACAATCCTCAGCCGAAATCGCTGGATCTGGCAGATTAGCCAAAATGAAAGGAATAGACTGATCTGTGGGACTATTTACTTGCATCACACTGTTAAACGATAAAAATGCCAGAAACTATCCAAACCATGCAGCCTTCTAGTGTACGATTTCTGACGTATCTTCATGTCGTTTAGTGCTAGAAATAGCATCAGCCCACAGGTTGGTTTGACGTGAAGATGCAGTTGCCAACTTACCCATAAGTCAATGGATTTAAAGTCTCTAATTCGTGAAATTCCAGATTTCCCAAAACCAGGAATTTTATTTCGGGATATCACTACCCTACTTCAAAATCCAGAAGCACTACGCTTCACAGTTGATAGACTTACAGAAAAATTTGCCAGTCAGTCGATTGACTATGTGGTAGGAGCAGAGTCACGCGGTTTTATCTTTGGAGCACCAATTGCCTACAAGCTAGGAGCTGGTTTTGTTCCGGTACGTAAACCTGGCAAGCTTCCCCACATCATTCACTTTGTTGAGTACGAGCTAGAGTACAGAGCGGATCGCCTAGAAATTCATCGAGATGCTTTTGAACCTGGCAGTCGGGTTGTAATTATTGATGATTTACTTGCTACTGGCGGCACAGCCGCCGCCTCAGCCCAGCTAGTTGAGCAAGCTGGCTGCGAGTTGGTTGGTTTTGGCTTTGTAATTGAGCTTGAAGATCTAGGAGGACGGAAACTCTTGCCTGATGTACCTGTTACAGCACTGGTCAAGTATTAGGTGAATTGTCTAAATTACTGTTGATCTGACTGTGAACCCTATTGCGGGTTCTAGGCCGGCCTCCCATTGAACCGGGGGGAGCGATGGTTTGAGAATAGCTCACTCGGTTTTATCCAGTGGGAGCAGTTCAATTTGCTTCTGCATGATTAGGCAATAGGGAGAGTAACATCGCGCATCGCATCTAAAAACCTGCCTTAAAACCTAGAAGCAAACTCCCCAGGCAGCCTAAACTACGGCAACTTACAAAGATAAGGCTCAGGCTTCGCACTCGCTGTCCACTCTAATCTCTAGCGTCTCTTCGTCGACCTGAATTGACAGGACATTTGGCTGACAGCAAACCTGGCAATCCTCTACGTAAGACTGCAGCCCGCCGGCACTCAGGTCAATAAACACCAGATTTGGTTCCCCACAATAGGCACAGGTATATTCGGCTGTCTGTTCCATCTTGATTGACCTGCCTGTAAGAGGATGAGCCATTAGGGTCTAGAGTTGCTCAACTTTGATCAGAGTAAGAAAAGAAATTGGTTTTGTGGTGATTGTCATCTAGTTCATCACAGCTTCTACCTGGTGCTTTATGAATCCTGTAAATAGAGGCAGAGGTGCGCGATCGCAGCTGATGAGCAACGGGTTGACAGCTCACCTCATCCTTACCAGGCTAAAGTCATAGTGGAAACTTGTGTCGTTATGCTAAGCATTTATCGTTATGACAACCCAAACCTCCCAATCCATTTATGACTTTACTGCTACCAGTATGGATGGCGAATCCATCAGTCTAAGTACCTACAAAGACAAAGTAATGCTGATTGTGAATACCGCCAGTCAGTGTGGCTTCACGCCGCAGTATCAGGGCCTTCAGGAATTGTATGACAAGTATGCCAGCCAGGGATTAGTTGTATTAGGATTTCCCTGCAATCAGTTTGGACAACAGGAGCCGGGCAATGCCACTGAAATTCAATCATTTTGTGAAACCCGGTTTGGCATCTCTTTTCCGCTCTTCCAAAAAATTGAGGTGAATGGTCGAGACGCGCATCCTCTATACAAATATCTAACGAAACAGGCACCGGGCATCTTGGGCACCACAGCGGTCAAATGGAACTTTACAAAATTCCTGGTTGATCGTAGCGGAAATGTTGTTGAGCGCTATGCCTCGCTGAGCAAGCCAGAGGATCTAGAGAAAGCGATTAAGGCCCTCTTGTAGGTCAGCACTGTCAACCTAAACTCAGCGCTAACTGGACTTGAGATTCAGACCTCGCAACTGTCTGGTAGTAGTTCTGCTCGCTGTATTGCTGGGCAATGGCAGCAGTAACTCCAGCGGTGCTCTTAGAAATTAGCGGCTAGGCATTAGAGTTGAACTATGACAAAGAGCTTCCTCTTGCTGCGCCTGCCTTGGATAATCTTGGGATCAGCCATTTTGATGGTTACGGGCTGCGAGTCTGCCTTAAAGCACTTTAAACCCCTGCCTGAAGAGAATAAGCCAGCTAAAGAGCAAGAACCCAACGTTACGGTCCAGACACCCCTGACTGCTGAGATGGAATCGCTAGTCCATCAGCGCATCAACCAAGTTCGTCAACAGCACCACCTTAATCAACTCCAGGTTGACGAAAGGTTAGCACGGGTCGCACGCCAACATAGTCGGCAGATGGCCCGCCAGAACTTCTTCAGTCACACTAGTCCTGCTGGAGATACAGTGGTCCAGCGTGTCCGCTCTGCCCACGTTTCGTACTGGGTGGTGGGTGAGAACCTCTTCAAGAGTGTCAATATTCTGAACCCAGTACCATCATCAATTCAGGGTTGGATGAACAGTCCAGGGCACCGCCAAAATATTTTGCAGCCTGAATTTACTCAAACAGGAGTAGGGGTCTGGCGTAACGGCAACACTTACTACATCACGCAAGTATTTTTACGACCCCCACCAATTCCTGATAGTCTATTCAGGGATCGCTCTCCCGGCTTAGAACGGGGCTACTGAACTATTAAGCAGGCTGCCTCTGAGACTTCCTGATAAATGGAATTGATATACTGAACTCACCGAGCAGCGACAAATAAATGAGCGATTTGTTCAAAGGGTTTGAAGAGTTACTGGACATCGCTAAGACCCTAGAAGAAAAAATTGAGACAGGGGAAATTTGGACAGAGATTTGGTCAGATATCCAAATCGACTCCCGCAACTTTGGTGGATTAGACGTTGAAGAGCAGGCTCAATCAACTGCTGCAAGTTCAACTTCTTCAGCTAGCTCACCCCACCTGGAAGATGTCGGTGGGTTAACTGAGGTGCTTAGAGAACTAAGAGAACTGATTGAGATTCCCCTGAAGCGTCCAGACTTGCTCACCAAGCTAGGTCTAGAACCGACCCGTGGTGTTCTCTTAGTGGGTCCACCGGGTACTGGTAAAACCCTAACGGCTCGCGCCTTGGCCAAGGAATTAGGCGTCAACTGTATTGCAATCGTTGGCCCAGAGGTGATTGGTAAATACTATGGGGAAGCGGAATCGCGCCTACGACGAATTTTTGAAAGAGCTGCGCGCTTAGCCCCCTGCCTGATCTTTATTGATGAAATTGATAGCCTTGCCCCAGACCGCAGCACCGTTGAAGGTGAGGTGGAGAAGCGACTAGTCGGTCAGCTCCTGGGTTTGATGGACGGCTTTACGACCACCAAAAGCGTGATTGTCCTCGCCGCAACCAACCGGCCTGAGCATCTTGACCCAGCGTTGCGCCGCCCTGGCCGCTTTGACCGAGAAGTCAGGTTTCGCGTCCCCGATCGCGATGGCCGCCTGGAGATTTTGCAGATCCTGACGCGGGCGATGCCCTTAGATGATTCTGTAAAGTTGGAGGCGATCGCGGAGTTGGCTGTCGGTTTTGTGGGTGCTGACTTAAAAGCTCTGGCTCAAAAAGCTGCTTACAGCGCCTTGCGACGATTAGTGCCGAGCTTAAAGGAACCGCTACCGGATGCGATGAGGCTTAACCAACAGGACTTTCTTCAGGCCCTCAAGGAGGTGAAACCGGCGGTGCTGCGCTCTGTGGAAGTGGAATCTCCGCAGGTGCTATGGGAAGAAATTGGTGGGCTGGACGAGATCAAGCAGACTCTCCAAGAATCAGTGGAAGGGGCACTACTCTACCCAGAACTCTATCAACAGACGGGTGCTCAAGCGCCGCGTGGCATTCTGTTATGGGGGCTACCCGGTACTGGTAAAACCCTGCTTGCCAAAGCAGTGGCCTCCCAAGCGCGAGCCAACTTTATTGCCGTGAATGGCTCAGAATTACTGAGCCGCTGGGTGGGAGCCTCAGAACAGGCGGTGCGAGAACTATTCCGCAAAGCCCGGCAAGCTGCTCCTTGCATAGTTTTTATTGATGAGATTGACACACTTGCTCCGGCTCGTGGCTACTTCCAGGGAGATTCTGGCGTCAGCGATCGCGTTGTGGGCCAACTGCTAACGGAACTCGATGGTCTTCAGGACTGCCCCAATGTGCTGCTAATCGGGGCGACAAATCGGCCAGAAGCGCTGGACACTGCTTTACTGCGGGCAGGGCGATTGGATCTGCAACTCAAAGTCGATTTACCTGACGAAGCCAGCCGTTTGGCGATTTTGCAGGTGCATAATCAAAATCGGCCACTAGTGGAGGTTGATTTGACCGAATGGGCTACCCAAACAGCGGATTGGAACGGCGCAGAATTGGCACTGCTTAGTAATCAAGCGGCTCTAGAGGCAATCCGACGACATCGCAGCCAAGGTCTCACAGATCCAACCCTGGTGCAAATCACGCCTAATGACTTTACTGCTGCCTATCAAAAGCTCTTAGCCCAGCGTCAGGCTGCACAGTAGGAAATCACCCTAATTGTAGTGAGCTACTATGCCGGTTATATGCCTGTTATCCAGGGGGCTGGATGGGTCTTGAGGGTGTGACCGTTCCCCAGGAGGGGATTTGGGAAGATTGCCCTGCTCAAGCTCAGCTTCAAATCCTTTATCTAAAAATCAGGACTCTAGAGAAACCAACTTTGCCTCAGTCTATTACCCAAGTTCAACCACCATTGGAGTTCATTCCCGCAGCTTTCGACCCTTTCGTCCTCAAGGGGGTGCAACTACTGCTGCCCTTCTGGCTGCAATTTCGGGTAGGTATTACAAGCGTTCGAGGAAACAATCTAGACAGCTTGGTCGAGCTTTATCGTCAGTTTCAATCGGGTAAGGTTCGATTCTTGTTAGCCTTTCGTCATTCTAGTGCCAATGACCCCTTCTGCATGGCATCTTTACTGTGGCAGATGGTTCCCCGGGAAGCACGACGTCAGGGAATATCACTGCAACGTCCACTCCATAGCTACTTTATCTATGATCGCGGGATTCCTCTGTGGGCTGGAAGATGGGTAGGCTGGCTGTACTCCCGTCTGGGCGGCATCCCGATTCATCGGGGTAAGGTAGACCGGCTGAGCCTGCGCTCAACTCGCAACCTGTTTGCTAATGGTAGCCTCCCCCTGGCAGCCGCTCCCGAAGGGGCTACAAATGGCCACAATGAAGTTGTGAGTCCGCTGGAGCCGGGGATTGCCCAACTCGGATTTTGGTGTGTTGAAGATCTGCGGAAGGCTGAGCGCTGCGAGCAGGTTTTGATTGTGCCGGTGGGCATTCAGTACCACTATGTCAAGGCACCTTGGAAGGCACTAGAAAAGCTGTTAAGCAATTTGGAAGCTGATTGCGGCTTGCCTGTAGCGGAGACTCCTGAGCGACTAGTTGGAACCAAAGCCAGCATTTGTGGTCGCGAGGCGGCTTGCTACCGCCGAGTTTATCGGTTAGGAGAGTATTTATTATCCTCAATGGAGGAATTCTATAGCCGCTTTTATCATCAAACTCTACCAGCAGTCTCAACTAGAGCAGCAATTAATAACACGGGATCTCAAGACTTTACGGCTCGACTTCAGGCGCTCCTTGATGCTGCATTAAATGTGGCAGAGCAGTATTTTCACTTGCAGCCTCAGGGCAGTACGATTGAGCGTTGCCGTCGTCTGGAACAAGCTGGTTGGGATTACATCTACCGAGAAGATCTCAAGTCGATGGGAGTCTTACCACCCTTGAAGCGAGGATTAGCAGATTGGATTGCTGCAGAAGCGGATCTACGGATGTGGCACATGCGGCTGGTCGAAAGTTTCGTCGCCGTCACTGGCAAGTATGTTCAAGAAAAACCTACTGTAGAGCGTTTTGCTGAAACAACCTTGCTAATGTGGGACATGATCACCCGCATCAAAGGCGGCAATCCCTTTCAGCGGCCTCACCTGGGAAAGCAGTGGGTTCAAGTGACGGTAGGCCAACCCTTATCAGTGTCAGACCGCTGGGAGACCTATCAGACCAACCGCCGTAGCGCTAAGCAGGCCGTTACTAGGCTGACTCAAGATCTGCAAATTGCTCTGGAAGCAATGATTTCATGAATCATTGAGTTTGTTACTCTTCTACGGAGAGCGTGTAGTCGTACTTTGAGCCGGGCTCAAGCGCACCTACCCAAATTCGATAATCTCCGGGTTTCAAGTTAGAGGCTGTAACACTAGCATCCTGATCTTTACCCGTGTCATCACCACAACCAATCAGATTGTTTTCCGGGCCTCGAATTAATAAAGTAGTGTCCTCGCCTCGGCTGTTCACTTTTAGTTTTAAGCGTGGAAAGGGTTGCTCTAAAACCATAATGTGGTCTGGGGCGGGGTCACTGAAGCCCAAGCAGCGAACGTTGGTTGACAGTGTAGATAAGGGGAAAGATCCCCCAGTATATCCTTGCACAACCCCTTGGCCCGAGGAGAAGCCAGGTGCAAGGTTAAAAGTACCAAAATTAGCGGTTTCAGCAAAAGCAGGCATAACGCTAAAAGCGATTATCAAACCGAATAGTTGCTGCGATCGCAAGCGAAGAGTACGACCTAACATGGCAATTATCCCAAATGTTGAGAGTTGAGTGACTCTTGCTTAGCACATTCAGTGCTAATAACTTCAAACACACCCCTTATTAACCATCGTAGCCCAAGCAACCTTGTGCTTTATTGCTCTCTCCATCCAGCCCTCTTCATCACGCAGGTTCCTATAGCCAGAACAGACAGGAGCGGTGTTAGCCAATCTCCCCAGCGGACATAAGGCGTTTGTGTGTGCCGACGGTAGATCCTATCTGCATGAATTTGATAGGTGTTGAGGCCAGATAGCCAGTGTGTGTTGCCATGGGGATCAACAATCCCGGAATAGCCGGTATTCGTCGCCCGGACTGCCCAGCGATCGCTTTCAATCGCCCGCATCACATCTTGAGCATGGTGTTGGGCGGGCATTGCCGAGCTGTAATGGGCATTGTTAGAAGCCGAAAGAAGGAACTCTCCCCCTGCGGCAGTTTGTCGCCGGAAGTGCTCAGCAAAGGCAGAGTCGTAACAGATCCCAGTAATCGCCTGGCCAAAGGGTGTATCAAAGGTTTGATTGGGAGAGCCTGGGACAAGATGAGCATCCAGGGGGGAGAGCCGTTCAATCAGGCCGCCTAACCAGCGCTGAAAAGGAATGTATTCCCCAACCGGTACTAGGTTTACTTTGTCGTAGCGGCTGAAAATTTCACCCTGCCCTGTGATTGTAAACAGGCTGTTTGTAATGTTTTTGCCTTGTTGGCCAATCGCCCCAACCCAAGCTACTACCCCTTGTTCCAAAATCGCTCGGCGAAAGGAGCTATAGGTGGCGCTGGAACTTGTCCAGAGGAACGGTAAAGCGGTTTCAGGGGTTAAGACTGCCTCTACCCCTTGCTCAGCTAAGGCGCGATAACCGCTAGTGTAACCTTCTAAGGCACGACGTCCCCCTTCCGAGTAAAGCTTAATTTCATTCGGGATATTACCTTGAATAATTCCGACTTTTAAGGCAGTTGCAGGCGGTTGATCTAGGGGCTGACTGTATAGCCCAAAGCCCAAAATGTGGAGGCTAACCAACACTATTACCACCCATCCCATACCCTGCCAGCGGCCCTTGGTACTTACCACCTCGGCAACCAAGCCATTAATCAACACAAGTGCTGCAGTCACTGTTAAAGGTCCAGATAGTTGGCCCAGGTGCAAAATGGCCAAATTGTGAGGACTTTGGGTGTAGGACAACGAAGTCCACCAGAGGGGTGACTGACTCCAGATCCACTCCAAACCGCACCAGAGAGCAACGCCGACTAAGACGCGTGCCCAGGTAGAAGTTTTTGGTGAACCAGTCAAACGATATAGTGCCATCGCCCAAGCCCAGACCGCTACCAGTGCTGCACCCCAAAGGGTAATTGCAATCCAGCAAAATGCGGCGATCGCTAAACTGGCAAGCCAGGGCACCCCTAACCACGTCATCGGGTGAATACCAGTAATCCAGGATATCGCCGCGCCATGATAGCCAACCCCCCAGGCTGCACCTAGCAGCAGCGCCATTTTAGGAGCATGTACCTGTGTTAGTAGCCAGAGGGGAGCCAAGGCTCCCCAGGCTAGCAGCCAAGCATTGACTGGAGCCGGAGTTAAGCCCATCCCCAGACCACTGGTAAAGGCGATAACCAATGCCCAGCGCCAATCACGGAGACTTTTGAGGTGCCAGGGCAAATGCTTAGGCGTCATCCTCCAACAGGATTTCTTCTTCCGCAGAGGGAGGGACTAAGGCCACGGCAGCAATGGAGTCATCTTCATCCAGGCGCTGCACGCGCACACCTGTAGCCATCCGTGATTGCAGGGAGATAGCCTGTACCGCTTGCCGAATAATAATGCCGCGGCTTGTAACCATCATCAATTCATTATCCAGATTGACCACTTGTAAAGAGGCCAGTTGGTCCTGGGGACGGCGAAACTTGATCGCAACTAGGCCCATGCCAGCCCGGTTTTGCAAGCGGAACTGCGAAACTGGCACCCGCTTACCATAACCTCCGGTGGTAATCACAAGAACACAGGGTCCTTGCTGGGGTCCGGTGGCAACTAAATCTGCTACTTCATCCGTAGGTTCGTCGCTGTCTTCATCGACTAGATCGGCGATGGTTGCTGCCGGTAGAATATCCATGCCAATCAGCTGGTCCCCGTTGCGCAGGTTCATCGCTCTCACCCCACGAGCAGTGCGGCCAGAAGCACGTAAGCGTTCGGGATCAATCTTGAAGTGAATCGCCATCCCCTGGCGCGAACCAATAATAATACTATCCCCATCCTGGGCGCGGCGCACCCAGCGTAGTTGATCGCCCGCTTCTAAAGTAATCGCAATTAAGCCGTTAGCACGAATGTTGCTAAAGGCGGCCAGCGCAGTCTTCTTGATATAGCCGCCCGCTGTCATCATAACTAGGTATTCGTCCTGACTAAATTCCGTTACCGGAATAATCGAGGTAATCTTTTCATCTCGGGGGATGGGCAACAGTTGCACGACCGGCATGCCGCGAGAGGTGCGAGAGCCTGGCGGAATCTGGTAAGCCTTCAGAGAATAGACCACGCCGCGATCGCTGAAGAATAAAATACTATCGTGGTCACAGCAGGTAAAGAAGTGGTCCACCCCGTCATCATCTTTCATCCGGGTACCAGATTTACCACGAGTTGCCCGGCTCTGGGCTTCAAAGGTATTCACAGGCATCCGTTTGATGTAGCCCTGCTCCGTGACCAGAATTACCGCTTTCTCATTCGCAATTAAATCGGTCGGATCAATTTCACCTTCAGCGACTTCAATTATTGTCCGGCGTGGGGTGGCATGGACAGCTCTGAGTTCCGCCAGTTCGGTTTCAATAATCTCCAGAATCCGCGCCCGCCGGGCCAAGATATCTTCTAAATCAGTAATTCGAGATTGAAGGTCATTGTGCTCCTGGTGAATTTTTTCCGCTTCCAAGGCAGTGAGCCGCCGCAGTTGCATCTGGAGGATACCGTCGGATTGGGCTTCCGAAAGACCAAAGGAATCTATTAGTCCCTGGCGGGCACTCGTTGTATCCGCAGCCTGCCGGATCAAATGGATAACGGCATCTAAATTTTCCAGGGCAATCAATAACCCTTGCAATAGATGATCCCGCTCCTGGGCTTTACGGAGTTCGTAACGGGTACGCCGGGTAATGGCCTCGGTGCGGAAATCAAGAAATACTTCCAGAAACTTCTTGAGACTCAGCAGTTGGGGCTCCGCGTTTACCAGAGCCAGCATATTAGCGCCGAAGTTAGTCTGGAGCGGGGTTTGCTTGAACAGGTTGTTAAGAACAACACGGGGATAGGCATCGCGCTTGAGTTCGATCACCACTCGCATCCCATCGCGATCGCTTTCGTCCCGAATATCCGAGATCCCCTCTAAGCGCTTCTCATTAACCATCTCCGCAATCTTCTCAATCATTGCCGCCTTATTGGTTTGATAGGGCAGCTCTGTAATAATGATTGCTTCGCGGTCAGGACGTCCTCGTTGCTCTAGAGTCTCAATCGTGGCAACCCCACGCATCGTGATCGAGCCTCGACCCGTGGTGTAGGCTTCGCGAATTCCTGTAGTACCGAGGATATGCCCGCCTGTTGGGAAATCCGGACCAGGAATGTACTGCATGAGCTCAATATCGCTCAGCTCAGGGTTGTGAATCAAAGCCACCAACCCATCAATCAGTTCGCCCAGATTGTGGGGAGGGATGTTCGTCGCCATCCCCACGGCAATTCCGGAAGACCCATTCAGCAGAAGTTGCGGCACTCTTGCCGGCAACACCAGTGGCTCCTGCTGAGAGCCGTCAAAGTTATCCCCAAAATCAACCGTTTCCTGCTCAATATCTTGGAGCAGAGCATCGCGAGTCAGCGTTTGGAGGCGGCACTCGGTATATCGCATTGCCGCTGGGGGGTCATTGTCAATTGAGCCAAAGTTGCCATGTCCGTTGATCAACGGAGAGCGCATCGAAAAATCCTGCGCCATCCGCACCAGTGCGTCATAGACCGCGGTATCGCCGTGGGGATGGTATTTACCCAGCACTTCTCCCACAACACGAGCGCACTTACGGAAAGGACGCTCTGGCCCCAAGCCCAACTCGTGCATGGCGTAAAGAATCCGGCGATGTACGGGCTTGAGACCATCCCTAGCATCTGGCAGCGCCCGACCCACGATAACGCTCATGGCGTATTCTAGGTAAGACCGGGACATCTCATTACGTAGATCAGTCGGGATGATCCGCTCTTCAGCTATACTCATAGGGTGAAAATTTCTAATAATACGCCGTTTTCGGGGCGATAATCGCCAAAAAAGACCATATAAAACTCCTGGTCTTCCGATGGTTGCCAAATACCGTACTTACAGTTAAAATTTTAACACTTTTTCACGCTAGGTAGCCTACTCAACCCTAGGCTGGTGGCGTCAAGAGGCCACTGTTACTTGGAAGTAGCGTGAAGAGTTAAAGTTAAGCCCCCGGTCTACCCTGTCAGTTTCCTCTCAACAACTAGCAGCCCTGGATAGTCATAGGCGGGTAATGGGTAACAGTTTATTAAACTTGTACGTTTACCTGATTGGGGGAGCATTGATTGGTATTGGTCTGGAACGTGTGGCTCCAGCCAAGGCACCGGTCTACTTGGGTAATTTTCTGCTTTGGATTGGTGTGCCCCTAAGCATTGTCACGTTTCTGCGGGGAGCAAACTTGTCTGGCATGATCTGGTTGGCTCCAACAGTAGCTTGGGCAGCCATTTTGCTCAGTACTGGGGTAGCTTGGATTTGGATACGCTACCGAAGCACTAAAGCCGTTTGGCGACCCTCAACCAAAGGCAGCTTTTTGCTAACCTCAATGGTTGGCAATACTGGCTACCTAGGGTATCCAATTGTTCTAGCTCTAGTCGGCCCGAAATACTTTGCTTGGGCACTTTTTTATGACTTACTAGGTACCACAATTGGCGCCTATGGGTTAGGGGTTGCGGTTGGTGCCTATTTCGGCTCCCAATTTCAGGGCAATTGGCAACTGATTCAACAATTGCTGAAAAATCCGCCCCTGTGGAGCTTGGTTGCGGGCTTGTACTTGCGCAATATTCCTTTACCACTGTCGGTTGAGCAAATTCTCAAGGTGCTGGCCTGGGCGATCATCTTTTTGTCACTGATCTTGATTGGTATGCGGTTAGGGCAGCTAACCTCTTTGCGACAGCTTCCCAAAGCTTGTGCCAGTTTAAGCATCAAAATGGTTTTAATTCCGCTTGCGCTTGGCACTGGCTTAACGCTGGTGGGAATAACTGGCTCCCCGCGGCTCGTACTAGTCTTACAAATGGCTATGCCTCCAGCCTTTGCAACTTTAGTAATTACGGAAGTCTACAATCTGGATCACGAGTTTACGGTAACAACCCTAGTAGCAGGGTCTGCTGGTTTATTACTGCTGCTGCCAGCTTGGATATGGCTGTTTCAAGGCTGAACTGGCAATTGCTTTAAGCGCAACTTGAATCTGATACTTGCTGTTCTTGTTCTACCTGTGGCGTGGATGAACTAAGGCACTGAGTTGCAAGTTGCTCAGGCGTCATCTGCTCGTAAACTTCAAAAGGTTGGTGAATCCAAGGGTTACCTGGCAAAAAGTCCACATAGTAATCAGGGGCAACCACTGAACAGCCTTTGTACCAAAGTACAGCCGTCTTCACTTCATCAATGTAAAAACCATAGTGACAATCAAGCCAGGCCAATGTTTTTTGAAGTGTAATACCGGAATCTACCAGATCATCGACGAGTAAAACCCGGCTACCTAAGTTGGCTGTGGTCATGGTCAAGTCACGCGAAAAGACCAAAGAGCCTCGGATTTGATTACCTACACCGTAGGAGGAAGTTGCTAAGATTGCCAAAGGTTGATTGTAGATCCGAGATAAGGTATCACCAACCCGCAGCCCCCCCCTTGCTAAACAGATGATTTGATTAAAATTCCAGTCGGAATGGTGGATCTTAGCTGCTAACCGCTCAATCTTTTGATGGTATTCTGACCAAGAAATGTGGAGATCTGGCATGGTAGGGGCTTTAGCCGTTCGCTAGTCATTATCCCAATCTTCACGCCCCATCAAGTCAACGATGCGATCGCGTAATAGGAAATTATTGTTTTCCAGCTCTTGCTCAATCCAAGTCCATTCCCGTGCTGGAATGTGGCGGCAGAGCGTGTATATAGGTTGGTGGCGACTGACAACACCTTTCTGAACGAGCTGACGTGCTTCTGATTTAATGAGTTCGAGCGAGTAAACAATAGACTGAATCATAATCACCTTTCTAATAATCGTGACTAGTAAGGTACAGAAAAATCATTTTAATGGAACGACTTTTTGTAGCCTTTAATACTGAATTATCTTTATTCTCACCTGTCTACTCCTTTTGGATATTAACAAATGTTGCTAAAGTTGTTAACCCCTGACAAGTCTGGAGAATTTAGGCGAGGCTAGGAACTAGCCTCGAGCTACCCTAAGGCTCAAGCTTTGATTGAACTAGCGACTTGTTTTTGACAAACAAGTTCCTTTGCCAGTTGAATAGCTGAAACTATACTTGTAGGCTTTGCAATACCTTTGCCCGCAATATCGAACGCAGTGCCATGGTCGGGAGAGGTGCGAACAAAGGGAAGCCCGATCGTCGTATTGACGGCTTGGTCAAAAGCCAATAATTTAACTGGGATCAGTCCTTGGTCATGGTAAAGCGCCAGGTAGCCGTCATGGGCACTAATGGGCTTAGCGGGTCTAGGGGCCTGGTGGGAACCATACCAAGCCTCAGCAGGTTTAACCCAAAGGGTATCCGGTGGGACTGGTCCCTCCAGCTTAATGTTCGGTCGTCGTGACCGCTCCTCCTCCAGCCAAGGAATTAACCAGTCTTGTTCTTCAGAACCAAGCTGTCCTTGTTCACCACTGTGCGGGTTAAGACCTGCGATCGCAATTTCTGGGGTTGCCAAACCAAAATCTTCAGCCAAGCAACGCACTAGCAGCTCCAGTTTTCCCGATAATAACTCCGGGGTTAGCGTGTCAGCTACACAACGCAGAGGGATATGGGTGGTAGCCAGCAGCGTCCGTAACGTCCACCCGGTGTAGGGTGAGCGAGCTACAAACAACATGCCAAACTGGTTCACGCCTGATCGCTCGGCCAGCAGTTCTGTTTGACCCGCATAAGCATGGCCTGCTGCTTTCCAAGCAGATTTTGCGATCGGTGCTGTCACAATGCCATCAAAATGCCCGGCCAATGTCTGAGTGATCGCCTGCTCCATATAGTTGAAGCTGGCCGCTCCACTAGCTTGACTAGGCATCCCAGGGATTATTGCCGTAGAACCGCTGCGATCGCAATCCAAGATGGCTAATTGCTCTGGATCGACTACAGCATGGTCATCAATAGATTGTAAGTTGCCTCCCCGACGGCGTAAACGCGTGTAAGCTTGATTGAGTACTGAGCGGCCACCAATCACAGTCAGTTGGCACCCTTGGTTAATGATTGGAACTGCGAGCGCCTTCAAAACCACCTCGGGACCAATTCCGGCAGGGTCCCCTATCGTTATTGCTAACCGAGGACGAACGGAGGTTTGCATAACTATAGCAATCTTTAGCTAGCAGCTATCTACTCACACACAATCAAGTTCTTGACTCAAGGAAACTAGATAACCCACCTAGGCTGTTTGAGGCCTAGCGGGTCAACTAATCGCTTGATAGCACGCAAGCTAGACAACAGCTGATGGCAACTCTTCTTCAGAAGGGATTTGTTCTTCTACCAAGTTATCGCTGGCTTGCTGTTGAGCCGCCATTTGCTCACGATACTTAGCCGCCATTTCCTCAGCTTGATCAAAAACTACTTGGGGGTTTCTGACCATATCGCCAGGTTCAGGTTCCAACTGCTTGGTCGAAAGCGAAATCCGCCCTCGCTCAGCATCCAAGTCAATAATCATTACTTTGATCTCATCATTCACTTTAAAGACACTATGAGGTGTCTCAATATGATCGTGTGAAATCTCGGAAATGTGTAGCAGGCCGCTGACGCCCCCAATGTCGATAAAGGCACCGTAGGGTTTAATGCCGCGCACTGCGCCGATCACAACTTCGCCAACTTCCAGCTTGTTCATCTTGCGCTCAACCAGTGCCCGTCGATGGCTCAAGACAAGACGATTTCGCTCTTCATCAACTTCCAGGAACTTTAAAGGTAAGATTTCACCGACTAAATCGTCCTTAGCAGTGCGAGTACTAATGTGAGATCCTGGAATAAAACCCCGCAATCCTTCGATCCGCACTAAGGCACCACCGCGATTGGTTGCAAACACCTCAGAGCGAACCGTTGCATCTTCTGTCTGCAGCTGACGGACCCGCTCCCAAGCTCGCATATATTCGATACGCCGAATTGACAGGGTAAGTTGCCCGTCTTCGTTTTCCTCCGTGAGGATGAAAAACTCGCGCGTCTCATTAGATTGCAATACTTCTTCAGGATTATCAATCCGGTTGATAGACATCTCCTGAATCGGAATGTAAGCCGCTGTCTTTGCACCAATGTCAATCAGAGCACCCCGAGGCTCAAGACTAAATACCGTCCCAGCGACAATATCGCCAGGGTTGAAGTGATAGTCGTACTTATCGAGTAAGGCCGCAAAATCCTCATGTGTAAAACTGGCTGCTGGGGCTGTTGTTTCCTGATTGACCATGCTAAGTGTTTCCTGGTGGTTTCTCCGCAACGTTTTTTTATCGTTGATGTTTTTTAATGTTTAGCTAGCTTAAGAAACGCTAAGCCTCACATTAGTTCTAAGCACCTACTAAACTATTATTTTAGTCAGGTCGGGCCTACAAAGCTAGAAGTCTCATCATAGCTTAACTAAGGTAACTAGAAGCGTTTCCAACAGAGTTGTCATAACTCGACAGAAAAGTTGCAGGTTTTCTCGCCACCTGCAAGCCTGACTGCGGAAATGCCGTAGGACTAGTACCAATCAATTAGAAGCCTAAAAATTCTCAGAGCTGTTGCACAACTTGTCTTTGATACTCCTGTTCAGTGATGATGTCTCGCGTACTTTCTAGGCGATCTAAAAAGACAATGCCATCAAGGTGATCGTGTTCGTGTTGAAAGATCCGGGCAACAAAGTCCGTTAGGACTTGCGTTTGTTGGCGACCTTGGCGGTCAACATACTCAACCTCTACCATTCTGTACCTAGGAACTAAGCCGCGAGTTCCAGGGATACTTAGACAGCCCTCCCAATCTTTAACTACTTCACCAACATGGGTAGTGATGCGAGGGTTGATCATAGCTGTCGGTTCCATGACAGGGGCATGAGGATATCGCAGATTGGGGCGTGAGGCAATGATGAACAAGCGTTGGTCTACGTTGACTTGAGGTGCAGCAATACCCACTCCATTTGCACTTGTCACCGTTGCGATCAGGTCATCAATTAAGTCTTGAATACCAGGAGCCTGACTGTTTGCAATGGGCTGGGCCGTCCTACGCAGAACTGGATGCCCCAATTGAGATATTTCTAGGATGGTGGCCATAGGATTGATATCACTTCACGGAATAACCAAGACTTAGCCGAGGATACTTGGACAATCACCTCTATTCCCTTTTCTCCTATGCGCTTCAGAGCAAAATCTAGCCGAAGTCATCTGGTGACAATCAAAACCCTTGTTTCGACGATAGTATCACCTACGCAAATCCTGTGTGTTATGAAATTTCTATTTGAGGTTGTGCATCATCAAGCCTTGACTTTCGCAACTTCTCCCTGTAGCGAACTTTCTCATGCATCACGTGAGATTGCTATAGTTGCTAAGTGAATCATCTACATGCCAAGCCATGAGCAGACGTAGACGCTCAATCCGCACCTTTGCGATCGCTGTGACGGCACTTGTGCTCACTGCAACCAGTAGTCACACGCCCAAAAGCTGGGCTCTACTGCAAGACAGTCCTAAGGAACTGGTGGATGCCGCCTGGCAGATTACTTATCGGCAGTATGTTGACCGCACCTTTAACCGTAATGACTGGATCGCTGTGCGGCAGAAGTATCTCCAACGGTCTTACTCCTCACAGCAGCAGGCTTACGCAGCGATTCGAGAGCTACTGGCTAAGCTGGATGATCCTTACACTGAGTTTTTGGAGCCACAGGAAATCAAAGATCTGGTGTCCAATACCTCTGGAGACTTTGTTGGGGTAGGTCTTACCGTAGCTCTGGATGTGAGTACAAGAGCGTGGATTGTCGTAGCACCTATTAAAGGGTCTCCTGCTGCTGCCGCTGGCGTCTTGCCTAAAGATGTTGTCCTTAGGATTAATGGCAAAAGTACCTCAGAAATAGGTCCCGAGCAGGCCACCCAATATCTAGTTGGCCCAGTTGGTAGCCAGATCTTTCTGACGGTTCAGCGCGGTAATCGGCAGCTCAACTTTAAGCTGTTACGAGACCACATCGAGTTAAACCCAGTGGCCTATCGGATTACAACTACAACCGCTGGCAAGGTTGGCTACATTCGCTTACCGGTATTTACTAGTCAATCCCCCAAGCAGATGCGTCAAGCGATCGCAACCTTAGAGAAGCAACAGGTGAAAGGGTACATCCTCGACTTGCGCGCTAACCCTGGCGGGATTCTAGAATCAAGCGTAGCGATTGCCCGGCTCTGGCTGGGTAGGCACCCGATTGTCTCGATTGTGAACCAGCAGGGGAATGAGCGCCTGTTTGCTAAAGATCTGGCCTTAACCAATCGACCTTTAGCGGTACTAATTGACGACAAATCTGCCAGTGCTAGCGAAATTCTTGCAGGAGCTTTGCAGGATAGCCATCGGGCTACGTTAGTGGGAACTCGAACTTTTGGTAAGGGCCTAGTGCAATCATTAGCACCCCTAAAGGATGGGTCCGGCGTCAAGATAACCGTAGCTAAGTACTACACCCCTAAAGGTCGGGACATCAACAAAGTCGGAATTGCACCGGATATTATAGTGCAACTTCCTGAGGCACAAAAAGCTACCCTATTGCAAGGTGGTGGAGCTACGTCAACCGACCCTCAGTACAGCAAAGCCCTAGTTCACTTAAGCCAGTTGATCCGATCTAAGCCAGTAACCTCCCCTAAATGAGTTGTTACTCGGCGCTGAGTTACGAGCACCTCGATTGATAGATTTACTGCAACGTCGAGACTTAAAACAATCCCTGCATGGGTGCAAGTAGCTTGGAGGAATGTAAGTTTAGCGTTGCAGCAATAAAAAGGAAATTGATGTTGCTGAGCTGCTAATTACTCTCAATGGAATTGCTGTGTTGTTAATCGTCATACAACTTCACTCGTGAAGCGAAGAAATAGATAGATTAAGTTGTAGGTTTGGTTGAGTCAGGGAACAGTTATAGTTGGACTCATTACCACGGCTTAAGGCGGACATTTTCCTTGCGTTCGATTTGGTAGAGGGTGGGAATTTGTTCCAAGTATTTCAAGGTCGACGCGACGAGCCCTATCCAGTCAAAAAATGAGCCAGGTTAATCATCCCCACAACAGTCAGTCTGAAGTCACCAGCCGCGTAGCGTCAGCAGAATCTTCCCAGACTGAACAAGCAGTAACAGAGACTAGCAAGCTTGGTGAGGAAATGGTACCTGAAAAAATTGTTGTAGATGAGCCACCATCTAAGCCAGACCATCTGCACTGCCGGGTATACCCTGAACAGCCAATTCGCTTAGCTGATCTCGACCCAAATGCTTCTGAGAGCTACAAGAAGAAGCAGATTGAGAAGACGCTTGAAAAGCAGCGCCAGCGCCTGCAAAGCTTACAAGAGCGGTTGTATGCCGAGCATCAGCGCAGCTTATTGATTGTGCTACAAGCGATGGACACCGGGGGCAAAGATGGCACTATCAAGCACGTCTTTGGTGGTCTCAATCCGCAAGGTTGCCGAGTTTGGTCATTTAAGAAGCCGAGCGATGAGGAATCAAACCACGATTTTCTCTGGCGCTATCACCAACGGACACCGCAGCGTGGAATGATTAGCATCTTCAATCGCTCTCATTACGAAGATGTGCTGATTGTGCGGGTGAAACAGCTGGTTTCGGAGAAGGTTTGGCAGCAGCGCTATCACTTGATTAATGAGTTTGAGCATATGCTTGTCCTCAACAACATCACAGTGATCAAGTTTTTTCTCCACATTTCCAAAGACGAACAAAAACGGCGTCTAGAAAGTCGGCTGGAAGACCCTAATAAGCATTGGAAGTTTTCTAGCAACGACTTGAAAGAGCGCTTGCTTTGGGATGACTATCAAGCAGCCTTTGAGGCAATGATTAATCATTGCTCGACTGCCTATGCCCCTTGGTATGTAGTGCCCGCTAACAACAAGTGGTACCGCAATTTAGTCGTTGCCCGTACAATCGCGGACACGCTAGAGGCTATGAATCCCCAGTACCCGCCGGCAGAGCTCGGTTTGGATAGTATTGTGGTTTCAGATTAAAGATGGCTGATGATGCTTTAATTCCTGATCCATAGAGTTTTAATTGTCCGCATGACCTTTTAGATTGCCCAGGGGGTACAAAATCTTTAAAGTCACACTAGGTTAAGCGATACAAACTTGACGACTTCTGGAAGTCCCGCTTGGATTTTTAGGTTAGTAAACACAAAAGGTTTGTCGCCTCGCATTTTTTGAGCATCGCGCTCCATCACGCTCAGGTCAGCACCCACATAGGGTGCTAAGTCAATTTTGTTGATGACTAGTAAGTCGGACTTGGTAATCCCTGGCCCTCCCTTGCGGGGAATTTTATCTCCGGCAGCAACGTCAATTACATAGAGGGTGAGATCCACTAACTCAGGACTAAACGTAGAGGCGAGGTTATCACCGCCACTTTCGACGAAAACCAAGTCAAGGTCGCTAAAGTGTTGTTCTAGCTGTGCGATCGCAGCCAAGTTCATTGAAGCATCTTCCCGGATCGCCGTGTGGGGGCAACCGCCTGTTTCAACGCCCAGGATACGATCGCTCTCTAAAGCCTGACTTCGCACAAGAAATTGGGCATCTTCTTGGGTATAAATATCATTCGTGACTACCGCGATTTTGTAGCGATCGCGTAGGGCCTTACATAGGGCATCAACTAAAGCAGTTTTCCCAGACCCAACTGGACCAGCAACCCCCACGCGAAATGCATTCATTGTGACTTCGATAGCAAATCAACTTGGCAACAATACCATGCCTAGAGTTTCTAAGCCATCACAGGATTATCCTGATTCCATCATTCGACCTGCTTCAATTCAGCCTACTTATCGAGCTTTTTCTTAATCTGGTTTAGTTTGAAACTAGCTTCTTCTTGTTCAGGATATAGCTCATTGAAAAAATGAATCAGGCCATCAACTGTACAGGGCTTATTGACGCCAGCGGCCAAGAAAGATTCAACTGCGGAATAGGCGCGTGTACTGGGTTTCATGGGCCATACTAGCTAGGGCTAATCCCCAGCCGCAGCTTGTTAGTTCCTCATCCTGGAGCAGTGTAATTTCGGAAGCTGCTTCAGTGAGATTGCCATGGAGATCCAGTAGAAGCTGTTGGCCTGCAGTTTGACCCAACGGAATCAGCTTGATTCCGGCAGTGATGAGATTGGTTGCCCAACTGTGTAAATAACCTAAAAGAGTGGCTTCTCGATCAACCTGCCAGGAGGCGGCAGCTAGGCCAAAGGCGATCGCGAAATTACAAGGGCTTGGGCAATCTAACACCTGTAATGGCTGAATCTCTTGGAGTAGCCGTAGCAATGACCCACCCATTTGCCAGCTTTGCTGGCGGAGCTCTGCGGTTTCCTTAGCGGCAGAAAGCCAATTATTCCACTTCTGCAGGGTTGGATAGTCTTGAGTGCTAGCGGCATCGTAAGTACGGAGCATTACTGCTGCTTCCAGCCGAACTGCTCCGTACTGCAATTCTTGGACCACCCAGTGCTGGAGGCTATTACTATCGTGAACTTTACCTGTATCGGCGAGGGTCTCTAGACCCTCGGAGTAGCTGTACGCTCCTACAGGTAACGCGGGGCTAGCAAGCTGTAATAGACGTAGGAGCGCCAAAGAATCAACCAGCATGGTGGTTTCCGTAGGCCCCTGACTCTGGGTGAAAGGGCAATACCGATTCTGTGACTTCAAGGCCCAACTGTTCTAGCATTTGTTGCAAGACTGAATCAGGGGATAATCGCAGGTAACTGGTTGTGATTTCTAGAGGAACGTGGCGGTTTCCCACATGATAAGCAGCACGTAGTAAAGCTAATTGCGTCTCGGCGGTTGCTGTCAATACAGGCTCCGGCTTAGCGGTAACTCGGACTAGACGGCCATCGGCCTGAGACCTCAACAAGTCCCCATCCTGGAGTACCGTCCCTCTGGGTAGGTGTAAGGACAGGCTATGCCCATCAGGTAAGTCGTAGCGACGGCGGCTACGGGTTCGTTCTTCAGCACTCAGAGAAAGGGTTAGATCGGCCATCGTGTCAGGGCTTGGAGGTAAGCGCTCCGTTAACGTTAGGATCATCACGTCGGTCTGCTCCTACCAAAACACGCTCTGCGACAGAGGAAGCTTAAGGATACTTCAAATCATGATTAAAGAATAAAGCAACTTTGCTTTACAAGTCGCTGGCGCTTTCAGCGCCCCAATCATCCTCCCAGAAAACTTGTAGATCCTAAAAAGGCAATTCATCATGCAGGACTTAGCGGTCAATCAATCACCAGCACTTGCTCCTTTGATTCCCCGTCAGGTTCTCTTTGGGAACCCGGAACGTGCCAACCCAAAGATTTCCCCTGATGGCAAGTACCTGACCTACATTGCCCCAGATCAAAACAATGTCCTCCAAATCTGGATTCGCACCGTGGGGCAGCAGGATGACCGGATGCTAACTGCGGACAAAAAACGCGGTATCCGGATCTATTTCTGGACCTACGACGGTGAGCAGTTGATTTACCTGCAAGACGCCGATGGTGACGAGAACTGGCACCTCTACGCCGTGAATATTCAATCCCAAACTGTGCGGAATCTAACGCCATTTCCTGGTGTACAGGCACAGATGGTGGGGCTTGACCCAGACTTTCCCCAAGAAGCACTGATTGGCTTGAACCAAAATGACCCGCGCAAACATGACGTTTACCGCCTCAATTTGCAAGATGGCACGGTGCAATTTGACACGGAAAACCCCGGTAATGTGGTTGGTTGGGAGGCAGATGCCCAGTTCCAGGTGCGCTCAGCAATCGCCGCCACCCCCGATGGGGGTTGGGATTTACTGTTTAGAGAAGTAGATCAGCCTTGGCAAATCCTGCGCCACTGGGGACCGGAGGATCAAGGTAGTGCTGTTAGCTTTGCCGCCGATAACAAAACCCTCTACATCACAGGGAGCCACGATGCCAACGCTGTGCGGTTACTAGCCTTAGATTTGGCAACGGGAGCGGAAACAGTTTTAGCGGAAGATCCACAATACGATGTTGGCGGAATTTTCATCCATCCACGCCAGCGGGTGATCCAGGCCGTCTCTTTTTACAGAGAGCAGTTGGAGTGGCAAGTGCTTGACTCCAGCATTGCTGAGGATTTTGCGGCAATACGTTCCTTCGGAGGCTCCGCCAATGCTGAGGTGCGGCGCGGCGAGTTTAACATTATCAGCCGTGATTTAGCAGACACAACCTGGCTGGTGGCTTACACAACGGACGATGGTCCTGCTTACTACTACACCTATGATCGCAACAGTAAGACCAGTACCCTGCTATTTAGTAACCAGCCGAAACTAGAGGGTTTACCCTTAGCCCCTATGCAACCTGTTGAATTTGAGGCACGGGACGGGCTGACGTTGCACGGCTACTTGACGACGCCCGTAGGAGTCCCCGCCCAAAATTTACCAACAGTGCTGCTGGTTCACGGTGGCCCTTGGGCACGAGATACCTGGGGTTATAGTCCGATTGTCCAGTGGCTTGCTAACCGAGGCTATGCGGTGCTGCAAGTCAACTTTCGAGGTTCGACGGGGTACGGCAAAGCATTCTTGAATGCCGGTAACCGGGAATGGGCAGCGAAAATGCACGACGACTTGCTTGATAGCGTTCAGTGGCTTGGGCAAGAGAAAATTGCTGATCCGGCTAAAATTGCAATCATGGGCGGCTCCTATGGGGGCTACGCCACCTTGGTGGGCTTGACCTTTACCCCGGATGTCTTTGCCGCCGGGGTGGATATTGTTGGTCCTAGTAATTTGATTACTTTACTCCAGAGCATTCCCCCCTACTGGGCACCGATGAAAGTGATGTTTGAGCAGCGGGTTGGCAATCTGGAAA
>CADCWO010000189.1 GCA_902806435.1 uncultured Synechococcales cyanobacterium | reverse complement strand
TACCAGCGAGCTCACGTTGTAGGCCATGACTGGGGTGGGATCATTGCCTGGCATTTAGCGCAGACTTCTCCCCACCGCTTGAATCGCTTGGCTGTACTTAATGCCCCTCATCCATACCAGCTTTTGCGAGAACTAATGGGTTGGGAGCAATTGCGGCAGAGTTGGCAGACTTTGGCGTTTCAGCTGCCAAAAGTACCAGAGTGGCTAATCCAGCGAAATCCTAAAACCTTCATTAGCGATCTGTTTCAAAAACAAGCGGTGCGCAAAGCCGCTTTTACCCCGGAAACCCTCCAAATTTATCAAGCAGCACTTGAGAAGGGAGGAGTCCTTTCTTCCGCAGCCAGTTATTATCGTCAGCTTTTATCTCCACAAGCTTTGTGGCGGAACTTTGTTCACTCTCCCCAGCCTGTAACGGTGCCAACCTTGCTGCTATGGGCAGAAGAAGATCCAATTTTTAGTCCAAAACTGGTAGCAGGTATGGAGCAGTTGATTAATGCCCCTTTCCGCTTAAAGTTTGTGTCGCACTGTGGTCACTGGATTCAACAGGAAGCGCCCCAGGTTGTCAACCGGGAACTTCTCAGCTTTTTACGCCAGCCTCCAAAATCTCGTCCGGCTAGGCTTGGCATAGTAGGGGCTTGAATTTAACCAAAATCCGGCTGTTGCATTTGTCGTAGCGATCGCTCAATCGCTTCTGGAGGTACCTGATCACTAATGATCGCTACCCCGATCTGCGTCGGCAAAATAAACCGCACCTGGCCAGATTGAACTTTCTTATCCGTTTGCAACGCTGCCACGATTGCTGAAATTTCAAAAGTGGTGGGCAACTGCGTGGGTAGCCCTGCTTTCTTGATCAAGGCCAACTGCTGCTGGGCACTCTGCTCATCCCAAAAACCCAATTCAGCCGCAATCTGCCCTACCGCGACCATTCCGAGGGCAACACCTTCCCCATGATTGAACTGACGATAATTGCCAAGGCTTTCGATCGCGTGACCAATCGTATGCCCATAGTTGAGGATTGCCCTTAAGCCTGCTTCTTTTTCATCTTTAGTAACGACATCAACCTTGGCTTGGCAAGAGCGAGTAAGAATTTCTGACAACAATCCTGGTGCCAAGTAGCGGAGCTGATCTAGGCGATCGCACTGCTCCAACTGCTCAAATAAAGCTGCATCCCAGATCACGCCGTACTTGATTACTTCTGCCATTGCTGCCCGGAATTCCCGTTGGGGCAGAGTCTGTAAAACTTGTGGATCAATTACGACTAGCCTTGGCTGGTAAAAAGCGCCAATCAAATTTTTGCCTTGCGGGTGGTTGACTCCTGTTTTGCCGCCGATCGAGGCATCGACCATAGCGAGCAAACTGGTTGGCACTTGGACCACATTGATCCCACGTAGCCAGGTGGCTGCGGCAAAGCCTGCCGTATCGCCGATCACGCCACCTCCTAGAGCAACAATAGTAGAGGAGCGCTCCAGCCGACTTTCGAGGGCACAATCATAGATTTTTTGGACGGATTTCAGAGTTTTATACCGTTCTCCAGCGGATAAAAGACAGGAAGTAACTGTAAACCCCCTATCTTCCAGAGCAGTAGTCACGGATTGACCATAGCAGTCAAAAATTTTGGGATTGGAAACAATTAGAACTTTACCCTTCAAATCCTGCGCCTGGTGGCGATCGCCTGTCATCAACTCTCCTAATCGCCCAAGTCCACCAGCGGCGATCACAATGTCGTAAGGCTGGTGCGGTAAATTAACATGGATGACAGACAACATGATTACTCTCTTTACTCAGGCTGGGTGAGCAATATTTTAGCTTGCAGAGGCTATCCTGATGGCGGACATTGATGAACTACAGCGGTGCTAATTCAACGCTCTAGCAAAAAATGGTCACACTGCTCAGCTCTAGACACACTCACAACTAATGTGACTCTAAACCAAAAACCTAAATTCCTGTCATGGCAACATTGCTCTACTGCGGTTTGGTTGAGCGCAATGTCTGCATTTGTTTTAAGTTGTTGCTTGATTTTTTGGGCACGCCCGTTTGGATTGCTGGCGCAAGCGGCACCCCCAACTGTGGAAAACTTGCAGCAGATACAGCAAAAGGTTGAGCAATATCGCACAGGTGTAGCAAAACAACAGCAGCATCTGCAAAAGATTAAAGGTGCTGCTCAACGCCGGCTAGAGGGTCTACGGCGAAATATCGACATCGCGACAACTCAAATTGAGAGTAACGAAGCCCAAATCGCTGCCGCAACCGCGCAGTTACAACAGTTAGAAACAGACTTAGTCACCACGCAAAAAGCCCATCAACAAAAACAGTCAGCAACCGTAGCGCGGCTTCGTTTTCTACAGCGACGGCGCACAACTAGTGGTTGGGCCGCTTTGTTACAAAGTCAAACCTTAGAGCAGTTTTTGGACCGGCGTCACCAGCTAAAGCTAGTCTACCAAGCTGATCAACGGGTTCTTGCTAGTCTCAAAGCAGAGGCAAATAAGATTAATACTCAGAAGCAGCAGGTTGAATTCAAGAAGAATGAAATTGCCTTACTGACACAGCAATTGTCAGCCCAACGCTCAGAATTTGAGGAACAGGCTCAGGTACAGGCGAAACTGGTTAAGCGCCTGAGTACGGATCGCCAAGCACTAGCGGCAGCGGAAGTTCAGTTAGCTACTGACTCCGAAAATATTGGTTTAGTCATTCAACAGCGCTTAAACCAGCGTCAGGATGCCAATACGGTTGTGGTTTATGGCACAGGGCGAATGAGCTTTCCCAGTAATGGACCGATTACCAGTGTTTTCGGTTGGCGGATGCACCCTGTACTTGGTTCCAATCGGTTTCATTCCGGGATGGATTTTGGGGCCGAGTATGGTAGCCCAATTCGCGCTGCTGATCGCGGTACGGTGATCTTTGCCGGTTGGTACGGGGGCTACGGTAATGCCGTGATCATTGATCATGGCAATGCCATCATCACCCTGTATGGTCACAGCAGCCAGCTTTATGTGGTTGAAGGGCAAGTGGTGAAGCGGGGGCAAGCGATCGCTGCTGTCGGTTCTACGGGTCTCTCTACAGGGCCCCACCTACACTTTGAAGTTCGCTATAACGGAGAGCCAATTGACCCAGGCGCTTACCTGTAACCCTAATTATCGCTGACTTCCACAGGTCTAGAAAGTGTTAGATGAGTTGGGTCGCCACGCCTCTACTCTCTGGCTAGAGCCCTTGAGTTTTTGCAAGATCTGAGGCTTTAGTCTTTCAAACTCTGCTTTTAGCAAGCCCTTGGTTATGTTTGGGGCTGCGGTAGACGTGTAATCCTGACTGAGTTGCAGCCAATCTTGTAACAAATGGCATTGGTATGGGGCAATGGCTAGAGTCATGACATTGACACATTTTTGGGGTGCCTCTAAGCCAAAAAAGAGCAGTGGGTAGTAGCCTGCTTCACCTAATAGCGAAGCGGTTTCAAAACTACGGGGATGCTTAAGATCTAAATAACAGGGAAGCCAGCGTGGTCCTGACGAGCGATCGTAGATTGTGGTGATCCATAACACCATTGGATGAGGAGCTATCAAGCATAAAAACTGGTTATAGCGAGTACTCAAAAACCGCTTTTGGATTTCAGCGTGCGGCATCATCACCCACAACGCTGCTGCCACATTGTGTGAGGTCTGGACAAGGTGGGGAAAGACAATTTCAGCCCTAGGCTTATCCGCAGGCCAAGTAGCTTGCCAGCAAACATCCTCAATCAACGTTGGCAAATAGGATTTAGGCACATGGGTTGCTTGATGGGCTAACGTCTGACTGTAGGGTTGAAACCCTTGCCCGGTTGCAGACATTTGCTCATACGACTCTAGACACTTGAGAATCTCACCAATTGACTGCGGACGATCGCCTTGCAGTTTTGCCAAACAACTCACGATCAAGTCATGCAATGACCGTGGAAGTTGGAGGCCTGGGTTCACGGTCTGTAGAGAAGTAGGCGTTTGAAATCGGTGGGCCTTGGACCAGCCACTAAGGGTATGGGTATCCGGTTGAACTGGCAACTTACCAGTCAGCATTTCAAACATCATCACGCCCAAACTGTAGATATCAGAGCGGCTATCGAGCTCAGATCCCTTCATTTGCTCTGGGGAGCAGTAGGCCGGAGTTCCCATAAACGGCTGAGTTTGATTGCTGTCTATCTGATCGCTCAAAAATTGAGCAATGCCAAAGTCTAAAACTTTAGCCAGTTCACCCAAGCTGGGGTCTTGAACCAGCAAGACATTGCTGGGTTTAACATCTCGGTGAATAATCGGACAAAGCTTCCCCTTCACATTGACTCCTTGGTGGGCACACTGCAATCCCAGACAGACATGCCGAGCAATGACTAAAAATCGGGGCACAGAGAGTGGGCAAACACTAAGCACATCACTTAGGTTCTTACCTTGTAAATACTCCATCACGTAGAAGGGAACTTCAGACTGATTCACCCCGTAATCAATCACCCGCACAACGTGTATACTTTTTTGGCCTAGCTGGGCACCCGTGCGGGCTTCATGGGCAAAGCGAACTTTCATCCCCTCCGTTAGAAGGGTTCGAGCCAAAAACTTGACTGCAACAGGTACTTTTCCTAATAGAACGTCATCTGCACGGTAAACGTGTCCCATTGACCCTTTACCTACTAACTCTAGGAGTAGGTAACGGTTGCTCAACAGTTGGCCAATGTTTGGGTCTGAACTATTCCTCATACCAGCATCAATCCGCGACAGCGATTAAAATTCTTACAAGCCAGTACTCTAGCTCGAGCCACTAAGTCAGTTTTGAAGACTTGCGCCTGTTTACTAAGGTCTATTTGGCCATGTCGCTGGGTGGGGGCACTGGAGGAGTAAACTTGGCCTCCTAGTTCTGAGGCATACACAGAAATAGCAAGTATCAGTTGGAACCAGGATAAAAATATCTTTAACTTCGTTGTATCGCTAAATAGATATTTATTCATCAGTACTGGCTCGCTAGACATTCAGATGCTTGGTAGTGCGATTACTAGGGCTGCCTCAGCTTAGAGATGAAGGTGTTTTTAGGAGGGAGGTCCTATGCTCGAGCAAATGACTCGTGCTTTGTTGCCATTTAGCAACGGGAAGCAAATCAGAAATGATCGATTTATGATGGAAACAGAATTTAATGTAAAGAAACTTTGAGTGCTATGCAGTCCACTTCAAGTATTAATGAAGTTCTTCCAACACCTGAAACCCTAGGTAAGCTTGCTTACCAAACTTTTCAGTGGAGCAAAAACTACTTTGGCTTAGCCCACAAAGCTCTCAGTTCCCGCTTGCTGAATCTCGCTTCTCCAATGAATCAACAAGCGATACCGCTGGATGCTGAACATTTGCAACGCCTGCAACAGCGATTTGATCAGTTAATAGAAGTGGACTGGCAAGATGCCCAGCAAGGTATTTACCCCCACAGTCTACTTTTTGATAATCCTTGGACCGAATTCTTCCGGTACTACCCAGAAATTTGGCTTGATCTACCTCAAATGTGGGAGCGGGCTAAGGGGAAGAAGTACCAGGATTTTTCAGCAGATGTATTAACTGAAGACTATCCCAGCTACTACACCCAAAACTTTCATCATCAAACCAACGGCTATCTAAGCGATACATCTGCCAATTTATACGACTTGCAGGTAGAACTTCTGTTTGGTGGGACAGCAGATGCTATGCGTCGGCGTATTCTTGCTCCTTTGAAGCAAGGTTTGCAAGCGTTTAATGATGTCTCACCTCGGCAAATCCGCCTCTTAGATGTCGCTTGTGGCACTGGTCGGACACTGAGGCTCCTGCGGGCAGCTTTCCCCCATGCTTCTCTTTTTGGCACAGATTTGTCGCCAGCCTACCTACGCAAAGCCAATCAGCTTTTATCTGAAAACCGGGGGGAATTGCCACAGCTACTGCAAGCGAATGCGGAAAGCCTCCCTTACTTAGATAACTATTTCCATGCTGTCAGTAGTGTGTTTCTCTTCCACGAACTGCCTGGTGAAGTCCGCCAGCAAGTGATTGACCAATGTTTCCGCGTCACTAAACCGGGAGGTGTATTTGTGATCTGCGATTCAATTCAAGTCAGTGATTCTCCAGAAATGATGCCGATGATGGAAAACTTTCCACAGATGTTCCACGAACCCTACTACCGGCACTACACAACGGACAATCTAGTAGAACGACTAGAAAAGGCTGGGTTTAGGAATATTAGCACTCACGTGCATTTTATGAGTAAGTACCTGGTCGCTCATAAACCTGCCTAACTTAGCAACTTCCCTAATGTATAAACTTTTGGAGTCCTCTGGCTAAAGCTGGGGGGCTCTTAATCGCTTAAGGATTAAAGTACTGTTGAGGAATGTGACTTTAGCTAGAGGGCGCGATCGCTCCTTTGGTAATATGCTTTACGGGACATGAGAGTAAAGTTACCTAATAAAAGCTTCAGTTTAGAGTGGATAGCTCTACATACTGCCTCAACAAAGATACATTTATCACCTCGTTGAGTTAGATAAATTTTACAAGGGGCAGTTATTGAGAGAGTTATGAGCTTACAGCTCTACCGTTACTTTTAAGATTTTGAAGCTATATGTTCGTTGTGCTTAAGACAAAAGTAAGGAGTATTTTCTCGTGAAAAGGTTAGCTTCGTTCTGCAAACAACTGCGCTTAGGTCAATTATTCACTATCTTCGCAGCAGTAGTATTACTGTTTACCAGTACTGCTTGTAGTTCCGGTAATACTCAGGGAGCAAACCCCAAGAACCCTGCTGTTCAAGCTGGAGGGATGAATAACCCAAATAAGGCGGGTGGAGATAGTTTTCTTAACTCCAAGTCTTCCACCGATCCTAATGTGAATGTTAAAGCAGGCAACGCTCAGTCGAACCGGGCTGACCTTCAGCTAGGCTCCAATACCTTGCTTGCTGCTGTCGCAAGTAGTGAAAACGCTGGAAAGCTAATTTATCCAGGTACCAACCAAACCACTGGAACGAAGAGCATACTAAGTGGTGGTCAAGAGCGAATTCTCAGCAAAGAAGCTCAGCAAACTGCGGGCCGGGATCAACCAACTCTGATCCAAAGAGATCCAGATGCAAACATTCTGGAGAAGATTGGCACAGAGTTTAGAGATGCTTCAGCCTTCTTAAAATCTAAGTCAGATGAGGCCGGTGCCCGACCAGAAGCGCAGAGTAATCCAGCTCGCCACAAGTAAGGGTTTACCGTTCTCTGCTTCCCCGCCTTTAGGTGCTAGATAAAGTTAGTTCACTTTAAGGTGCCCCCGTGGATGAAGACTATAACCGTTTCATCCATCAAGGTTACTAAGAAATAAAATTCAATCCGCTTGCAACAATGGCATGGAGTATTTCTATGAAAAGATTAATTGCGTCCCTTAAAAGTATCCGATTGCGCCAACTCTTGACAGTTTTTCTGATTGGCCTCGTACTGGTAGTCAACACTGCTTGTAATCGAGCTACAGCTAAAGAGCCTGGAACGACTGCCTACGAAGGCACTTCTCTCAAGGGTTTGCCTGGCAAGGCTGAACCTCAAATCACCAAAGATTCTCGGATCAAAACAAGGCCACAGACCGGGATGAATGGCAGCCCTGATGTTGATCCTCGGTTGAATACAACAGAAGCCGAAAGAAAGGCTCAAGGGCTGATTGAGAATGCTGAGCGCAACGTGATTGACGAGACAGCAGATGTTGGGGAAACATCGCGCCGCATCTTGGGTAAGAAGAATGAGAACCTTGACCAGTTCAACCAGAATGTGAAACAAAATACGCAGGCTGCTGGGGACACAGCACGGCAAGCTACCGATGAAGCTAAAAATACCCTTGGTCAGTTTAGTGACAATGTTAAGTCAGCAGCGGAAAAAGTGACTGGCAATACCGAAAGTGCGGTTAACGAAGCGCAGCGGAATGTTGATGCCACGGCTAACCGGGCTAGCACCAAGGCCAGTGAGACAGCTAGGGATGTGCGGCAGGCTTCTAGAGATACTGCTGATCGGGCCCAATATAAAGCTAATGAAGCGGCTGCAGACGCGCAGGATGCTTCCGGCAATATATTCAATCGAGTTACTAAGAGTGTCAAGCGGGCCACCGAAGACGCAACTGATTTTGTCCAAAATAAGACCGATGACGCTGCTAAAGGGACACAGCGAGCGGCAGAAGACGCTGCTGATGCAGTTCGTGGACGGACCTAAATTAATTCCACAGCTTAAATAGGCAAAGTTTTAATTAATGGTTAGGGAGTGTAGCTTCTGCAAAACTTTCTAACCATTTTTTGCTCTAAATCCTTGCAAGCAGTAGTGAAGAAATTGCTGAGGAATTTCTGGGCGATCGCCCCAATGCAGGTGAATGTAAGAGGCATGAAGCTGGTGTAACTGCCAACCTTCAGTCCTTCCCTGTTTTAGGGAATCGGCGTTAAAGCCCTGAGTACGAAATAGGGGGGATTGTGGTTCGCTAGTCAACTGGGAACGATGAAACTCATGTCCCCAAACGCTTACACCAGCGGAGACTAAGGGACTATCTTGTAACGTGATCGCCCGACGATAACCTAACGTCAAGCGAGGCCCCATCACTGTACTCGTGGGTAATATCCCAGCCATCGGGAAAGACCGACCATCAAAATTCGATAGCTCCTGGCAGAGGTACATTAAGCCACCGCACTCAGCATAGGTAGGCATACCCGCCTGGATTGCTATTCGCACCGCATCCCGCGCTCTTCTATTCTCTGCTAAGGTTTGAGCAAACTGTTCTGGAAAGCCACCACCAAAATATAGCCCCTGAGTTCCATTGGGTAAAGCCAAATCGTTGAGAGGGCTCCAGAAAACTAATTCCGCTCCTAGTTGCCGCAGGATATCCAAATTATCAGTGTAGTAAAAGCTGAACGCTTGATCCCAGGCGATCGCAATTCTGATTTTGGGAATCCTAGCTGAGGGAAGAAATACCTCAGGGACAGCCTTGGACTTTAGGAGCGGCAGTAGGCGCGACCAGTCAAAGCAGGTGCCTCCTACATGAGCTAACTGGTCCAGTAAATTCTGAAGATTAGGCAGCTCGTCAGCGGGTACGAGGCCAAGGTGGCGATCAGGGATCGTAATGCCATCTTGACGGCGCAAAACTCCTAAGATCGGTAGCTGTAAGGGTTCCAGAGCAGTTTTTAATAGCTCCAGGTGGCGATCGCTGCCCACGCGGTTCAGCACCAGACCAGCAATCTTCAGTCTGGGGTCAAAAGTTTGGTAGCCGTGGGCGATCGCGGCAACAGAACGCGATAGGTGGCTGCAATCTAAGACCAGTAAAATTGGCAGCTCCAGCAGTCGGGCAATATGGGCAGTACTGGCCCAATCCTCCCCCCCTGCGCCGTCGAACAAGCCCATAACCCCTTCTATCAAAGCACAATCTACCCCTTGAGAGTGGCGGGCAAAGCACTGCTGAACATAGGTTTCAGAGGTTAGTACTGGGTCTAGGTTGCGGCAAGCTCTCTTCGTGACCCACTGGTGAAACATCGGGTCGATGTAGTCTGGACCCACCTTAAACGACTGCGCCCGTAGTCCCTGCTTAGTAAGGAACGCTAGCAAAGACAGAGTGATGGTTGTTTTGCCTACCCCACTACGCTCTCCCGCCACCACCAGAGCCATAGCCTATCAGCTCACTTCAGCCACAGGCTCAGCCGCATTTGAGGGTTCTAATCGTAGGATTTCAGCAGTGACAGCTAAGCTTTCGGTGTATAGACTATCGTGTTGCCAGCGCTGCAGTTGGTAGCTCAGCAAAGATTCAGCCGTTTGATCCCCCAGGGGTGTGACCTGAAAAGTTCGGCAAGACTGTGCTCTACCCCCGGCCTCCATCCGCATACAACCCATGGTTTCAGAACAAAAAATGGTGCAACAGTCGGCATCAGGGTTGCTGGAATTCAGGCGCAAGTCAATCAAGTCCCCGACGACTTCTCCAACATCAGCGGTGGGAATTGCCGCTAACTCAACTTCTACCGACCGCTGATCTTCCCTCACCAATTTGATTCGCTGAATGTCATAATCTCCCCCTTCGGCATGCCGGGAGACCGGGTGCCACTTGAGGCGGCTAGCCAGCCAACCTAAAAACATCAGCGCCTGAGCTGAGCTGCCTTTTTCGTAATCAATGGTTACTTGGTCAACCTCTTGCAAAGCTGCTCGCCGCTCCGGGGGGTCAAATGCCTCAGCGGTAAGTTCCTGCCAAGCCGCCAGCCGCCGCCAGTCTAGATCCGCAACATTAATACCTTGTTCAATGAAGTTTTGCACCTTCAGCAGTTCCGATTCTGGCTCGCTGAAGGTACTGGAATCGAGGATCACACAGTTACTTAATCCTGCCAGTTGCGCAAACAGACCTTGGTTTTGATCCGGGGTCGCCTTCCACCACAGAAATTTCGGTAGCTCACCAATCACCAAGGAAGTAATTAGGCTCTGAGCGCGTTCTAAAGCGGCAATAGTGCCGGTTAGAGCGATGTACTCACAGCAAATCAGGGTGCTACGACTATGTTTTTGGATCGGGCAGTAGGCGGAAACTTGGGCGGTGACTCCCTGGTCTTCTCCGAGCATCGGGCAGAGGGTAATCACCCGGCAAGGATTTTGCGCTGCGATCGCATCCGCGAAACCAGCCCCTCTAGCATCCAAAGCATACCGAGGTAAGGTAGCTGCATCGTCATTAGCTTGGGCACCCTGACTGCGTTGATTATTCAACGCTTCCCGAAGCTTAGCCAATATCTCAGGGCTTGGCCTTGCCTCTCCTGGCAACCCATAGGCTTCCTGGGCGGCTCGCAAGGCAACATCGGTGCGGGGACCATAAATACCATCGATTGGGCCACTGTAAAACCCTAAAGCTGCCAGAAGTTGCTGAGTCTCATCAGGTTCATAAACGACCAAAGTGAAGGTAGCGGCCCTAGCCGCAGCGGGGGTAGCACCTTGACCAGTCGCACCGTAACCTTGCCAGATCTGAGCAAGTTCAGCCTCGATCTCATCTAGGGAGACATCCTTGGGAGACTGTAAGGAAACTAAAGGAGCAGATTGTGTAGCCATAGGTAAAGGTAAGACAACAAATTACAAGCAAGATCAGCAGCTTGATATCTCAAGCGCTTAAAGTCTGCGCCAACGACGACCATCCCGGTTAATCAGCTTTTCTGCTTCTGCTGGGTCCCAGGTTCCAGCTTCGTAACGCGGCATAGCAGCTGGATCAGTAGGAGACTCCCAAACCGTCAGAGCCGGAGTGACAACTTGCCAAGCTGCCTCAACTTCGTCAGCCCGGGTAAACAAGGTTTGATCCGCCATCATGCAGTCTATTAACAGGCGATCATAGGCATCAGCAGTAGAGATCCCAAAGGAGGAACCGTAGCGAAAATCCATATCCACAGAGCGGGTGCGCAGAGCCGGACCAGGCATCTTAGCTTCAAACCGCAGGGAAATCCCCTCATTGGGTTGAATACGCATTGTGAGGATATTTGCATTTGTCTGCTGGGCAGCGGACTGGAAGATCAAGAAGGGAACTTCTCGAAAGACAATTGAAATCTCTGATACTTTCTTGGGCAATCGCTTACCGGTTCGCAGGTAAAAAGGCACCCCTTTCCAACGCCAATTATCGATTAATAGCTTCATCGCCACGTAGGTAGGTGTCATGGAGTTGGGATTAACCCCCGGTTCTTCCCGGTAACCAGCCACCGACTTGCCTTTAATCGATCCCCGCGTATACTGCCCTCGAATCGCCGATAGATCCAAGTTGTGCACGTCTGCCAGTTCCGTTGCTTGCACGACCTTTAATTTCTCAGTCCGAATGCTGTCCGCATTCAAGGAGTTTGGCGGCTCCATGGCCGTGAGGCACAACAATTGCATCAGGTGGTTCTGGACCATGTCTCGCAGCGCCCCAGAACTTTCATAATAACCAGCACGATCCTCAACCCCCACGGTTTCCGCGACTGTGATCTGCACGTGATCCACAAACTGGCGATTCCACAGGGGTTCAAAAATAGCGTTGGCAAACCGGAAGACCAGTAAGTTCTGGACGGTTTCTTTGCCCAAATAATGATCAATTCGGTAAACTTGTTCTTCTTTACAAACCCGGCTAACCACCTGGTTCAGCAGCCGCGCCGAACTTAAGTCGCGCCCAAAGGGTTTTTCGATCACTAACCGGCTTTTGAGAGGGTCAGCCAGCATTTGAGCTGCTCCCAGTTGGTTGATTGCCTCGGCAAAGAAATTGGGGGAGACCGCTAGGTAAAAGACGCGATTCCCAGCGGTTCCACGTTTCTCATCTAATTCGCTCAAGAATTCTTTTAGTTTCTGGTAACTTTCCGGCTCATCAATGTTACCGGGGCAGTAAAACAGTCCTTGAGCAAATTCTTGCCAAGTCTCTTCCGAGTCAATGCCATCAGAGAATTGTTCAATTCCTTCGCGCATCTGTTCGCGAAAGTAGTCATGACTCCACTCTCGTCGCGCCACACCCACAATCGTGATTTCTGGCGGTAGTCGTCGTTCTCGCCTCATTTGATAAATTGCCGGCACCAGCTTCCGCTGAGTGAGATCCCCTGAGGCACCAAAGATCACCATGATCAGCGGGGCAGGTATGCGTTCCTGCTGCAAACCAACGCGTAAGGGGTTCTCAAGCAAAGTAACCATAGATTTAACGGTGATCAACTATTTTGAAAGCATCTTCATCCGTACAAGGTATCACTACCAGTACTTAATCAGACTTATTGCGTTGTCATCCTAACGGATCAGCCGGGAATTCACCGTAACACTAGATACCCGGCTGATTTGTCAAATTTGGCCTAAGCGGGAGATAACCGGCTGACCTTCTCCTCCAAGGTTTGAAACAAGGATTCAACGGGTTGGATGAATTTATCAAGTCCTTCTGAGAGCAGTTCATCCATCACTTGATCCAGATTAATGTTGATATCTGGATCTTTGAGGCTTTCGATCAGCTGATAGGCTTTGTCAACCTCTTGGTCCAAGCGATTGTCAATCTCGCAGTGATCCGCACAGGCTTCAATGGTGCTAGGTGGTAGGGTATTCACCGTATCAGGTCCCACCAATTCATTGACGTACATCACGTCGTTGTACTCTGGATTTTTAGTGCTGGTGCTAGCCCATAGTAGTCGCTGCGGATTAGCACCTTTGGCTGATAGGGCTTTCCACCGATCGCTACGGATGATTTTTTTGTACTCCTGGTAAGCTACCTTGGCATTGGCGATCGCAACTTTACCTTTGACCGCCTTCAAACGAGCTTCCTCACCTTGATCCTCAGTGCCGATAGTCTTCAGCGCTTGGTCAAGCCGCTCATCGATCTTGATGTCAATGCGGCTGATGAAGAAACTGGCAACGGAGGCAATCTTGCTGATGTCTTCTCCTTTCGCAGCTCGGGCTTCCAAGCCCCGGATGTAGGCCCAGGCAGTTTCCACATAGCTGTTGACGGAGAACAGCAGCGTTACGTTGACGTTGATTCCCTCGCTGATCACCTGCTCGACGGCCGGTAAACCCTCAACCGTACCGGGAATTTTGATCATCACATTCTCTTTACCAATTTCCCGGTAGTACCGCCGCGCTTCTTCAATCGTTGCTTGGGTATCGTGAGCGACCTTGGGGAGAACTTCAATACTGACATAGCCATCCAAGCCGCCTGACGCTTCATAGATCGGCTTAAAAATGTCACAGGCGTGGCGAATGTCATCAAAAACTAGGGACTCGTAGATATCCTGGACTGACTTGCCAGCGCGGATGCCCGCTTCAATGTCTGCGTCGTAGAGTTTATTACCGGCGATCGCCTTTTCAAAAATTGCTGGATTAGAGGTCAGCCCTCGCAGCCCTCTAGACTCAATCATCTCCTTGAGTTCCCCAGACTCGATCAAGTCGCGAGTCAGATTATCCATCCAGATACTTTGGCCAAAGTCTTTGATTTGTAACAGTGGATTACTTGCCATAGGTTTGAATTTCCGTATATCAACAACAGTTCAATCGCTTCAGGACCGGCCTACCATTTTTTCCTCACGCTCCCGGGCCCGTTCCTCAATAAAGGACTCCACCATTGCGACGTTGTCCTTACTACCAATAATCAGGGGAGTCCGGCTGTGGAGCTTGTCAGGTAACACATCCAGAAGATTTTGACTACCTGTGCTAGCCCGCCCGCCTGCTTGCTCCAGTAAAAAGGCCAAAGGAGCAGATTCATAAAGCAGACGAAGCTTACCCTGAGGTTGCTTCAGTGTGCCTGGGTAAAGGAAGACACCACCTTGAAAGAGAATCCGGTGAATGTCGCCTACTAAGGCCCCACTATAGCGAGCGCTATAACCTTCATGTCTATGAACGTAACGAATAAAATCCCGAATCGCTTCATCCCATTGCCAGAAATTCCCTTCATTCACGCTATAGACCGGGCCATGGTCGGGAATCCGTACATTTTCTGCGGAGAGGATGAACTCCCCTAAGCTGGGATCAAGATTAAAGGCATGGACGCCTTTGCCGATCGAATAAACAAGCATTGTACTGGGGCCGTACAGCACGTATCCAGCGGCTAATTGCTTGTGGCCATCTTGTAATAAATCCTCAGCAGTAGCATTGGCATCAGTACCTACCTGCTGACGGATTGCAAAGATTGAGCCAACATTCAAATTAATGTCAACATTTGAGGACCCATCAATCGGATCGTAAAGTAGGGTATAGCGCCCTGTGGGACGATTTTCTGAAATGTAGTAGGGGTGCTCCATTTCTTCAGACGCTAGGCGAGAGACTAAGCCGCTCTGCTCAAACACCGAAATAAAGACTTCATTCGCATAGGTATCCATCTTTTTGACGGATTCTCCCTGAACGTTAATACCACCAGTAAACCCTAGAGCGCCCTCCATTAGGCCCGCACGGCTAAGACGTCGGGCAATTAATTTTGCTGCTAGAGCAATCCGATTCATAATCGCGCTGAGATCCTGTGCCTCTGGCGCAAAGCTTTGAAGTTGCTGCAACACATGGCGAGATAGGGTTGTACAGTCGCGGTCCAAGGCATACTCTCGGGCAAACTGAAGATGGCTATTGTCCGTAGTATTCATGGTTTTCGCCTTAGTAAGTGGTATTGAATTGGTTTGACTTTAGCCAAATTAACCTGATCTATACCTATGCCTTTCTCTCTATTTTAGAGAATCATTTCTATTGAATAAGGATCAGCAGAAGCCAAACAACAGCGCTCCTTAACATTTACAGCCGGATTATCACTTCCTGTCAGCTAAAAAACTTTGGATTAACCTCAGGGCACTTTAGCTATCCTGTCAGGGCGGAATGCCAGTTTAACGCTAACCAATGATTGGAAAAACTACCAAGCGGTAGCATAACAAAGTTGCTAGAGGCTAACGGACTTTAGATACGGTTGGATCAGTTTTACAAACTGACAGGGTATACTCCTTGACTGATTGATATGCTTAGTGAGTAGTCTCATGGATCAAGTCAAAATTAATCGACAGGTTAGGCTAAATTTCCGGAAGCATACCGCCCAGCGCTTCTCTGCGTCTTTACAGAACTTGTAGCAAGTCTATGAGCTTATTTCTCTATGTCTTATAGTTCAATTATTGAGGGCTTACCTGAACCCTTACGGCATCCTAGCAGATTAGCCATAATCGCCTCGATGGCATTTCATGGGGTTGCTTTTGCCGTTCTGCCTTTCCTGCCAACACCATCAACAGCTGTTAATACCCAGCGGATGGTTAACTTGATCGAGTTATCTGCGGCTGAGCAAAATCGTTTACCGCAAGTTTCGGCTTCCCAGTTACCACAGACGGGATCAGCTTCAGGAGGTCTGCCTCCCCTTGGTTTGGGAACTCTACCTCCAGGACTACCCAATTACTCGGTTGATTCACCTATCGCTTTTGATCCTTCTATTCCTAGAGCTCTGCCTGAGTTCAATGCTCCTGTTGTGATCCCGCTACCCACCCGACCTAGTCAACCGCCCCCAGATCCAGATCCAAGCGCCGCACCACTTCCTGGAAATCAAGCCTTAGAAGTACCACAGTCTAATTCTAATGTTCCACCGTTTGACCCAAACCAGTTGCCGGGGGTAGCACCCGCTAATCCTGCCATCCCCCCAGGACCTTCTCCAGAACCCTTCTTTCCGTTACCTGATCCGGGAACAACGGAAGGATCTATCGCTTCAGTACCAATCCCAAGTCCGAGTAGTCAACCTCCCACACCTCTTCCGGCTAGACCGGGAAGTGAAAGTCAACCTCCCGCACCTCTTCCAGCTAGACCGGGAAGTGAAAGTCAACCTCCCGCACCTCTTCCAGCTGGACCGGGAAGTGAATGGCTAGTCGAGGCAAGGCGTGTATCTGGTGATCCGGCTCTAACTATACAGACGCAGGCTGTCACCCTTCCTTATCCCGAAAAACTTTGTAACAGTCCGTTAAAAGGGCCTGTTCCTGTCCAAGTACTAGCCCTTGTTAATCCTACTGGCAAGCTAGTGGCACTTAGTGGTTCGATTGGTGGCCTCAGACTGCTAGAGTCTACGGGTTACCCCACTTTAAACAACGTGGCATTGGACCCTGCAAATTATCCGATTCGAGCAACGGGTCAGTACCAGGCAATTTGGTATAGCTCTGAGTTTACGTATTCTGGCAAAGATTGTGCTGCTACTGAGCTTGGTAGCCCGGCCAAGAAAAGCCCAAGCACTACAGACCCATCGCCATCGCCTTCAGATCCATCGCCATCGCCTTCAGATCCATCGCCATCCCCTAAAAATTTATCCCCCAGCCCAACACCAACTCCAACAACTCCAACCTCCTCACCCACCAGTCCATCCCTAGCACCAGAGACACTTGAGGTCACTCCATCCCCATCTCCTAATACTCCTACCTTAAATCAAATATCACCATTGCCTGAAGCCTCGGAAGCGCCTCTAGCTCCAACACCAGAAAAGCCTGAGGCAGCTCCATCTCCACCACTAGAGACGCCTCAGGTAGCTCCAGCTCCGTCTCCTGAAGCTGCAACACCTCAAGCACCGGCTCCTGAGCCTTCTTCTCCCTCACCCACTAATTAGCCATACTGGCATCTCACCCACTTTAATTTTGAACATGAATCAGACTCAAGCCTCCTTTTCCGCTGATGACTTTGCTCAAGCTCTTAACCAGCACGACTATGGATTTCAAGTCGGGCAGACCGTGCGTGGTAAAGCTTTTAACTACGAAAGTGAGGGTGCGTATATCGATATTGGCGGCAAGTCAGCGGCCTTTCTTCCAGCGTCAGAAGCATCTCTAAAATCCTTGCCGGACTGGTCTCAGGCCGTGCCCCTCCAGGAGGAGCGGGAGTTCATCGTGATCCGAGATCAAGATGCGGAAGGCCAGGTAACTCTCTCCATTAAGCGTCTAGAGACGCAAGCTCTGTGGGAAAGGCTGTTGGAAATGCAGTCTGATCAAAAGACTATTGAGGTTGTTGTAACAGGGGTAAATAAAGGGGGGGTGACGGTTGATGTGCAAGGTTTACGCGGATTTGTGCCTCGTTCCCACTTGGTAGAGCGAGAAAACTTGGAATCGCTCAAAGGGCAAGTATTGCCAACCAGCTTTTTAGAGGTTGATCCGCAGCAGCAGAAACTTGTGTTGTCCCACCGGCAGGCCAGCCGCACTAGCCAGATTAATAACCTGGAAATTGGACAACTGGTTGAAGGCAAGATTGTCAAAATTCAACCCTTTGGTATATTTATTGATTTTGCCGGTGGCACAGGGTTATTGCACATTAAACAAGTGAGCCAACAATACATTGAGTCACTGCCTGCTGTATTCCAGGTTGCAGAGGCAATTAAAGCTGTGATTATTGATCTCGATCCATCCAGAGGCCGGGTTTCCCTCTCTACTAAAGTGTTGGAACTCCGGCCTGGAGAGATGCTGGAGGAAAAAACTCACGTGATGGCTGAGGCAGAGGTGCGGGCCCAACGTTACCGCAATAAACTCCAGCAGGATTGAGGCAGTCTTGTCCCAGTATTAAATTCTGGGACAAGACTGCCCTCACAAGTATTAGTCTCTGGCTGGCTGCAGGCGATCGCCAGTTTCTGCGTCGAATATCATCAGGTGATCTAGGTCAAGGTGCAGGTAAAGGTAATCTCCAACCCGGGCAGATAAATCTGTACCTATGAAAAAGTTGATCACCTGATGCGGTTGATCAATTAAGGTAGCTCGGACTAAACTCTCGCGCCCCAGAGATTCTACAAGCTTTACTTCGGCTGGTAGATGAGGAGATGGGGCTAGGTGGCTAGAAGTATAAGCTTGAAAATGTTCTGGGCGAATGCCCAGATGTAAGTTTTGACCATGAGCAGATTGTAGTAGCGGCAGGAGGGCAGGCGGACAAGGGAGAGCTTGCTCTCCTAGGCAAAATAGTCCCTGGTCGTAGCTAGCCTGGAGAATATTCATCGGCGGCTGTCCCAAGAAGGCAGCAACCATCCGGTTAGCGGGTTGAGCATATATGATTTGGGGTGGACCAATTTGCTGGATTCTCCCGCCATCTAGCACCACAATCTGATCCGCCAGGGTCATTGCTTCTGTTTGGTCATGGGTGACGTAGATAGTCGTAATACCGATCGCGGCGTGGAGTTGCTTTAATTCAGTCCGAGTATCGTCTCTCAGCTGAGTATCCAGGTTAGAAAGCGGTTCATCTAGAAGAAAAACTTGGGGTTGACGAGCGATTGCTCTGCCCAAAGCTACTCGCTGCTGTTGCCCACCGGATAGCTGGCCCGGTTTACGGCCTAACAAGTGAGTAATATCCAGCGACTTTGCTACGGTCTCCACCCGCTGGTGAATCGTTGTACGGTCTGACTGGCGCATGCGTAAACCAAACGCTAGGTTATCAAACACACTCATGTGTGGGTAAAGAGCGTAGTTTTGGAACACCATTGCTACATCGCGCTCCCGCGCCGGCACAGTATTAACTAAGGTATTGCCAATATAAAGATTTCCCGCTGTGACAGCCTCCAACCCAGCAATGGCTCGCAAAATCGTCGACTTGCCACAGCCAGAGGGACCAACCAAGGCCCAAAACTCACCATCGGGAACTTCAAAGCTAATCTCGTCTACCGCCGTGACTGTATCAAAGTTACAAGTGATGTTCTCTAGTCGAACTTTCGCCATTACGGTTGTTGCAATTTTTAAGCTTCAGGCTGCCGCACACTTCACCACAGGCCAAGCCAGGTAAAGAAATCCTGGCGAGTCAGCAGCTCCTGGATTAACAGCGCAACAAACCCAATCATTGCAAACCGCCCATTGGTCAATTCCGCATACGGGGTCCAACCAAACTTCGGTTGAAGCTGATCATAGGGTTCTGCTTTAAACGAAGTAGGAGACTTTGATACTGTTTCAGTCATAGAACTTGGGGATGCAGACTCTAGTAGTTGAACGGATTCAATCAGCGATCGCACTTCTTGAGTACCTGGAGAGGGTTCAAACGTTTCTGGAAACTTCCCGCGCTGAAGCATCCGTAAACCAAGGGGAATCAAACTCAGCACACCCCGAAGGTCCCGGAAGTTATTTCCGACAACCCGCAGACCAAACCGCCGCTCATCAATCCACCCCCCTTGCTTGACAAGATCGATCATCACCTTGCGGTGACGTACCGAGCGACTGGCCGTTTCAGTCTGGCGCTCTAAAATTTCGCCTTTCATTCTATTAATCTGATCTAAAGGTGCTACCTCCATCGGACAGACAGTATTGCAGTTAAAACAGCGGGTGCAACCCCAAACTCCGGCAATTCCCTGGTTAGACTTTTCTAAACGCGATTCAGTAGCATCATCGCGCGAATCAACAACGGTTCGATACGCTTTCGCCAAAGCGTGGGGACCGACGAATTCAGAACTCACTTCCACCGCATTGCACTCGGAGTAGCAAGCACCACACAAAATACAGTTGCCAGTTTGATCAAGTTTGGCGCGCTCTACTGGTGTTTGCAAAAACTCACGCTCTGGAATAGCCCTAGCAGCTGTACTGATGTAGGGCTCAACTGCCTGTAAGTTACCCCAAAATTTTGCCATGTCAACTACCAAATCTTTAAGCACAGGCATATTGCCCATAGGGGCAACGGTAATTTCTGGTAGGGGAAGTGATTGGGGTTCCGGCTGCGGTACTTCCACTGCCGGAAAATTGCCGGGGGTTTGCTCAGCCCTTTGTTCTGTAATCGCCGCCAGTCGGGCTAATTCTTGGGCAACATTTTCTTTGCAAGCTAAAGCTGAGCGACCATTGATTCGCATTGAACAACTGCCACAAATCGTATTGCGACAATTTTTGCGGAATGCCAGACTGCCATCCTGCTCCCACTTAATGCGGTTGAGACAATCCAAGATTGTACTACTGGGATTGACATCTATGGTATAGGTCTGTACCCAGGGAGACTTGTTTGAGTTTTGGCGAATTACCTTAAAAAGAACTTGCATTTTTAATCAGAAACTGGTGCTGGTCAATTTCATTTCAAGTTTAAATCTGACTGAAGCTACTTTACATAGGACCGACGCCTGCTAACTTCCAGTATATAAGGGATGCTTGACATTAAGTTTGATATTAAGTTCAAAGGAAGGCCATCACAATCAATGTCTGGCACTAGGAAGACTGTCTGCAGCAAAAACGACCCAATATTTTTACAAAACCAATCAAACTATACCTAAGGGTTTAAACTTAAGGTTAATCAAAATGAGTATTGACTAATTTAAGTCAAGTGGCTTTAACTTAAATCTTTTTTAAATATTTTTTGGCTTAAAACTTGTACCACAATTTAGAAGTTTAACGATATATTTTTATTAGGTGAAACTACTGGCATGAACCTATTAGAACCTATCCCCCTAACAAATTCTCAAGGACATACTAGTAAAGGTGATGACTGAAACAGCGACAACTCCACTGACTGGCAAGGCACTTCTTCAGAAAGTAAAAGAATTGTCACACTTACCCCGGCGGGAAACTGCGAAACGTTGTGGATACTATACAACTACAAAAAATAATCAGGGTCGTGTCAATTTAACTGACTTCTATGATGCAATTCTGGCAGCTAGAGGCATTCCTCTAGGTACAGAAACTTCAAAAGATGGTCGAGGCCGGGAACCAACCTATCGGGTTAGTGTGCATAAAAATGGTCAAATTGTGATTGGTGCGACCTACACTCAAGCCATGGGATTAAAGCCAGGAGATGAGTTTGAAATTAAACTTGGCTACAAGCATATTCATTTGATTCAAATGGATCGAGAGGAGGATAAATAAAGTTAACAGGCTAACTAATTTGTAAGGGTTTCCTCAAAGAACATGATTCAATTGAGCTTAAACTCCTACTTTCTAACCAATAACGTTTAGCATCGCTAACCACGTGTAATTCTGACTAAGGGTACTGGGTTAAGTGGTGCTAGGCGTGTTGATAGTCTAAATGTCACTGAGCGTGAAAGTTGTACCTGGGGGTCATGGCACTACCGTCATCGTGCTGGCACTAAGGTTAATACTCAAGTGTTCTAACCTCGCCAGAGTAATCACGATTCTTTCACCCGCAATCGAACACCTCTGGCAATAGTTAACTTTCCTTTAGGCTGCCACTACTCCAAGATAAATACCTGAGGTGGGTAGCTCCTGTACTACTTCTGAAGCACCAAGTCTCCCAGTACCCTTTGCCGCTCCAGATGGCTGGAAGAAACCAAGTAGCAGTTTGCTCAGACTACAGGGTCTCTCAAGGCCAATCTCAGCTAAGGGAACTCATAGCTCTGACAAATTACTTTGACGCCAGGCCAGAACCAACAAGGCATTCAGGATCGCTGCAGCTACGGCTGAGCCCCCTTTGCGACCTTCTACCCGGATCTGGGGTACAGCTAGTTGGGCCAGGGCAGCTTTCGCTTCCAAGACGGCCACAAACCCGACCGGCGCCCCAATCACCAAGCTAGGATGCACAGCAGTCGTTTTTACGGCATGACACAGAGCTAACAAGGCGGTTGGGGCATTGCCAATTACATAAATTCCTTGCGGATGCTGCTGCAAACACTGGAGCAACCCGGTTTCAGTACGAGTTTTATTGGGTAGGGCAGTGGTTACCTGTTCTACAGCACTAATTAGGGGGTTATTAAAGGTCTGCTGAACTAGAGTACTCACCCCCTGCTTAACCATGTTGACATCGGTGATAATCGGCACTTGTTGAGATAAGGCAGCGATCGCAGCTTCAATCACGTTTGGGCTGAACCGGAGCAGTTGCTTGAATTCAAAATCAGCAGTGCTGTGAATTACTCGTTGGAGCACCGGATACTCTTGACGGTTAAAGGCGTGGTTGCCAATCTCTTGATCAATGATCGCAAAGCTTTGCTGCAAGATGGCACTGGATGATGGGGGCATAGTTTGGAAATACAAATACCACTAGCCTACAAAAATTACAGCTAGGCAATAATGAAATTAGTGTGGGCAAGGTTAAGGATGCCTGTTTATCTCTATTGGGGTGAAGATGATTATCGTCTGTCACAGGCCGTGCAGGCATTACGCGATCGCGTTCTTGACCCTAATTGGAGCAGTTTCAACTACGACAAAATTGAGGCAGAGCAGCCGGATGCGGTTATTCACGGACTCAATCAAGCGATGACGCCCAGTTTTGGGGCTGGGGGTAGGCTAGTCTGGTTCGCGAACACAACCTTGTTGCAGCGCTGCTCCGAACCACTTTTAGGAGAATTGGAGCGCTCATTAGCGGCGCTACCCGCTACCTCTCACCTACTGCTAACTGCTGATCATAAGCCAGATGGCCGCAGTAAAGTCACCAAGCTGTTACAGAAATACGCTGAGATTCGGGAGTTTTCAGCAATTCCCCCCTGGAAAACAGAACAGCTGATCTATAGGGTTCAGCAAGCAGCTCAGCAAGTGGGTGTGAAGTTGACAGTAGATAGCACTGAGCTTTTAGCCGAATCTGTTGGCAACGATACCCGACGACTATTTACGGAACTAGAGAAACTACGGCTGTTTACCGCGACTGACAATGGTGCTGCAGTCGTAGATGTGGGAACCGTTGCCGCCCTCGTTCCGGTGACAACCCAAAATAGTTTGCAATTGGCAGAGGCGATCCGCCAAGGTGATGCTGAGCGATCGCTGAGCCTGATTGCAGAGTTAACAGGTCAAGATGAACCAGCATTACGTATTGTTGCCACTTTAGTTAAACAATTTCGCACCTGGTTATGGGTGAGGTTGATGGTCGAAGCGGGGGAGAGAGACGAGCGAGCAATTGCTCAGGCGGCGCAAGTTAGTAACCCCAGGCGGATCTACTTTCTGCAACAAGAAGTGCAATCTCTCTCAGCCTTTCAGCTGCAGCAGGCTTTACCACTGTTACTCGATTTAGAAGTTAGCCTCAAGCGCGGTAGCGATCAACTTTCTAGCCTCCAGTCAAAGGCGCTAGAGCTATGCCAACTGTATAGTTGAGCGCGGAAGGAAAATCCTGTTAGTCGCTGAGATGGCACTAAATATCTTTTAAGTTGTGGAACTTCTATCCCCAGGGATGCATCAAAATAAATGAGTCTTATGCTGTTCTAGCCTGTTTGGATCTTCAATGCTAAATTTAACCTACCCAAAATCCTTGCACCATCTGATATCTCAGGTGTCTGTCGTTGGGACATTATCTGCAATCACTCTATTGTCTGGCTGCATACCGGGTTTATCAAGAGGTCTAACCAACATCAGTTTTAATACTGCTGTCTATGCTCAGTCCACTACCCAAATCCAACAATATGCGAAGGCTGTTCTCCAGATAGAACCCATTCGCCGTGAGTCTCTGGAAAAGGCAAAGCAGATTATGGGCGGTAATGTACCAGCAAACGTTTGTCGACAGGATGATTTACCAAATGGCGTAGAAGGTGTATGTAAAAACTTCCTGACGCGCTCAGCCCAGATTATTAAAGACAGCGGTTTATCGATTGGAGAATTTAACCAAATTACAGTGCGTCTGCAAAAAGATCCAGGGCTGAAAAATCGGATGCGCCAAGAACTGATTGAGCAGCAGAAATAAATTGATTGTCAGATTAGACTAGGCTAAGCTCAACACTCTACTTAAGCTTGAGGTTGCTAAAGCAGGACCGCCAGAAGGCAGATCAGCATTTTTATAAGGTAGATAATTAGAAGATATTGCTGTTCTAGACCTCGAATGGAAATTAATCCCCTACTTGCAGAGCTAAAAAATCCTGACCAGGCTGTTAGAGACCGCGCGACTGGTAAACTTTGGCAGATTTGGTTCGAGCAAAAAGGTGTATCTGGGTTAGAACGGTTGAGACAGAGTCAAGCGTTGCTGGAAGCTGGAGAGGTTGCTCAGGCCGAAGCTGTGCTCACAGCGTTGATTAACGCTCAGCCCGATTTTGCCGAAGCTTGGAATCGCCGGGCTGTCCTTTACTATACGCAAAGCCAGTACAAAAAGTCCTTAGACGACTGCCAGGTGGTTTTGAAGCTGAACCCTATTCACTTTGGGGCGCTCCATGGTCTAGGACTGTGCCATGTTGCTCTAGGACAGTACAGCGCTGCGATTGCAGCATTCCAACAAGCACTAGAGGTTCAACCCTATGCTTTAGTGAATCAAAAACTGATCCTAGAGTGTACGGCGATCTTGAGTTAATTCCTAATTTAGACGGAACAGGATGATGGCAGGGGTTCAAGATCCAAGCTAAGCAAAAAACCGATAAAATTAAGCTAAATCAGCGCTTCATTATTTAGCCGGCTGCTCTCTTGTTAGAAGATGATTTCTAAGAGGATTGTCAAACCTTAGAAGTAAGCTTTCCAGCTCAAATCTCACTTGAGCTGGAAAGCTTAGTGGTTCAGCCAAGGTAGGGTGGGCGTTCTACGGTAGATCTGCAGTTTGTGAGGCACTAGCCTAGGAGGTGGTACTCCGCCAGAGGGTTTGTTGCCCTAGATAAAGTAGGTCATGGTGAATTTATTCAGGTTGAACTGCAGAAAACGTTGATGAAAGTCTCGACTTCCTTATTACAGGATTTGCTTCAAGCTCAGCCCCACCTCAGAACCCAAACTTACTTTAAGTCTTCTTTGACAGCACTTTCTCATGCCATGGAAGACCAGGTGCTTGCCGGTAGTGATCAACCCTTGGTGATTGCCAGTTTCCAGCAAGAGCGATTTTACCGCCAGGAAGCTCATCGATATCTCCGAATTGCTGAACACGCTCAGCAAGTATACGTTTTATCTGGTTCAGATACTAATTTTGATAGTAGTACTGATCGCTATAACACGATTACTTTTACTCCTGAGGATGCCTTGAGCCAGGAGTGGCACTTGGTTGTCGTCGGTAAGCAGTACGCTGTCTGCTTGCTGTGCCAGGAGCATGAACCTGATCCAGCAGCAACAAATGTGGATCAGGAAATGCAGATGGATCAGGCTCGGCGGTTTGAAGGGATTTGGACCTTTGAGCGGCAAACTAGCTGTGCGGCAGCCCGATTGTTATTAAACCGGATTCTAATCTATCGACCGGACTTAGAGCCTCAGCTAAATGAAGCGATCGCGCTCTTGGAAGCCCCTGCCGCTTCTGGTCACCATAGTGATCCCGGCCCCTTCACACAACGGCTAGTGACTTACCTCCAAGCAGGACAGTACAAACTGCTGAAGACCTATCGGGCCATTGCGGCTCAAGAGCGCAAAGAACGTCTGGTGAATTCAATCACGACAGCGATCCGGCGATCGCTAGACCCAGCGGAAATCCTAACGGTAGCTGTGCAAGAACTTGGCCAGGCAATTCATATCTGCCGCTGTTTAGTCTACCGCTGTAAGGAAACGGATACCGTCGTTACCCTAGGGCACGAATTTCTCAACAAGCACATTGCCTCTTTGAGCGGTCAAGTTTGGCCCTTACAAGAGAATCCTCTGTTTCAAGAAGCGGTACAAACGCAAGAACCTGTCTATGTTGAAGACACTAAAACCGACCCCCGCTTCAAGTCAGCCAAGGAACTACGAACCCTGGTTAAACTAGCAAAAGTTCGTTCACTGTTGCTCGTGCCAGCCTTTTACCAAGGGCGCCTGGTAGGAGTTGTAGAGTTACACCATTGTGGTAAAGATAGCCGGCAGTGGGATCAAGAAGAACTTTCACTCGTAGAAGCGATCGCCACCCAAATCGGAGCCGCCCTGATTCAAGCGGAAGCCTACGCCAACTTAGAAGACTTAAACCAGCAACTGGAAGCTTTAGAGCAGACCCGCAGTAATTTAATTGCCGTCACTGGCCATGAACTTCGAACTCCATTATCAACCATTCAAGTTTGCCTAGAAAGCTTAGTCAGTGAACCAGATATGTCCTTAGAAGTGCGACAAATTATGCTGGATACAGCCTTAACAGACGCTGAGCGCCTGCGGGGGCTAGTCCAGGATTTTCTCACCCTGTCGCGGTTGGAAAGTGGCCGCGTTAAGTGGCATCTAGAGCCTTTACCTTTGCAAGAGTGCATTGATCTGGCCTTGAGTAGCATTCGGGCCCGTGACCCAGATCAGATGCTTCCGAAAATTACAACGGAACTTCCGTTTCAGTTACCCTTGGTGCGGGCTGATGGGGAACGGTTGGTGGAAGTACTTTCAAAGTTACTCGATAATGCCTGCAAGTTTACTGGCCCAGAAGGCCAGATCACGGTACAAGTCCAGCCTAAAGACGCTCGGATGGTAGAAGTGACAGTGGCTGATACTGGTCGTGGCATTGAGCCCGATCGCTTGGAAACAGTATTTGAGCGGTTTTACCAAGAAGAGGGGGCTCTACGACGCACAACAGGAGGGACTGGCCTGGGCCTAGCTATCTGCCGTCAGATTATCAATAACCTGGGAGGACAAATCTGGGCAGAGTCAGCAGGCAAAGACCAGGGCACTCAATTCCACTTCACAATTCCCAGTGCGCAAGGCGAGACCCTGGCTGACTTCAGCAATGGCAGTTCGATCAGTCTTCCCTCAAGAACTATTACAGTTCCTCACAAACTTGATAGAAAGGCTCAAGCACAGTGATAGGATGCTTGCGAGAATAGATCGCGCCTGAAGGTGCGTCACATTGGGAGAGTACTCATGCCAGAGTCACTGAAGGGACAAATGCCTTTGTTCGGTGGAAGCACAGGAGGCTTGCTAACGAAGGCACAAGTGGAAGAAAAATACGCCATTACCTGGACCAGCCCGAAAGAGCAGATCTTTGAGATGCCGACGGGTGGAGCTGCCCTGATGCGAAAGGGGGACAATCTACTGTACCTTGCCCGCAAGGAGCAGTGCATTGCGCTAGCTGGCCAACAGTTACGGTCCAAGTTTAAGATCACTGACTATAAAATTTACCGTATTTATCCGAGCGGTGAGACGGAATACCTGCATCCAAAAGATGGTGTTTTTCCAGAAAAAGTTAATCCAGGCCGTCCTTATGTCAACAAGGTGGAACACCGGATTGGTGAAAATCCCAGTCCAGCTCAGGTGAAGTTCAGTGGTACGCCGACCTTCGGTCAGCCGACCTACGAAGAACCTTAAGCAGACCTGCGGCAAGATGAATCCAACTCTCCGAACTTACCTGGTTATGTTTGGAGAGTTTTTTGATGGTTAGTTTGAGCCTAGTATCAAATCTGCGCGTTATGGGTTAAATTTTGACAGTCTGTGATTTGGACTTGAAACTTCCAGCTTCACCAGGTTAGTTAGGGAGCAGCACTCTACCGGACATGATATTTGGATGATTTTTCCAGACTTTCCCCAGTTTTCGGTACTGGCCCAGCAAGGTAACTTCGTCCCAGTCTACCAGGAATGGATCGCCGACTTAGATACCCCTGTTTCCGCCTGGTACCGCGTTTGTGCGGGTCAGCCCTATAGTTTTTTATTTGAATCTGTAGAAGGCGGTGAACAGCTTGCCCGTTACAGCTTTTTAGGTTGCAATCCCCTATGGGTTTTGGAAGCTAGGGGTGAGCACAGCATCCAAACCCACCGAGATGGCTCCACAACCGAGTTTAGAGGGGATCCCTTCCAAATCCTAGCCGATCGTCTCAAAGCCTACCATCCGGTGAAGTTACCCCAACTTCCCCCCGGTATTGGCGGTTTGTTTGGCTTTTGGGGCTATGAGCTGATCCAGTGGATTGAGCCACGGGTACCCGTCCACCCCGCAACAGAAAGCGATCTGCCTGATGGCCTGTGGATGCAAATCGATAACCTGCTGATCTTTGACCAGGTAAAGCGAAAAATCTGGGCGATCGCCTACGCGGACTTGCGCGATCCAGATACTGATCGTTCAACAGCCTATCAACAGGCTTGCGATCGCGTCACCCAACTGGTGGATAAACTCCAGCTGCCCCTTGAGCGCCAGCACACCATGCTGTCCTGGCAGCCCCCGGTAGCCTCTTCCCCTCAAACTCTCCGCTACTCTAGTAACACCACCCAGGAGCAATTTTGCGCTAATGTCCAGGCAGCCAAAGCACACATCCAAGCCGGTGATGTGTTTCAAGTCGTACTTTCCCAACGGCTGTCAACCAATTATCAGGGTGACCCATTCCAGCTTTATCGTTCACTGCGCTTGATCAACCCTTCGCCCTACATGGCGTACCTCCATTTCCGAGACTGGCAGCTGATTGGCTCTAGCCCAGAAGTAATGGTTAAGGCCGAACATTTGGGTAATGCAACAGGGCCAATGCAGGCAACCGTAAGGCCGATTGCTGGAACTCGTCCTAGAGGAAAGAACTTGAGTACAGATAATGCTCTAGCTCAGGAGCTATTGCAGGACCCCAAAGAGATTGCTGAGCATGTGATGCTGGTGGATCTTGGCCGCAACGATCTAGGTCGGGTTTGCAGTAGTGGGACGGTACGGGTTCAGCCAGATCAGTTAATGATTATTGAGCGCTACTCCCACGTTATGCACATCGTTAGCAACGTAGTGGGCGAGCTGGCAGACGGGAAAACTGCCTGGGATTTGCTCAAAGCTTGCTTTCCGGCCGGGACCGTTAGTGGTGCCCCGAAGATTCGGGCAATGGAAATTATTCACGAGCTGGAACCTTCTCGCCGGGGGCCCTACTCCGGTGCCTATGGCTACTACGATTTTGAAGGCCAGTTGAACACGGCGATCGCCATCCGGACGATGATTGTTACCCCAGATAACCAGGGCAGCAATAGCCATCGGGTAAGCGTGCAAGCAGGGGCAGGTTTAGTCGCAGATTCCGAGCCGCAAAAAGAGTATGAGGAAACCTTAAATAAGGCTCGCGGACTGCTGGAGGCAATTAATTCACTGGCCGGCATTGCCGAGTAGTGATCCTGGCAATCCTTAATCTAAGCTTGATCTAGCAATTACCTTTTCTTTACACTTAAGCTCTAGAGTAGGACCCAAGAGCGCTACAACAGCTTTCTCACCTATGCCGTAGCAATGAGGTTTCAGCCAGCCGAGAAAGCGTAAGCCCTGTCCTATATCAACCCAAATTGCCGTATGCTCAATTCCACTTTGGAAGTACGTGCTCCATTAGGGCAACGCCACTTGCTAGAAGAACTCTACCGAGAACAAGAGTTACGTTCTTACGCTGATGGAGCCTCAATTGCTATGACCTCCGAAGATATTTGGGTTGTCTATCGCGGCGTTGTGCAACTCAGTACTTTGCATTGCAACGGAGATGAAGTGTTGCTAGGGTTGGCGGGTCCTTCCATGCCCTTTGGGTTGCCCCTTAGTTCCTTAGAATCCTACTTCGCCACAGCTTTATCCAAAGTCGAGCTTCTCCGGCTCAGCCTGGCCGACATTGAGGCTTCGGCCGCCTTGTCGCAGCGCGTGTTTCGCCAGCTGGGTCGTCGCCTGCGCCAAACAGAGGTCATGCTAGCGCTCGTGGGGCATCGGCGGGTCGAAGTCCGTCTGCGTCACTTACTTTGTTTGCTGCAAGAGGAAGTTGGGCAACCCGTTTCGGGGGGAACTCGCATAGCCGTGAAGCTGACTCATCAACAGTTAGCTAACGCGATTGGTACCACCCGCGTCACAGTTACTCGCCTGCTAAGAAAACTAAGAGATGAGCACTGGGTAACGCTTGACCAGTCTCGACACATAGTTTTAACCACCGATTTTAGCCTTTTTAAGGCTAGTTGAGGTAGCAGTTGGGGGGGGAGGTACTGAAAATACCACCGCAAAAAGACTGGCAATTAGCAGTAAACTCCTTGACCCAGTGGGTCCTTAATTCCGAGCGGATCTACCCTCAGCCGTGTAGCCGCAAATACTTGCGGTCTGGGGCATGAATAGTAGTGCCCTACTTTTTACCAATAATCCAACCCTAAAAACCTCGCTTCCTCGGCCAAGCTGGGAGATAAGCAAAGTCAGTGGCTGACAGGCACTGCTTTTTATGAGCCAGCTGCCGTGCTTTCAGGCTTAATGGAAAGAATAAGGATACTATAAGCCACACATCAAGCAGCTTTCAGCCTTAAGCGCTCTCTGTCGCGATCGCGCGGAACCTGTCACAAACTGTGAGCAAAGACCAGCAGCTCTGAAATACCCATGCCTAGTCAGAATTAAATTTAACTATTTTTAATGAAAGGCAACTTCAGGTAGCTATTGGGGGTGAAGGGACCTAAGTTACCTCGCTGCCAGATATCTCAACCAAGCCACTTGAGGCTATGAACATAGGCATTGCCCCTTCCAGCAGGACGGAAGTTTCCGCCCAAGCAGGGCAGAGGCTGCCCTCTTGCCTTAATGGCTTACTGAAGGTAGGGGGCTAGATGCAAGGATATTTAGATACAGGACCTGCATCTGCAAGATAGATCTTCTTATCCAGCCGATTGAGAGTAGTTTTTTGTTTTTGTTTCCCTTTTTATATAAATAAGTACACAAAATATTGATAAGCAGATTCTGGCCGCTTTGGAGCCAATCTAAGGGCTCAGGCTGCTTTAATAGCTTTTATAACTAGACAAGCTAGGGATAGAAGGCTGATCGATCTCTAGAAGCCCTTTCTTTCCGTTGAGAATTGGTCGATAATTGACTCATTCAATAAATTTAGAGTGAATCAAGTTAAGCTCCGAGCTTTAGCAAAGGCTTAGAGTCTTGGAGCGTTAACATCCAATTATTAGGAGAGAACCAGCGTGAAATTAGCAGTTTATGGCAAAGGTGGTATCGGCAAATCTACGACAAGCTGTAACATCTCTGTAGCTTTAGCGCGGCGGGGCAAAAAAGTACTGCAAATTGGCTGCGATCCTAAGCACGACAGCACGTTCACCTTGACAGGCTTTCTGATTCCGACAATCATCGATACGTTGCAAGCCAAGGACTACCACTACGAGGATGTCTGGCCGGAAGACGTAATCTACAAAGGCTATGGTGGCGTTGATTGTGTAGAAGCTGGTGGTCCTCCCGCCGGAGCAGGCTGTGGTGGCTATGTGGTGGGAGAGACGGTGAAGCTGCTCAAAGAACTCAATGCGTTTGATGAGTACGACGTCATCCTGTTTGATGTCTTAGGCGATGTAGTTTGTGGTGGTTTTGCTGCCCCGTTGAACTACGCCGACTACTGTATGATTGTCACCGACAACGGCTTTGACGCTTTGTTTGCCGCCAATCGAATTGCCGCTTCTGTCCGAGAAAAAGCTCGTACCCATCCTTTGCGTCTGGCCGGTTTGATTGGTAACCGCACCTCTAAACGAGACTTAATCGACAAGTACATTGAAACGGTGCCAATGCCAACCCTGGAAATCTTACCGTTGATTGAAGATATTCGCGTGTCACGGGTGAAGGGGAAAACCCTGTTTGAAATGGCGGAGTCTGATCCTTCCCTCAATTACGTCTGCGATTACTATCTCAACATTGCGGATCAGCTTTTGGCCCAGCCTGAGGGTGTAGTGCCCAACGACACCCCAGATCGCGATCTATTTGCTCTGCTGTCTGACTTCTACCTCAACCCTGTTCAGCCAAACGTGAAGAGTGAGGAAGAAGAACTAGACCTGATGATGGTTTAACCAGTCGGTACTGCCTTGGCTGGACCTACACCCACTGACAAACTGAATCATATATTTTGGAGCTTTTTCGATGACCCTTGCCGATACTCAACCCCAAGCTCTTGAGTTTGAATGTGAGACTGGGAACTATCATACTTTTTGCCCGATTAGTTGTGTTGCCTGGCTATATCAAAAAATTGAAGATAGCTTCTTCCTAGTAATTGGCACCAAGACCTGTGGCTATTTCTTGCAGAATGCGATGGGAGTGATGATCTTTGCCGAGCCCCGCTACGCGATGGCGGAGTTGGAAGAAGGCGATATTTCTGCGCAGCTCAACGACTATGATGAGCTAAAGCGACTGTGTGACCAAATCAAGCGCGATCGCAATCCTAGTGTGATTGTCTGGATTGGCACCTGCACCACAGAAATTATCAAAATGGATCTGGAGGGTCTCGCCCCTAGGCTGGAAGCAGAGATTGGTATTCCAATTGTCGTGGCCCGGGCCAATGGCCTCGACTACGCCTTTACTCAGGGTGAAGATACGGTACTGGCAGCAATGGCCCACCGCTGCCCCAGCAAGGCGCCGGTGGTGGAGTCAGAGAAGAAAGAACGCAATGCGATCGCGTCTCTCCTCAACTTTGGCAAAAAGAAAGAAGATGTGACGGCGGAAGAATCTGAGTATCACAAGCACCCACCGCTCGTTCTATTTGGTTCCCTGCCCGATCCGGTCGTTACACAACTGACCTTAGAACTGAAAAGGCAGGGCATTCAAGTTTCCGGCTGGCTACCCTCCAAGCGCTACACAGAACTGCCCGTCATTGAAGAAGGCTACTACGTATCTGGGATTAATCCTTTTCTCAGCCGTACGGCCACTACCTTGATGCGTCGTCGTAAGTGCAAGCTAATTGGCGCTCCCTTCCCAATTGGACCGGATGGCACACGGGCCTGGTTAGAAAAAATTTGCTCCGTGTTCAATATCGAGCCTCAGGGCTTAGACGAACGAGAAGCGCAGATCTGGGCTAGCTTAGAAGACTACCTCCAGTTAATCCGAGGTAAGTCCGTCTTCTTTATGGGCGATAACTTGCTGGAAGTCTCTCTGGCCCGCTTTTTGATCCGCTGTGGCATGACCTGCCCGGAAATCGGCATTCCCTATATGGATAAGCGCTATCAAGCGGCCGAACTGGCCTTTTTAGAAAAAACCTGCCAGGAGATGGGCGTACCCTTGCCCCGGATTGTGGAAAAGCCAGATAACTACAACCAGTTCCAGCGCATTAATGAACTGAAACCGGATCTGGTAATTACCGGCATGGCCCACGCCAACCCCTTAGAAGCACGCGGTATTAATACCAAGTGGTCTGTGGAGTTCACCTTTGCTCAAATTCATGGCTTTACAAATGCCCGTGACATTTTAGAGCTGGTGACCCGTCCGTTGCGCCGCAACAATAACCTCAAAGATCTTGGTTGGGACAAATTGGTTAAAGAGGAAGCAAAGGTTTAAATTCTTCTAGGCTTTCTTCTATTGCAAACTCAAGATTGTGCAAGCCTCCTTATCAAAGGAGGCTTTTGAATAGGATATTGTCCAGGTCAATATCTCGACTTTGCTGGTTAGGGCGCCTGTACTAGTTCTTTAAAATAAGAGACTATTCGTTCCTTAGCCTCTCAATGCTGTCTCGTCAGTAGCATCTGCAATTAATGAACTATTGAAGTGTAAGAAGAAATGAACTACCCCGCTGCAAGCAGACGGGGTATCAGCATCAAAAAAGAGTAAGCTGCTCATCTCGGTGTAGCTTGAGATATTCGTTACCCTGATTCTTGACGTATTTCGCAATCATCCCTTCATCCC
>CADCWO010000188.1 GCA_902806435.1 uncultured Synechococcales cyanobacterium | reverse complement strand
CACTGAGGCTTGAGGATCGGGTCCGGTTTTTAGGATTTCGTTCGGACATCATGCCACTGATGGTGGCTTGTGACGTGATTGCCCATACTTCAATAGCGCCAGAACCCTTTGGCCGAGTGATTGTTGAAGCAATGCTGTGTGAACGGCCTGTGATTGCAGCACAAGCAGGAGGAGCAGTTGAATTAGTGGAGGCAGGTACGACTGGTTGGTTAATTCCACCCAATGATCCGCTTCAGTTAGCCGCAGCTGTTATGGCTTGCCGTAACCAACCAGAACATGCTGCAACTATTGCTCGTCAAGCAAAGACTCAAGCCAGCCAGCGTTTTAACCTAGTACCAATCAATCAACAGATTAACCAGTTACTTTACCAGGCCGTTCGTTAGCTCAAAGAAATATCCACAGGTTACATAATGATGGAGCAGAAATGAAGAAGGTTGGTTTTGCCTGTCGTCTACTCCTTAACGTTTGGGTCAACTCAACTCCACCACTAGAGGATGGTCAGGGACTTTAAGATTGATGTTCGTTGGCTTGCTGTAGCTGTTGGTTGCCTCTGTTGAGTTGAGGGGCAAGTAGGTTTTGGCGCTACTGATCGGCTGATTGAGCGTTAAGGTCACGCTCTGGTCGGGGTTATTCCCAGCCTCATCGTCTTGCCACAAGATCAAATTGAACTTGCCATTGCTCTTTTGCAAGAGGGTGTGGTTCACACCTGTCATGGCACCACTGAGCTTATAGTCCAGCTTGCCTGGGGTAAATCTACCCGCTCCTGGTTCCTCTACCAGATCAATGAGATTCTTCAGGGCCTTGAATGCAGGTTGTGGAGACCCGTCAGGATTCAGAATGCCCCAGCTACCTTCATAGCTATTGTCTTGTTGCCTCTGCTTGATAAACTCATACAGAAAGGTGCGCTCAATGCCACGATTAAAATGTTCTAAATACAATCTAGGTACATACTTTGCTTCAGCTTGTTGGGAGATAGCGGCATTAGACCAACCGGTCTCTGTGACAACAAGCGGCTTATTCTCTGTAAGCTCTCTGATTTGAGGAAGCACGTAATTATCCAGGCCCCAGGTTGACTTCTCTCCTCCCACGTAGTAGTGGATATTGCCTTTATCAAATGCATCTAGAGGTTCTAGCTTGTCCGCGTTGCCTGGACCTGCTAAAGAGGGAGTCAAAACCGAGATGTTGGCTGTTGCTGGATCACTATTGATTGCTTTGTACAATTCGTTTTGGTAGTTGCGCAGACCATTCGGGAAGGACTGGCCCTTGTAGGTCAAGCCACGATTCATATCCCACTCATTAGGACCCTCAACCGCTTCAAGAGACTTGGGAATGCTCTTCGCGATTGTCACAGCATCTTGCGGCTGAGTCCCATCACGAGGGTCCATCACCAGGGTGGACTTGATGCCGATAGTGGCTAGATCATTTAACTTGTCAAAGAACGCTTTGTCCTTGCCGCCATCACGAATGTGTCGCACTCCTAGCTCTTGCAACCGTGGCTTGATAATCCCGCTATAGTTGCTATAGGAGGTGCCTGTATAGCGTAGATGGGTGGTAACTCCGATGCTATCAACGAATGAATCGGCACTCTTGGCTTGTTCTCCAGTTTGGGAATTAAGGGGTGGCCCAGGCGTTGGGCTAGGAGCTCCGGTACCAATTGAGGCTGAAGTGGTACTTTTGGCAAGGCGGGCATTGGCCCAATCACCATGATCAAAATCTTTGTTGTCACCCCCATTCGTTGCGATTAGCTTGAGTTGCTGTTTGCCGGTTACATCAACGTTGAGCGTCTTTGCTGCTGTATTCCCAGTCATTACACCACTATCATAGAGTTTTGCTCCATCGGCCCAGACTTGGAAGCTGACTGATCCTCTGCTGCCTACTTCATCATCAACACCAACATCTGTGCTGAAAGTTTTGTATTTTCCACCAAGGGCATAGGCCACCTCTGAACCACTGTGTACACCAAGGCCTTTGCTGTAGGAGATACCGTTCAGCGTTATGGTTCGGCCATCTCCAGATGCCTGCTCGCCATTGCTCTTATTCTTTTCGACTGGCCCCCAGCCGTTAGATACGGAGGTCCAGCTTAAATTACTTAAATAATCAACGGTAGATGTTTCAAGTTTATAGGCAGTGTCGCCACCAACGCGGTAGACGCGTGCTTTGTAAGTACCTGCAGCTAAATTGTCGATGTTGATTACATCCTGATTGATGCCACTTGCCGAGGAGCTACGGAGCACAGTTCCACTATTATTGAGGAGTTGCAAGTCAGCATTAGCATTCAGGCCATTGAGCGTTAGTTCCAAACTACTTTGTGCAGTTAGGTTGAAACTATAGTAGTCATTGGGATCACTGGTATTAACAGAGTTACTAATATTAAAGCCACTATTAAGGTTTCCGAGGTTGGAATTTGACACTTGCTGTCCCTCTATAAGTTTTAGTTAGTTGAGCAAGAACTTACACTTTTGCATAAGTAGCTTTTGCATAAGTTACCCAGCTAAGCCGTTAATTTTGACAAGTATCAACGAAAACTTAGTTTGCTGAACCGAGCACTGAGCTTCAAATGGTTCCTGACTTTTATTTAGCTTCATCAGACTAAACGCAAAGCGGTTTCTCAAAAAATATAGGCTTCATTAAAGTCAGCTAGCTGGTGAAATTACTGAGTTTTAATTGGGAACCCTTTAGTTCTGAGAGCTAAATAACTTACTCGTACATCCTGGATCAGAAGTGAGTTTCTTTTAAGCAACCTTAGACACACCTAACTGAAAAACTACAGCCTTTTTTACCGAAAATTTGCTTTATTGCGATTCAGTAATCAAGGTGTAAGGGGGATTTTATATGGTAACTAATGCATTCTTGACTGTTGATAAAAAGCCCATTTCGCTTGAGCAAGCACTAGGCTATCTCCAGTCTTCTGGAAAGCTACAGCCGTTCTTGCAAGAAATTCTGCATCGTTACATCCTTGAGCAAGAGTTGGGTACAAGGGATGATATCAAGATTGATCCTGCGGCAGTCGAGCAAGTAGTCATAGATTTTCGATTAAAGCATCAGCTTGCCGACCCTGAAAAATTTCAGGAATGGCTGACTAGCAATGGTATAAACCACGCTACCTTTCATGCTCAGATAACTGAAAGCTTCAAGCTAGACAAATTGAAAGCTTTAGTTACAGAGCCAAAACTTCAAGAGCATTTCTTTGAGCGTAAAATTTTCCTAGATCAAGTAGTGCTTTCTCGGATTGTTGTTTCGGATAAAGAGCTAGCAGAAGAACTCAAAAGCCAGGTTTTAGAAGAAGATGCCGCTTTTGAGCAGCTAGCTCAGGAGTACTCGATAACAGAAGAACGAATCGTCAACGGCATGATAGGACCAGTTAGCCGGGGACAGATGCCAGATCCACTTAGAGCTTTAGTTGATCTTGCCAGCCCCAGTGAACTAATTGGGCCTATAGAGATTGAAGGATACTACCAATTACTACGGGTGGAACAATTTTTGCCAGCTTCGCTTGAAGGAAGATTGAAGGAAGGTTTACAAGACCAGCTTTTTGAACAATGGCTGCAAGAGAAGGTACAAGCAGCGGCTATTGAGCTTCAGCAGGTGTCTGAATGATTGTAATCGATCAGTCTACCAGTCTTGAGTGGGAAAGTTTACCACTCAGTTTACTGAGTCCTGAGCAGCAAAACCAATTCAAAAACAAAGCGCAAACCTGTCGCTATACGCTTGGGGAAAAAATTTGGTCTACGGATAGCCAAGTCTCAGAAAATCAAGGAAAACAGTTTCTGATTATTTCAGGAAAAGTTCGCCTCAAAGAAGAAAAAGCTGCGGGTTCATTAGCAACCTTGACAGCAGGAGATTGGTTTGGCGATTTACTAGAGCTTTCTGTACCCTGTAAGGCTGTTGTATCTAGTAAAGAAGTGGTGGTAATGAGTTGGGATGCCATACTCTGGACCCAATCATCACCAGAAGTAGCTAGCTTCTGGAGCCAGCTAGGAGCGCGTTATCAGCCTCAAGACGCCAATTCATCTCAGCCAGTTACGGGGTATCCCTTTGTTGCCAGTCTAAACACTGCTGCTGCTAGCTTGACAATGGTAGCGCATCATCTGGAAAACCCAACCAGACTAGAGTGGGTGCAACGCCAGCTTCGAGGACAACGCCCTAAACATATTGCAGAAGCTGGCGAAAAGCTAGGGCTACAAATGAGGCGGCTACAGACAACTTGGAGTGATTTAAGTCAGCTCACTTTTCCGGCTTTACTGCACTGGCAACAGTCCCGCTGGGTGGTCGTATATGGCCTGCAACATAATCGCCTCATTGTTGCTGACTCCACAAATGCTCGTCAAGCTTGTGAAAGCCTTCCCAGAAGCATGGTTGAACCAGCTTGGGATGGTCAACTTTGGCAAATCGAACTGATCCAAAGTCAGGAGAAATTTAGCCTGCGCTGGTTTTTGCCTGCAGTCTGGCACTACCGAAGGTTGCTGGGCGAAGTCCTTGTCGCCTCTTTGACACTACAAACGCTAGGGCTAGCTACGCCGGTGATTACTCAAGTAATCATTGACAAGGTAATGGTGCAGCAAAATCTGGCAACACTTGATGTGATGGTAATTGCTTTATTAGGTATAGGGCTATTTGAGGCAACATTAGGTACCCTCCGGTTATTTATTTTTACCCACACGGCTCGACGCCTTGACCTTAGCTTATCGGCGCAATTATTCCGCCATTTAATGCGCTTGCCCTTGGCTTATTTTGAGTCGCGACGAGTCGGAGATACCGTTGCTAGAGTCCAGGAATTAGAAAACATCCGTCAATTTCTCACGGGTACGGCGTTAACCGTAGTGCTAGACAGCATTTTTACAGTGGTGTATTTAGCGCTCATGTTTTATTACAGCTTCACTCTGACCTGGGTTGCGCTTGCGGTTATTCCACTGTTTATCATTTTGACGCTGACTTCGACTCCCCTGATCCGCTACTGGCTGAATGAAACATTTAACCGCAGTGCAGACAGCCAGTCTTTTTTAGTTGAAACGGTTAGTGGAATTCATGCTGTTAAAGCCCATGCTGCTGAAAGATCGGCGCGCGATCGCTGGGAAGGCTTATTTTCTCGCTACGTTCGTACTGGGTTTAAAGCGTCTACGGCCTCTAACATTATTGGCAATATCAGTCAGTTTTTTACTAGCCTGTCCTACTTGCTAGTACTTTGGTTTGGGGCCAAGTTGGTTATCGATCAAAAGTTAACTATTGGTCAGCTCGTTGCCTTTCAGATGCTTTCCGGTAGAGTTACAGGACCCCTTCTACGCCTAGTTCAACTTTGGCAAAACCTTCAGCAAGTCTTGCTTTCTGTTGATCGGATTGGAGATATTCTCAATGTTGCCCCGGAAGCCGAGCCTGGGTCTGGTTTGGTTTTGCCTCCCCTGCAAGGTCAAGTGACGTTTGAGAAAGTTTTCTTCCGATACCAATCGAATCAAGAACCAGTGCTGCGTGGCATATCGTTCACAGCTCAACCAGGGATGCTGATTGGTGTTGTGGGCCGCAGCGGTTCTGGTAAAAGTACCCTATCTAAGCTCTTACAACGACTCTACCAATCTGAATCAGGCCGGATTCTAATTGATGGCTTTGATATTAAAAGTGTAGATCTAGGTTCACTACGACAACAAATTAGTGTTGTGCTGCAGGAAGATTTTCTATTCAATGGTTCTGTCCTGGACAACATCACCTTAAATAATCCTGATGTGACTGCTGAGGAAGTAGTAAAAGCTTCTCAATTAGCAGCAGCGCATCAATTTATTAGTGATTTGCCACAAGGATATGAGACTAATGTTGGTGAGCGGGGGACATCACTCTCTGGGGGTCAACGACAGCGAATCGCCTTGGCACGGCTATTTATCTCTCAAGCTCCAATTTTGATTTTGGATGAAGCAACTGGGGCATTAGATAGTGAAACCCAACAACAGGTTCTACAGAATGTCCAGAGAATTTCTCAGAACCGCACTATTTTCATGATTACCCACCGCTTTGAACCATTGAAGCAGGCAGACCTAATTCTAGTGCTTGAGAAAGGAATACTTGTGGAGCAGGGGACTCATCTACAGTTGCTTCAGAATAAAGGGATTTACTGGTCACTTTATCAACGCCAGCAGGCAAAGTTGGATTAATTTTTAAGTTCTCCATCTCAAGGCCCTACTTTGCCCTCAAAACTTGGCTTTGAGCACCAAATAACAAAGATAGTTTTCCGTACCAGTGAAAGTAATGTGTTACAAAAACTGAGTTGCTAAGCTATGAAACTATTCAGACGATCAGAAGCTGTACAAGCATCTCCAGTTTTTTCGGCAAGTCACTTTCGTCAGACGCAAGCGCAATTCAATTATCCCGCAGACCATTTATCTTACGAACTGGGAAAAGCAGTTCAAGAGCTGCCACCGCTTTACAGCCGCTTGTTGGCAGGAGGTATTAGTCTAATAGTGTTTTCTGCTATTGCCTGGGCTGGTTTCAGCAAGGTTGATGAGGTGGCAGTCGCTTCTGGTAAGTTGGTTCCTGTTGCCCAAGTCCGGCCCGTGCGATCGCTTAAAGGTGGAATTATTCAAGCCGTCAAAGTGAAAGAAGGCGATCGCGTTCAAAAAGGTCAGGTGCTAGTTGAAGGCGATGCCACACTACCACAAACAGAAGTTCAACGCTTAGAAAATGTAGCTAGGTTAATCCGCAAAGACATTCCCCGTTTAGAGCAAGCGCGGACTCAAAGGGCTGCAGCCGGAACGAATTTGTATAACCAGCGCTTAGCTTCTAGTTCGAAAGAGTTTATCCAGCTTCAAGCTGGAGCGATCGCCGAAGCCAATCGCCAACGAGCAGCCCTTGATGCTGCCAAAGTCGGTCTTACTCGTCTGCAAGAAAATCTAGCTAATGCTAAAGAAAATCTAGCTAATGCTAAAGAAAATCTAGCTAATGCTAAAGAAAATCTAGCTAATGCTAACACCAGAGAAAAGATGCTCAGAGCCCTAGTCGCGAATGGTGCTGTTCCTCGGCTTGATTATATTGACGTTCAAGACAGAATTGTAACGACGAGAGACCAAATAGTATCAGCAAGAGATAAAGGCACATCTTTATTGGACAAGGTCGTATCCCTAGAAAAAGATATTGCAGTTCAAAATCAAGAAATCCGTCAAGCAGAACAAGCTTATCAAGCGGCTCAAGCGGCAGTTGCCCGTTCGCGGCCGCAGCACCAAGGGGAAGTTTTAGCATTACAGTCTGAGCACCAAAATGAGGTGGTTGCTCAAACCAATGACCAGCGAGAAATCTTGACTCAGATCAATCAGAAACGGCAAGAACTAGCAACTATTGAAGGCCAGCTGAAGCAGGCAAAAGAGCAACAGAATATGGAGATGATTAAAGCTCCTGCCAGCGGAACTATCTATAATGTTGCGGCAACGAGCGGTCCAGTTCAGCCTGGTGAAGAGTTACTCTCAATTCTTCCTGACGGCAAGGATTTTGTGCTAGAAGTCCAGCTTCCTAACAAGGATATTGGGTTTATTACTAAAGGGATGAGATCAAAAGTCAAGCTATCTACTTTTCCTTTTCAAGAATATGGCATTATTGACGCCACAGTGTCTCAAATTAGTCCCAGCGCCATCAATAATAAAGATTTGGGACTGGTTTTTCCAACAAAAATTCGGCTCAATAAAAACGCTGTTATGGTTAATGGTAAGCAGGTTCAGCTCTCTGCTGGGATGGCTGGAACAGCAGAAATTGTTACTCGCCAGAAATCAATTCTCACCTTTTTGATTGAACCCGTCGCCCGACAGGTTGGCAAGGCATTTTCAGTGCGCTAGATACTTTGAGTGCGAGCAGAAATTAAGTGGTAGATTGTGAGCCGGTTCTTCTAGGCATTTGCCGGCCTATGAAAGGTGCAGGCAGTCATAAACTCTATAAGGCTTAGAATAATTTTTCATAATTAATGCCTCAGCTCATCACGCTAAATACATATAGTGGGCTACAGCCTTTGACCCTGGTATTTCATCTTGGCTTATGAGAATGTATAAAAAGATACAAAATGCTATTCATAAATTTACTAATTATAGATGTGATAGGCTAAAACACTTTATAAATATGAGTCGCTGAACCACGTGTCAATAAAGCCGAACAAAAAACTCTAAAAAATCAAGCCGAGTTGTAGAGTAAATTCTTTTTGGCTGGGTACACGTGCTCGAGCCCAGCCGCTAGAATCTCTATAACCTCAAATAAGTCTTTAAAGATAACTTACTGGCACCTGATTTGGGTCAATGAGTACAGGTATTTAACGGGGGGAGCAGTTAAGAAAAGCTGCATCGTTAGAGAACTTTGTATTTATCCAACTTGGTGCTAATTAGTTTGCCGGAAGCACAATGAGCCTTTTACCTAATCCAAGGAGACAATCATGAAAGCAGTATTGCTGGCTGGAGGACTGGGAACACGACTGAGCGAAGAAACCTCCATTAAGCCCAAGCCAATGGTGGAAGTAGGAGGTCGGCCGATTCTGTGGCACATCATGAAGATCTATGCTGCCCATGGTATTAACGACTTCATCATTTGCTGTGGCTACAAAGGCTACGTGATTAAAGAGTACTTCGCCAACTACTTTTTGCACATGAGCGATGTCACCTTTGACATGCGCTTCAACCAAATGAACGTCCACACCGGCTATGCTGAACCCTGGCGTGTCACATTGGTAGATACAGGTGAATCCACGATGACTGGAGGTCGTCTGAAGCGAGTCAGAGAACATCTAGGTAATGAAGCATTTTGTTTTACCTACGGCGATGGAGTAAGCAACGTCAACATTACCGAGCTGATTGAATTTCACAAACAGAAAAAAACCCTTGCCACCCTCACCGCAACTCGCCCTGCTGGCCGGTTTGGGGCAATCGTCTTGGACCAGGAACAAGACAAGATTACCAGTTTCCGGGAAAAAGAAGACGGAGAGGGAGCCTGGATCAACGGTGGCTACTTTGTTCTGGAGCCAGAGGTGATCGATTACATCAGTGGCGACAGCACGGTCTGGGAAAAAGAACCCCTAGAAAAGCTAGCAAATTTAGCTCAATTGAGCGCTTACCGTCACTCTGGCTTCTGGCAGCCGATGGACACCCTGCGCGACAGACAACACCTAGAGGAGCTGTGGAAAAGTGGCAATGCTCCTTGGAAGGTCTGGTAAGTTCACGCTACTAACCCTACGTGGTAAGACGCTACTTTACCCTGTTCCCAATTCTGAGTTCCTTTTTTAGAAGTGCATTTCACGCAAATAAATTGATGGCAGTGTTCAGACTGGTCCTCGTTGGTGCAGGCTTTGACGGTCTGTTGCGCAACATTTGCTGCATGATTATTCTGACGTTGCTACCAGTCTTCAGCTGCCGCTTTTCCTCTATTAACTGATCTGGGAGAGTGGAACTGAGCTTTCAAGCCATTTACTAGAACACCTGAACAGTTTGCAGGTCCACCACATCCTTCCGAAGTCACTGCTCTACAGACAAGGATACTCCCGCTATGAAGTGAGCGCTATCGCCAACTTCAACTTCAACTTTCTAGCTCAGGATAACCTGCGTGTTTCTAATCGTAACCCATCAGAATATCTAGAAGCCCTTGAGCAGAAATAGCCCGGTGCTATAGCAATCCGTTGGATTCCAATAAACCGTAACCTCTGGAAGGTCGAGAACCAGCGAGAGTTCCTGGCCGCCAGCTTGGGAACTCCTGGGCCAAGTTAGTTGGTCAATACTAATGAGAGCGCAGTATGGTGAACAGTTTTTACCAAATGTTATTTCTACAGAGCCAGCTCCCAGAGGAACTTTGGGGACATGATTGGGTGTTAACTAAACCCCGCTCCCAGTAGTAAAACACAGCTACCAAACAAATAAAT
>CADCWO010000187.1 GCA_902806435.1 uncultured Synechococcales cyanobacterium | reverse complement strand
GACGTGGAAGAATTGACCCTAGAACGGGGGTTGAGAGTTGACCATTCAACCGTGTACAGATGGGTTCAAGCTTATTGTCCTCAGTTGGACAAGCGCTGCCGTCCTCATCTGCGTCCAACCAGTCATGCTTGGAGAGTGGATGAAGTCTATGTAAAGGTTAAAGGTCAAGGGAAGTGGCTGTATCGAGCCGTTGACAAGCACGGGGATACTTTGGACTTTCTCCTGACGGCTAAGCGGGATGCGACTGCTGCGAAACGGTTCTTCTGTAAAACCCTCAATGCTAGAAACACCACAGCACCAAGAGTAATCAATGCCGACAAGCACAAGGCTTATCCCCCAGCTTTTACTGCACTCCAGGAAGACAAGATGCTGCCACAATCTACCGAGCTACGGCAGAACAAGTACCTCAACAACGTAATTGAGCAGGATCATCGATTCTTGCAGAGGCTGATCAAGCCAGGGCTGGGGTTCAAATCCTTCAACTCAGCCCGAAGAACCATCAAGGGATACGAGGTGATGCACATGATGAGGAAAGGACAAGTAATCGGAGTACCAAAGGGAGAGGTGCTAGCCCAACTGAACTTTATGGCTCAAGTATTAGGCGTGGCTGCCTAAGCTGGGTGATGACTCAGGAGCCTTTATAACTTCTCTAGTTTTTGCAACAGAACCGGTTTTTGCGACACAACCCATCATGTTGTGTTGTGGCAGTTGAACTGTTGCGAACCAGAAAGTGTGCAGAGAACGCCAGATCTTCGTCATGCCTTCAAAGGTTGTTGGTTTAGTGATAAAGGCATTGGCTCCCAGCTCATAGACGCGCAAAATCTCTTCTTCTGACCTGGAACTAGACATAACAATGATCGGAGTAGAGTATAGCTTGGGGTCAGACTTTATCTGTTTGAGCGCCTCCCAACCATTTTTACGAGGCATGTCCAGATCTAGCAAGATAAGACTGGGAGGTGGAGAGGAAAGTAGAGCATGGTACTGGCCGCGCTGGTGTAAGTAATCCAGAAGTTCTTCACCATCTTTCACCCAATGAAATAGCACTGATGAAGTGTAGCCCTCTTCTTCAAGTGTCTCCTGATTGAGCAAATACTCATCCAGATCATCGTCAGCCAAGAGGATAGTTGTAAGACGCATAGCTAGGGGTAGTTTAAGGATTGTTTTGGCTATTCGGCAAGGTAATCGTAAACGTTGCACCTTGGCCTGGCGTACTCTCAGCAATGATGGTTCCGCCATGTCGTTCGACGATTTTGCGGCAGATCGCTAAGCCCACGCCAGTTCCCTGATATTCACTGCGTCCTTGCAGGCGCTCAAAAACGTTGAAAATCCGCTCTTTATATTTCTCATCAAATCCAATCCCGTTGTCTGCAATCATGAACTGACACTCTTGAGAGGTACATAGTCCCCAAACTTTGACAATTGGGGGTATTCCTGGACGCTGAAACTTCAGGGCATTGCCAATCAGGTTCTGAAACAACTGTCGCATCTGCAAGGGGTCCGCCTTGATGTCGGGTAGGACACCTAGCTCGACCATTCCACCCACTTCTTCAATCCGAATCTCTAGATCAGAAATTACCTCTCTTGCCAATTTGGTTAGATCAAGGGGCACAAACGGCTGCACCTTGATGGTTACCCGTGAGAGAGCTAGTAAGTCCTGGATCAATATACTCATCCGATTGGCGGCATTCTGCATCCGCTCCAGGTAAGGTTTCCCCTCTGGTTGGACTAGACCCTTAGCATCGAGCCTTTCGCCAAACACCTGAATTTTGCGGAGGGGTTCCTGCAGGTCATGGCTGGCAACACGAGCAAAATCTAACAACTCTTGGTTGCTTTGCTCTAGTTTGTCTCTAAGAGCTTGCATGGCTTCCTCGTTGGCCTTGCGCTGTGTAACATCCCGTGAGACCCCAATGAAGTTGATCACTCTTCCTTGGGAATCTCGCGTTGGCGTCAGGCTGAGTTCGTTCCAGAAGGAGGTACCATCTTTGCGATAGCTGAGTAATGTGACCTGGCAGCCTTGCTTGGCCTTTAAGCTAGTACGGATCTGGGCAATCACATCTGGGTCTGTATCAGGTCCTTGTAGATAGCGATAGTTGCGGCCTAGAGTTTCCTCTGGGGTATAGCCAGTTAGTTCATAAAAGGCTCGATTGGCATAGATAATCGGGTTGTCATCTTCTGGGGGGCCAGCAATCACAATCGTATCGCTGGCGGCAGCCATGGCGCGCTCCTGGAGCAAAAGTGCCTCCTCAGCCCGTTTACGCTCAGTGATGTCACGGGTTACTATGACAAACCAGCCTAGTCTTCCGGCCTCATCTTGTAATGGTGAAATTGTAACCTCCGCCCAGAACCGAGACCCATCCTTGCGGATACGCCAACCTTCTGTTTCATAGCGGCCCTCCGTTACCGCTGCCTGGAGGGCTTGCTCAGGTAAACCTTGCTCGACTGCTTCAGCAGGATGAAGACAAGAGAAATGCTGGCCAATGATCTCTTCAGCGGTGTATCCCTTCATCCGTTCGGCTCCAGCATTCCAACTAATAATGTAGCCACTCGGGTCCAGCATAAAGATGGCGTAGTCCTTGGCCCCCTCGACTACCAGCCGGTATTGTTCTTCCCTCTTTCTAAGTTCCTCCTCCGCCTGGAGCCGCGCCGTGATGTCAGCCGCTACACCACCGATGTACTGCTGACCGTTGTTAATTGTGAACTTGAAGACTAACCAGTAATGAGGATGACCATCAGGGGTAGGAATTCTTTCCACTACTTCTGAGGTGTTGCCGTCTTTGAGTAGCACTTGGTCGCTGTCACGTAACTGCTGAGCATACTCTTGCGGCCAAAGCTCAAAATCCGTTTTCCCCTGCACCTCCACCAGCTGCTTGTTGAATGTCTGTTCATAGGTCCGATTGACATACACATAGCGTCCATCTTCTGCAGTCTTCATGAAGGCAATAGTGGGCGTATTGTTCATAAACGCCTGGAATCGCGCTTTACTTTCCTCGAGTTGGACATTCACGGCAGCGAGTTGCAGGGCTTGTTGTTTCACCTGCTGAGTCTTTTTGAATAAGTTGACAAATACTACAACCTTGGAGAGCAAGATTTCCGGCTCTACTGGCTTGAGCAGGTAATCTACAGCACCCAGAGAGTAGCCTTTGAATACAAAAGCATCATTCTTGCTGAAGGCTGTCAGGAAAATAATCGGGGTGTAGCTCGATCTGGGTCGTTCTCGGATCAGCGTAGCAGTCTCAAAACCATCTAGACCCGGCATCTGGACATCGAGCAGAATCACTGCGAACTCCTGAGCAAGCAGGCATTTCAAAGCTTCCTCCCCAGAATGAGCTTTGACTAAGTTCTCCCCCAAACTGTCCAGGATTCCCTCTAGAGCCAGTAGATTTTCTGGACGGTCGTCAACTAGGAGGATGTTTACTTTTTCTTCAAGTTGCATGTTCTGACCTCAAGACAAGATAAAAGATCAACGCAGAGTGAATGTTGAAGTGTGACGTCAGGTGTAGCGAGCAGTTTTCTATGTGAGCCAGATGCGGAGGCGAGCCAGTAGTAATTCTGGGTCAACTGGCTTAGTGATATAGTCGGAGGCACCTGCTGCCAAACATTTCTCGCGATCACCTTTCATAGCTTTAGCCGTTACAGCAATGATGGGCAGCGTTTTGAATTGCTCAAGTGCCCGGATGGCCCGGATAGTTTCATAACCATCCATTTCTGGCATCATCACATCCATCAAGACCCCATGAATTTCGGGCGTGTTTTGTAAAACCTCAATGCCAGCCCTGCCGTTTTCGGCATAGACTACCTCCATTTGATTGTTTTCTAGGAGGCTACTAAGGGCGAAGATGTTACGATAATCGTCGTCGACAATCAGGATTTTCTTGCCAGCAAGGTTGGAAATGGAGAGCCGCAGGTGCTCCAGGATTTGCTGCTGTGGTGCCGGAAGCTTTGCCTGATTTCGATGTAAATATAAGGTAGTCTGCTCAAGCAGCTGCTCTGGTGATCGAACATCCTTAACAAGAATCATTTCTGCCAGGCAGTTAAGCTTGTTGGTTTCTTGAGGCGTTAGGTCCTGTCCGGTATAAATGATGATTGGCAGCTTTAAGTGACTGTCCTCCTTGATTTGCTCAATCACCTCAAACCCACTGATGTCTGGCAGTCCTAAATCCAGTACGGCGCAATCAAAGTGTCCAGCCTTTAGTGCAGCCAGTGCTGCAGTAGCTGTCTCCACTGCTGTTATTTGGACGTCACTACTACCAATCAGCTCCACAATGCTGTTACGTTGCGCTTCATTGTCTTCCACCAGCAATAGGTGCTTGAGCGGGCGCTCGACAAAGTTTTTGAGTTCAACTAATGCCTGGGTTAACGCCTCCTGGGGCACGGGCTTTTTAAGATAGCCAAGTGCTCCCAGTTGTAAACTGCGATGCCGTTCTTCCTCAATGGAGATAATCTGGACAGGGATATGACGCGTAACCGGATCACGCTTCAAGTGCTCTAGGACTCTCCAGCCATCCATCACGGCGAGCTGGATATCCAGGATGATTGCGTCAGGCTTGAATTGTCGAGCCATGTCCAGCCCCGTATCACCACGAGAGGCAATTAGGCCCTTAAACCTTTGGCCTCGTGCCTGCTCCAAAAGACATTGAGTAAAGGTGATATCATCCTCAATAATTAGCAGGACAAGCTCTCCAGGTTGCAGCACGTCCCGGTCATCCGTTACTTCAGACATGCCAGGAGACGGAGCTAGAGCAAGGTCATCGCCTACAGGGAGCGGGGAGTGTGGACTAGGCGTGACAGTACCCGGTTTTGAGCTAGCTATAGCGCTATTTTCTGACAGGAGGACAGTCCGGGAGCCAACTAGAGGCGTGCCTTTCGAGAGGGAGCAAATTGGGGTTCCTGATGGGGGCTTCCCCCAACTCGCGTCCTCTTTATCTGTCTGATCAGGTTGTGGTAGGTAGAGAGTAAACGTACTCCCCTGTCCTGGATGACTGACCAGCCGGATTTCTCCACCCAACAGCCGGGCAATTTCTCGACTGATAGAAAGCCCCAACCCAGTACCACCATACTTACGGCTAGTGGTACCATCAGCCTGCTGAAACGCTTCAAAAATAACTTTCTGTTTGTCAGCAGCAATGCCGATGCCTGTATCCTTCACTGAAAAAGCAACAACCTTATCAGCCTGGGTAAGCATCTCATGCTCTGGGCTCCAGCCCTGAGTCACGGCCTCAGCTCGCAGGGTTACCTGGCCCTGGGCCGTGAACTTAAACGCATTGGAGAGCAAATTCTTGAGCACTTGCTCCAACCGTTTCGGGTCCGTATGAATTGATCTGGGTAGCTCAGGCGAAAATTCAATCATGAAAGCAAGCTGCTTGTCCTGGGCAACTTGCCGGAACGTTCCCTCCATATTGGCTCGTAAATCTGTGAACAGTATCTGGTCAATCTCGATGGACATCGTTCCAGATTCAATTTTGGCTAGATCTAGGATGTCGTTGATTAAGCCCAGTAAATCGCTGCCTGCGGAGTGAATCGTGCGAGTGTAATCAACTTGCTTCGTCGTCAGGTTGCCCTCTGGGTTGTTGCTCAACAGCCGGGACAGAATTAATAGGCTGTTGAGCGGAGTGCGCAACTCATGAGACATGTTGGCAAGAAACTCGGACTTATATTTAGAAGTCAGCGCCAGTTGTTCGGCTTTTTCCTCTACAGACATTCGAGCCTGGTCAATCTCGCGGTTCTTGCGCTCTACCTCCTGGTTTTGCACTGATAACAAACGTGCTTTTTCTTCTAGCTCCTGGTTGGTTTGCTGCAATTCTTCCTGTTGATTTTTCAGGAGTTCCTCAGAGGACTGGAGGGATTTGGCTTGTTGCTCTAAACGCTCGTTTGTCTCTGTCAGCTCTTTTTGCCGAGTTTGTAACTCCTCTGCCATAGATTGGGATTGCTTTAGCAACTCCTCAGTGCGCATGCTAGCCGCAATAGTATTTAGGACAATGGCAATACTCTCCGTTAGTTGATCAAAGAAGTTTAGATGAATCTCGTTAAAGTGCTGGAATGAGGCAAGTTCAATTACCGCTGTCACATGCCCCTCAAACAGCACCGGTAGGACAACGGCATTTAGCGGCTTTGCCTCTCCCAAGCCAGAACTGATCTTGATGTAGTTATCAGGGACTTCAGTAATCAAAATCCGTTCCTTTTCTAAGGCGCATTGTCCTACCAGACCTTCCCCCAGGTGAAACTGGTTCGCTAGATGTTTGCGCTCCCGGTAGGCGTAGGAGCTAATCATCTTCAGATGCGCTTCCTGAGACGTACCGTCCATCAGGTAAAAAACACCCTGCTGGGCGGAGACAAGTGGTGCCAGTTCCGACAGAATTAGTTTAGACACTGCTTCTAAATCTCGCTGGCCTTGGAGCATGCGGGTGAACTTGGCCAGGTTTGTTTTTAGCCAGTCTTGTTCCGTATTTTCCTGGGTGGTTTCCCGCAGGTTGGCAATCATCTGGTTGATATTATCTTTTAGAATCGCGACTTCGCCCTGGGCTTGAACGGCAATGGAGCGAGTTAAATCACCTTTAGTCACTGCAATGGCAACTTCCGCGATTGCTCGTACCTGAGTGGTTAGATTGGCAGCCAATTCGTTAACGTTGTCCGTTAGATCTCGCCAGGTACCAGATGCGCCTGGGACCCTGGCCTGACCCCCTAGCTTACCTTCAATTCCCACTTCCCGTGCCACCGTCGTCACTTGATCGGCAAAGGTAGCGAGAGTATCGATCATCTCGTTGATCGTATCGGCCAGAGTTTCAATTTCCCCCTTCGCCCCCAACGCCAGCTTGCGCTTCAAATCACCATTTGCAACTGCCGTTACCACTCTGGCAATTCCACGCACCTGGGCTGTGAGGTTGCCGGCCATCAAGTTAACGCTATCGGTCAAGTCCTTCCAGGTGCCAGCTACCCCTTTGACGTCTGCCTGACCCCCGAGTTTACCTTCGGAGCCAACTTCCCGTGCGACCCGTGTCACCTCAGACGCAAAGGAGCTGGGCTGGTCCACCATGACGTTAATTGTGTCCTTGAGATCCAGGATTTCGCCTTTGACGGTCACCGTAATCTTCTTGGACAGGTCCCCGTTGGCTACCGCTTTGGTCACCTCAGCAATGTTGCGGACTTGAGCTGTTAGATTCCCGGCCATGGAGTTGACATTGTCTGTGAGATCTTTCCAAGTACCCGCAACGCCGCAAACATCGGCTTGCACCCCAAGTTTTCCTTCAGAGCCAACTTCCCGTGCGACCCGTGTCACCTCAGAAGCAAAGGAGTTGAGCTGGTCCACCATGACGTTGACGGTGTTCTTCAACTCCAGAATTTCCCCTTTAACGGCAACGGTAATCTTCTTGGACAGGTCCCCGTTCGCCACAGCGGTTGTCACTTCCGCAATATTCCGTACCTGGGCTGTGAGACTACCAGCCATGGAGTTGACGCTCTCCGTCAAGTCCTTCCAGGTGCCAGCCACCCCTTTAACGTCTGCCTGACCCCCAAGTTTTCCTTCGGAGCCAACTTCCCGTGCGACCCGTGTCACCTCGGAGGCAAAGGAGCTGAGCTGGTCCACCATGACGTTGACGGTGTTCTTCAGCTCTAGAATCTCCCCTTTAACGTCCACCGTAATCTTCTTAGATAGGTCGCCATTGGCTACTGCTGTAGTTACTTCTGCAATGTTTCGTACCTGAGCCGTCAAGTTTCCAGCCATGGAGTTGACGTTATCCGTCAAGTCCTTCCAAGTACCGGCTACTCCTTTAACATCGGCTTGCACTCCAAGTTTTCCTTCAGAGCCAACTTCCCGTGCGACCCGTGTTACCTCAGACGCAAAGGAGCTGAGCTGGTCCACCATCGTATTGATCGTTTTCTTCAGCTCCAGAATCTCGCCTTTAACATCCACCGTAATCTTCTTAGATAGGTCGCCATTGGCTACTGCTGTAGTTACTTCTGCAATGTTGCGCACCTGCCCGGTCAAATTACCTGCCATGGAGTTGACGTTATCCGTCAAGTCCTTCCAAGTACCGGCTACTCCTTTAACATCGGCTTGCACTCCCAGCTTGCCTTCAGAGCCAACTTCCCGTGCGACCCGTGTTACCTCAGAAGCAAAGGAGCTGAGTTGAGCTACCATTGTGTTAACAATCTGTGCAGTTTGAAGAAAGTCGCCCTTTAGGGATCTGCCTTCAATTTCCAGGCCAATTGTTTGGGATAGATCACCATGAGCTACCGCTCGGATTACGCGAGCAGTTTCGGCCATTGGTTGAACCAAATCTGTGATCAGTGTGTTCACGGAGTCAATACTAGCTGTCCATGACCCGCCGGCAGCTGCAAGAGAGGCTCGTTGGGTTATTCTGCCTTCCTTACCAACCACGATGCTGATTCGCTTCAGCTCATTAGCCATCCGTTCATTCTGATCAATAATGTCGTTTAGCGTATCGGCTATCTTTCCAGCCATGCCTGTCTGCTCGATGGGCATGCGAACTGAAAAGTTACCCTTTTTCACTGCTACTAGAGTTTTCAGTAGCTGTTTGGTGTCAAGAACCTCTAGGTTTTCTTTACTCACCTGTTCAGCTGGCATGGCTTCATCCCTTAAAAAGTTATTTATGTTTAGGAATTCTTGGTGTAAATATCAGCCGGGCTAGTTCCAATCATTGGTTGCCTGAACGTGTCAATTTACTAGAGGTAAATAGCGTAATGATTAGATAGGTTGTCATTGTTGCGTAGACGTCTTGGCTTAAGACAGTTGACTGGGAAGTTTTTTGCACTACCCACTCAGGACGTGACAGGATAAGCTCCTAAGGATTAGGAGGTCCTTAAGATCTCGTTTAGTCTTTTCCTGATGCTTAGGTGACGGCTCCTGCCAAACTGGTTTGACAGTGGTAGTTAAGATAAATAGATCTTTTGCCTATTCATCCAACTGTGTGTTCTTCATTTGTGTGGGAAAACTTTTTGTAAGATGGGCAGTTCAGCAATGCCAATTGTTGCTGCTACCCAAATTGCAGTTCCAACGTCACAGTAAACTCGTGTGACCGCTTGGTACTGCTGTTGCTGCTACTGGAAGAAGAGGCAGGACGAGAAAAGATTAAGTAAACGTTTTCACTGCTTGCTCCTGTAGATAAAAGAATGATGACGATTGTTACGACACGTAGAACAGCTTAAAGTTTTACGCAAACTGACGAAAATTTTGCTCAGTATAAGCATCAGACTTTTGAGATGTGACAGCACTCCAAAATAGGCAACGAAAACCATCAAATCTTTGGTGCAGCTGTAGTTACCGGTTTAACCCCTAGCTAGCTCCGAGCAGGATTAGCATCAAACCATTGCATCCTAAGCAAGTTTACGTAAATTTACTTCAGTATTTTTACTGATTCAGTCAAGGTAATGCCAGTGTGGGTTTTGTGGTTGTGTCGCAAAAACCAGTCAATGGTAAAGTCAGCAGGACTAAACTCCCCTCTTTGCCCTCTGATGTCTACTCCTGCTTTGTTTAAATGGTGGCACTTTTTGCCTGAAATCATCCTGCTGCACGTACGATGGTATTGCCGCTACTCCCTGAGCTACCGAGACTTAGAGGAGATGATGCAGGAACGGGGGGTGGAGGCGGACCACTCGACGATCAACCGTTGGGTCTTGAGGTACGCACCAGAACTGGACAAACGTATTCGAACCCACCTCAAGACGACGAATGATTCATGGCGGGTGGACGAAACCTAAATCAAAGTTAAGGGAGTATGGAAATATCTATATCGCGCTGTCGGTTCGCAAGGGAATACGCTGGACTTTATGCTGAGTGCAAAGCGGGATGGCAAAGCAGCGGCAAGATTTTTTCGCAAAGTGCTCAAGGGTCAGCACACTCAAGCTCCACGGGTAATTACCGTCAATAAAAATGCTGCCTACCCAGCAGCAA
>CADCWO010000186.1:23566-33857 GCA_902806435.1 uncultured Synechococcales cyanobacterium | reverse complement strand
AGCTTTCCCTAATGAACCTTTTGTCCAGCATCGCTTCCAGCATGGTAGACGAGATCGTGGGAAGCACTTTGTTGAAGAACTGTTTGGTTTTGGTGGGGCAGACGAACCCCGTACTCGCCGTGGAGACATCAAATTTCTGCTATTAGAACTACTATCCGAGCAACCCAGCCACGGCTACGACCTGATCAAACGGATTGAAACCCGTTATAGTGGCTTCCGTCGCCTTAGTCCTGGTTCTGTCTATCCAACGCTGCAGTTATTAGAAGATAGCGGGTATGTGACAAGTGAACCTACAGAGGGCAAGCGGGTTTATACCATTACTGATGAGGGAAGGCAGCTCCTGGCACAACGCGCTCAGCAAGGGTCCTCTGCCTCTCCTTGGGATGCGTTCAAAACCACAGCAGCCGGAAAGCCACAAGAGTTCAATCAATTACGGCAGGCAGCAACTGAACTAGCAGGTGCGGTATTCCAGGTTGCTCGCAGTGGCAATTCACAACGGATGAATCGAGTTCGCGAACTGTTAGAACGAGCTAAGCGGGACATTTACAAGATTCTGGCGGAGGAGTAAGTCAACATGAAAGAAGCGCTAAGGTAAGCTTTCACAAGCCTGTCCGTCCTTGTCAGAATCCAGTTTGTACGGGTCGCCTGATGTAGCGTTCAAGACTCTTTGCGCTTCAGCTTGAGTGCGAAAATCGCTGCAATCATAATCACGCTCTGCTGCTGGTCTGAATTGGCTGCTATTAGCAGGAGTAGAAGCAGGATTACTACCGGAACGCTCACCTCGTCTAAAATCTGCTGGCAAAACAGGGTTGGGCTGGTTCCAGAAGCCGAGTTTGCGGGCTTTGGCACTGGCTTCCGCTTGAAGGAGGCGATGGCCTATGGCCGGTCTTTGACCATCGCGTAGTTCAGGGCATCCAGCTAAATATTGCCGATATACTACTGCTCGACCTTCCTGCACAAGAACCAAATTGATGGAAAGATTACCCTTGTAGATCTTTGCTACAGACCGACCATAACGGTCTGTGTCCACTACTCTTAAGGTGATAGCTTGGCCTACTGGTAACAGTTGTTTAAGCCGCTGAGTAGCCGCTGGACCATAAGGTTTCTGGGCGGATTCTGGAGCATCTACACAGGCTGCACGAACTGTAAGGGTTTTACCTGATGCAGCAACCCGGATCGTGTCTCCGTCCCCCATACTGACGACCCGACCCGTGATTGTTTGAGCCTGAGCGAGGAGCGGCATCAGGAGTATAGAGGTAGCCGCGATCTCTACAACTAAAAACTTCGGCTTCATCTTCTTCACATCACTGATCATTAGGGTAACTTCATGGAGAATCTAGTCCCAATAGCTGGCTGGATGAGTTGCTCTGTAAACAGACTTTAGTAACTTCAGGTATTCTTCAAACTTGATCTTGCCCCGTCCTAACCACTGAGCAAGGACCTGTGACAAGACAGCTTTGGTGATGTCGCGTTCCACAAACTCCCTGGCAGCAACTAAGGCTTCTGCTCGAGTTTGGTAGGCTTTCAAGAAGGTGCAGGTTTTTCCTTGCGGAGACTGGCAAACGAAGGTCCACTGTTGATTCGTTGCACTTACTGTAATCCCCCAGCCATGATAGAGCCCGTCTTTGCTATCCATATATAGCTATACGGAGTTGCATTAAGACGTAGAGTAGGGGAAAGAGTAACAGGAGGTCCTATGCCCGCTCCCTACAGTGATGATCTGCGGCAAAAAGCAATCATTGCAGTGGAACGAGGAGAACGCAAAATAGATGTCAGTCGGATGTTAAACATCAGTCGCAATACCCTAGACCTATGGCTCAAACGCAAAGCCCAGGTTGGGGACTGCCGAGCCATTCGCCACTATCAGCAGGGCTGTAGGCATAAAATCACTGACTGGCAGCGCTTTAGTGAGTTTGTGCAACAGCATGGAGGTAAGACGCAAGCCCAACTAGCACGGTTGTGGGGAGATAACGTGACGCAGCAAAACATCAGTGATGGGCTGCGCAAGATTGAGTTAGTCGCAAAAAAAGACCTATGGCTATCGAGAACGCGACGAGCTCAAACGCCAGGAGTTTCAAGCGCGATTGAAGAGCAAGCCTGCGAGCCAAATCGTGTATGTGGATGAAGCGGGGATTGATAATCGAGCAGAGTACCCCTACGGCTACTGTGAGATTGGGCAACGCTTCTACGCACTCAAATCCGGCAAGCGTACCGAACGGGTCAGCTGGATTGCTGCCCTCAAGCGAAGTGTACCGGAAGAATTATTCTCCCGGCCACCTTCGCGTAAGGGAAGTTGTTTGCACCGATGACCTTTGAAGGCTCGTGTAACGGAGACTTGTTTGAGAGGTGGTTAGAGCAGTGCCTGCTGCCACAATTGCAGCCAGGGGACATTATTGTCATCGACAATGCCAGCTTCCATCACTCCCAGTCCATTGATCAAGTTGTGGCAGCGGCAGGATGCGAGGTGTGGTATCTTCCCCCCTACTCTCCAGACCTAAACCAAATTGAGCATTGGTGGTTTGTGCTGAAAAATTGGATGAGGCAACGCTGGAATGAATTTGATACCTTTCGTCAGTGTGCCGATGCTGCCTTCAAATACTGTCCTAACGTACATGCTTAAGGCTATACCCCTCTTCTGTCAAACTGGGATGAAACCTTGATTTTTCGTGGGCTGAAACAACGCAAATTCGTCAGATTTCCCCAAATTGATAAAAGAGGGATACAGGTATCCAGAGGTATTCAAACTCAGTTTTCCCTGTTTGACGAGAAAAACGTGAATCGCAGCAGAGCTTGCTGAATGAAGCTAGGGACTCATACAGGCTCTAGCCAACTCAGCAGCACTTCAGTCCAGGGCTTGCTCTCACCATCCACTTGCAGGATAGCCATGAGCCGGCCATCCTGCTGCTTCAATGCCTCAACTGTGGCGAGCTTTCCATCCCGTTTGGAGCCAGGAAAGACGACCCGCACTTGCTCCCCTGGCTGCGGGCACCAGTGCTGTGCAACACATTCCAGGACATCCACTGCCATAGTTCTTTCACCCAGAGCTTATTCACAGCTTTCCCAAAAAGCAGCATGAAATGCTTAGTTGAGCAAATAGTCAATATTCTGCAACACCCCGTTGATGCTGCCTAGATAGGTTTGACTAGCTCTGGAGCATTGTTAGCCGGATTGTTAACCTGAGAGCTAACAGGAAAGGCTACCATCTCCTCTGCTGGATAGGGACTTAGTAGAGGCTGGAGGGTTGTGTTGCAAAAACTTAAGCGAGAGATGATAGGGTAGGGAGCCTGTCTCTTTAACTCTCCCTTCCATGGCCGAATCTAGCCTGTTCAAGTGGCGTCATTACCAGCCCGCTATCATCCTTTGCTGTGTGCGTTGGTACTTGAGTTATCCCTTGAGTTACCGGCAGGTAGAGGAACTGATCACAGAACGCGGTTTACCCGTGGATCACAGCACGATGTTTCGGTGGGTGCAGCACTACAGCCCAGCATTAGACAAGCGTTGCCGCCACTACCTGCGTCCTACCAACGACTCCTGGAGAGTGGACGAAACCTACATCAAAATCAAAGGGCAGTGTAGATATCTTTACCGGGCTGTGGATTCAGCAGGCAATACCCTCGACTTCTTGCTTACTGCTAAGCGAGATGCCAAGGCGGCAAAACGGTTTTTGTGCAAGACCCTGAAGGCTACTCACAACCAGCAGCCACGGGTGGTAACAGTTGATAAAAACCCAGCCTACCCTAAAGCAATAGCTGAGCTCAAGGCTAAGCAAGCGATACCCCAGAGCGTTGAGTTGCGCCCTCGTCGCTACCTCAATAACATCGTTGAGCAGGACCACAGGTTCATCAAGCGCTTAGTCAAGCCGGGGATGGGATTCGGCTGCTTCAATACTGCCAGACGAACACTCAGAGGGTATGAAGTGATACACATGCTCAGGAAAGGACAAATTCAGGGAGTGGCTAGAGGAGCTGTTCTGGAACGAGTGAGATTCATCTGCCAAATTTTTGGAGTGGCGGCCTAAATTGCTCTTTTCTAAGAGGCTTTATAGCCTCAATAAATTTTTGCAACACAACCGTTTTAGACATCCTGATGCAGAGCCGACGGGATAAAGGTGCTGCTAAGAAGTTCTTCAGAAAACTGCTCAAGACTCAAGGCTTTACGCCACGAGTGATCATCACCGACAAGCTCAAGAGCTATGGAGCAGCGAAGCAAGAGATACTCAAGGGGGTAGAACACAGACAGCACAAGGGGTTGAACAACCGGGCTGAGAACTCTCACCAGCCAACTCGCCTTAGAGAGAGGCGGATGGGCAGGTTCAAATCTGCTGGACATGCCCAACGGTTTCTCTCAGCCTTTGAACTGATTCGGCAACACTTCACCCCAAGCAAAATCAACTCACTGCCAAAGAATATCGAGACCAGATGCACCAGAGATTTGAAAGCTGGCGGGAGTTGACTGGCATCAAGTCGGCTGCATAACCAGAGTCAGTTCCTTCATGAAGAGGAGGAAAGTGCTTGATTTTGCAAAATCTGGTTTAAGTTGACAATGCCTGGGGACTTTCACCCCACTGACAAAACCGAGCTTCGCTCGGCGCAGTTGCAACAAAACCAGAATTAGTTCCAGGAAGTAGGTTTGGAGGAATCTTTACCCGAACTATTTCTGTTGTTGCTTCGCCGTACTCATTGGTTTGCACAATTTCAGTTGTCATTGCTTTACTCCCTATTGAAATCCTTATTGGTTACAAGAGGATGAACCGGTTGACCGCTAAAAACCCAGCGAGCGCCGAGGCAGCCAGTGAAACTAGTGCTGAACTGAAAACCCACCAAGCCGCACCAGAAGCAATTTTCCGGGTTTCACGTACCTGCTTCTCGGTTTGATATTTGATCGCCTCCAGCCGCTTTTGGGTTTCCTGCTGAATTCGATCAATCCGGTGCAGAACGCTGTCTCGCGTTGCCTCAATCTGATCAATGATGCGGTTGGCATCCGCCTCAGAAAGGTCTTCGCGAGAACTCAAGACAGCAACTAGCGTGTCACGATCAAACTGACCTAGACGATCTCGAAGCGCTTCCAGTCCAACCTGCGGGTCATCAAACAGCTTGCTGAAGTCTTGCTTGATGCCGTCATAGTTCAGTTCAGGACGCTCCAAATCATTGAGGTAGTTGCGGATGCTGCCAAAACCTTGATCGATCGTGGATTGCACCGTTTGCTGCACCTGTTGAATCTGTCCCACGACAGAGTTGTAGGTCGATTCCACTTGGTCGGCAATCCGGTTAGCTTCTTCCTCAGTGAGGTCCTCCCGTTGAGATAGGAGTGCAACTAGCGTCCCCCGATCGAACTTCGAGACGCGATCGCCTAGACTGCTTAAGCCACTGCGCGGATCTTGCAGCAGCAGTTGCAGATCGCGCTTGATGCCCTCTGGATTGAGTTCATCTTTGTCAGTGTTTTGCAGATAGCGTTCTAGATTTGCTTCAAAGTCTACTGCCTGCTCTTGCACACGGCTTGCCAACCGGCGGGGCGCTTTGATTAAGCCGCGAATTGAAGCTTGAACCTGATCGATCGTTTGATTCACCTGTTCTTCAGTCAAATCGCCGCGCTGACTCAAGAGTTTAACCAGCGTTTCGCGGTCTACCTGAGATAGCCGCTCTTGTAGGGCAGAAGTTCCCGCTTTGGGATCGCTAAGCAACATTTGCAAATCGCGCTGAATGCCTTCTGGATTAAGTTCCTCAAGCTTGGTGTTGCGGAGATAGTCAGTAATAGCTTGCGTGGTTTGGTCGGCTTGCTCTTTTGCCTTGTCCGCTAGTTTCTGAGGCGCTTGCAGAAGCGCATCGCGTACTGACTCAACTTGATCCAGGACTTGATTCACTTGCTCTTCGCTAAGATCCTGCCGCTGGCTCAATAGCTGCGTGATCGTATCGCGATCAAACTGGGATAACCGTCCTCGGAGGGCACTGAGTCCGACTTGTGGATCGTCGAGCAGCGTTCCTAAATCGCGCTGAATGCCTTCCGGGTTGAGTTCTTCTTTATTGGTGTTGCGCAAGTAGTCTTCAACCTTTCGACGCAGCTCCTGCGCTTCACCTTGAACCCGCTCTTGCAGTTCTTTCGCCTGAGATAAAACGCGATCACGCGTGCTTTCCAATTGAGTGACAATTTGATTGGCTTCCTCGGCGCTGATGTCTTGCCGCTGGCTCAGTAGTTGCTCCAGGGTGCTGCGGTCAAATTGCCCTAAGCGATCTCCCAGTGCATCCAAACCTGCCTCCGGATCTGATAGCAAAGTCTGAAAATCCCGTCCGATTGCGTCAGGATTGAGTTCGGCTTTGCCCGTTGAGCGCAAATAATCTTCTACGCGGCGGCGCAGATCCTGAGATTTACCTTGCGCTTCGGCAGTTTGAACGGTGTTAAAGACCTCTGCCCGGATCTCCTCCAGATAGATAGCTAACTCTTGAACGCCTTCCGGCGTGAAGTCACTCCGCAGGCTTAGCACCTGAACAAAGTAGTCGTGATTAAGCAGTTCCAATTCCTGACGAATGATTCCAGGATCAGCGGCTGCATCATAAATTACGTCCCGAAATTCCCGCTTCACTACCTCGCGGCTGAGTTCCCAAGGGGGTGAAAACAGCAGATAATTTTCTAAATCTGCCTGAATCACGCTGAAGGGCTTGGGCATTTTGGCAGGTGTTCTGTTTGCCTGTCCGCTTGATCCCTCTGTGCCATTGGAGGGCTGCAACAAAGTGCTTTTGAGCGTTTGCAGTTGCCCTGAAACTTTCTCGACATCCAAATCTGAAAGATTGGTGTTTCTTAATACTGGGATCAGGAGTGAACCAATACCAAGCTCAAGCGCTCGACTAGTCAGTTTGCCACCCGGCACAAATTGAGTGGCAGCGGATTGAACCACTTGAGCGAGTTTGCCACCCACTTCACCGGATTTCAAATCCTCAGGCGTAGCAGACTTCAATAAATTAACCAGTTCCTCCTGGTTGATCGTGCCTTCTTTGCTCACAACCCGTTTCCAGGCAGATTCAAGCTGATCAGTAACGCGCTCGATGTCTTGCTTTGAAAAATCGGTGCGACTTTTAACAAGCTGCACCAGTGTATCGCGATTAACCTTCTTAAGCAGGTCACTGTCGGTGATCGACCCTAAATTGGCATCCTTCAGCAGCTTCTCAAATTGACCACCAATCTGCTCCAAATCCAGATTTGGCAGTTGTAGGTTGCTTAGTGAGCTTTGCAGCGTGTTGCGAATCCTGTCTGGGTCGAGTCCTGCGGTTAGCTCCCGGCGAACGGCTGCCGTAATTTCCTCTGCGGTGGAAACAGCTTGGGTTTTAGCCACGTTTGCGCCAACTACTGCGGTTGTGGTTCCTAGCAGACCCTGTACGCCTGCGGCGGCTGTATTAATCACAGAGCCTAGAAGCGAACCAAGCGTAGTTGAGCCAAGCCACACTAGCAAGGTAAAGAAGATTGACCAGATGACAACTCCCGTGATTGCGCCTAAGACGCCACTGCTAACCAAGCTCAGCTTCACGGCCAAAAAAGAAGCCGCAAACAAAGCGATACTAACGCCTACAAGCAGCGCCAGTCCAACCTTTGTTTCAATGCCTTTCACCGTGTCGCCTAAACTTTCTGACTCACTATTTCCACTCGAAGGCATATCTGGAGCAGCAACGACCGCGATCGCCAAATTGGTAAGCAGCAGTTGAAAAGCCAATGCCATCACCACGCCTGCAATCAAGGCCAAAATAAACTTAGGACCTGAAAAAACCAAGGTTGTCTCTTCGATCGGAAGTTGCTCGACAACCTGATAGGGCAGATTCGGTTGAGCAAGCAACCACAAATTGGCAGATTCTATGATTTGAAACATAGTTTTCCTTTTTTAAACTGGGTGGATAAGATGATTGCCGTGAGAACAGAAAGCAAGTGAAGTTGATAGCACTTCAAGATCTATAGTTTCTATTAGATTTCCGGCTTCTTTATGCTGTAAAGGCATACAAGTCCTCACAGTAATTTTGAACGCTTTGATTTGGTAGAAGCCAGAAGTTTGCTCTACTACACCTCTGGCTTCTACCAAACCGATCATATTGGTTTTGTTGCAAAAAATGAGGGAGACGCAAAACTGCTGGGTTAAACTCTCAGTTCAAGCCGCAGCCTTCAATATTTGGGTAGTGTTGCAAAAAATCTGGGAAACGCTATTCGTAGAGTCAAAGTTGTAACTTACAGCCCTATAGATAGCGTTTGAAAAAGTTTTTGCAACATCACCATAAAAAGTCCTCTGTTGGGGAAAACTCCGTGTCTTCAGACCGGAGAGGAACATGCGGTAGTGGTTAAAACCGCTCACCTCAAAAAAAATGTGAACCCCTACCGCCTTGGACGGTAAAGGAGAGGGGTTGAGGAAGAGGTCAGCCTCTAGAAAAGGAGCGATCGCTTGGGTGTGTCTAATGGTAGTGTACCAATAAGAATGATAGATTGAAGTTAGCTCTACTTAGATAAAGGCGTACTTTTAGAGAAATGTTGGTTTAATTTCAGATCCTGCACCATTTTCAACAAAGCCTTCGCATGTAGGGTGGGTACTGCCTACCAAAACTTCAAGCCCCGATTCTATCGCTGGTGTGCAGTGCCCACCTGAAAGGTTTCAAGAATGTTGCAAGATGTCAGCCTCTAACTAGCGGCATTGTGAGCCGCCGGCAACAAATGGAAGAAACACAATTAGCTGAAATCCTTCAAACATAGGGTTTGAGAATGTGTTTCTTAAGAGTTTAATCTGACGTTGTTGGTCTTCGACGACTGGGAATTATAGAAAGTACAGTTGCGCCAGCCATGACAACGATGACCACAAAGGCGGCGGGGTAGCGTAAGAATTTGTACCACAGCCCGATCGCCATCACAAGCCAAAAAGTCAGTAGAGTCAAGTTAGCCGCTATGCACACCTGCTTGAGTCCGGATGCTACACCGCCATATCGAATTCGGAGGAGGTTGAAGGCTCCCAAGAATATTAGAGTTATTCCTCCGTTAAAAAACCAGGCAGCGGGTTCCTCAAATTGGCGAAAGAAGATAGGTGTTGCTATCCATTGCAAAAGACCAATGCCAACGAGCAATCCTCCAATAATTCGGTCTACCTGTTGCATGATTTCTCTGTAACCAATTGCTGGCTATGAAGGAAACCTTAGGAAGTTCGGTTGATAAGACTAAGTCTACCAACGGTGTCTCGCTAGTGTCTTTTCAGTTTTTGCGGTTTTGTTGCAAAAATAGGCGTTCTGGTAGGGTAGGAGATTCTCGTCTGTAAAGTCTCTCCTCCATGTCTAAGGCACATCTGTTTAAGTGGCGCCATTTCTTACCTGCAATCATCTTGTGCTGTGTGCGTTGGGGTAGTGGGCTAGACCTGTGGATGGAGCCTAAACGTTCAAGCCAAACTCATAACGGTTAATGAACAGACCAATGACGACATCATGCAACCCTATCGACTTGGAAAAGCAAATGGTTTTGCGAGCCAACCGTTTAATCCGAGTTCGTAAGGTCAGATGCTTGCGCTCAATCCTTTGAGTATTCACCTTCCCCACGGTGTGAAACGCTGGATCAAGATGGCGTTCATAAGCACCCCAAGCATCAGTATAGAACTGCATAATGCCAAAGGGTTCTAACAGTGCTTTGAGTTGGAGAAAAGCACTATCTTGATGATTGGACAGCACATACGCCAACACTTCACCCGTGTGATGGTCAATGGCGTGCCATAGCCAGCGTTGCTGTTGCTTAGACCCCACATAGCTCCACATTTCATCAGCTTCGGCCCCCAAATCCTGCCATTAGCATAGATGAACCATCGTCTGAGTCGGTTCCAGCGTTGCCAACTGGACTTCATTCACCGCTGTGAGATGGCGACTTTTTTTTAATGTTTCAATCACCGTCGTTCGGCTAACCTTGAGTACCCGAGCCGTATTGCGAATGCCGCTGCCGTTCACTGCCAGGTCTGAGATCTGTTGCTTGACTTCAGGTAGATAACCACGGTAAGCATAGTGGCGAATGAACGTGCAGCGAGAACATTGGGAATTACAGCATTTGTAACGTTGCTTACACTCAGTTGATTGGCCATGCTTGACAACATCGCTACTCCCACAAGTTGGGCAAAGAACAGGTTCAAGAACCATGCCGGAAATCTCAGGCAAACAACCCTTTAATTGTCCTTCACTTCCACAGGTCTAGTCCACTACCTGGCGAGCGTTTGCACGTCACGATGGTTACGGGAGTTGGCAGCGACGGCAAGCAGGCGGTCGTTGCGTTCAGTGGTGCTTGCCTCAGTCTGCTCTGC
>CADCWO010000186.1:0-23556 GCA_902806435.1 uncultured Synechococcales cyanobacterium | reverse complement strand
ACAAAAACCCCCTTGCCTTGGTGAGAAATCACTAAACCCTGACCGATCAAATTGGAAATGGCCCGCCTGGCAGTAATTCGGCTAACCTCGAACTGCTGCATCAGCTGATGTTCACTGGGTAATATCAAATCCGAATGAATGCTCATAATGGAGAGAGTAGCACTAGATAGACGAGATGGGTAAACGGATTCAAATCGCAGCTCATCTGAGCGTAGAGGAGTTGGAGAAGCACTACCGCCAAGCAAAAGATGGAGTGGAGAGCCGCCACTATCAGATTATCTGGCTGTTGGCCCAAGGCAAGCACACTGAGGAGGTGGCTGCACTGAGCGGGTACAGTCGTAGTTGGATCTATGAGTTGGTTTGGGGGTATAACCGCATCGGGATGGAGGCGCTAGGGGACAAGCGGCATCAAAATACAGGTGCTACCCCCTTGCTCAATGACCTACAGCAAGCCCAATTGTGGCAGCTACTCCAGGAACAACCGAGCGATGGAGATTTGTGGGATGGACCCAAGGTGGCCGAGTGGATGAGCCAGCTTTTGGGACGCAAGATTCACCCGCAGCGGGGGTGGGAGTATCTCCGGGCAATGGAAATGCGTCTGCGTCGTCCTCGCCCTGAGCATCAACAGAGTGACCCACTCGAGCAAGAGGCCTGGAAAAAAAACTGGCGCAGACTGTAGAGCAGGTGCAGCAGCAGTATCCAGATGCCACTGTTGAGGTTTGGGCACAAGACGAACATCGCATCGGCTTGCACCCAGTGAATCGCCTGATGTGGGTGCCTCTAGGAGAACAACCCATTGCCCGTGTGAACTGGAAGTATCAATGGCTGTGGTTAGTTGGCTTTGTGCATCCCACAACTGGAGAGACTTACTGGTGGATCGTACCCTTGCTCAACCACGAGGTATTCACTCGAGTGCTGGAGGATTTTGCCGAGCACTTTGGTCTTGGCAAGCGAAAGCGCGTGATTTTGGCAGTGGATCAGGCCGCTTTCCACACGAGCAACAAGGTACGAGTGCCAGAGGGGGTTCATTTGCTGTTTCTGCCGCCCACTTCTCCAGAGCTACAGCCCGCAGAACGGTTGTGGCCGCTCACGAATGAAGCCGTTGCCAACCGCAGTTTTGCCAACTTGGATGAGTTGGAAGCGGCCACTGCCCACCGCTGTCGAGTTTTGCTCAAGCGACGCGATCTCATCCGAGGGTTGACGAACTTCTATTGGTGGGCAGAGGCGGTCGGTTAACGATGGCTCTCAACAAGTTATGGGTGATTAACCGGATTCGATATAACTAATCGCTGAGGGCTAGCTTTAGTGAATAATCTTGCTCCTAGTGCTTAAATGCATTGATGAGCTCAACTTTAAACTAATGACTGACTTTACAAATCGCGACAACTCAGAAGAACATCGATTATCAATGCTCTCGCAAGATCACCTGCGGCTGAGGAAGCAATTTAACTGGCTGATCGGACTTTTAATTGGTATGTTGCTATTAATCGGCGGCTTGTCGGCGATCGCCGTCCGCTTAGTATCCGATAGAAACCAACTAGAACAGCAGGTTAACAGCTTAACCTCAGATAAAGCAGAATTTGCCCAAGTTAAAACCCTTGATAGTCGCGTTAATACACTGGCGCAGCAGGTTAGATCATTGAACCAACAGGTTCCCAAAGGCTTGCCGGCCGCATTGAAAACCAACCAAGCGCAACTTCAGTCCTTGGAAAACAGCGTTAGTGATTTAAATACAAAAGTCACCACGTTGCAGCAGGTCAATGCAGCTTTACAAACCCAACTTAAGCAGCAACCAGCTACCCAGTCTCCTAGCCCGGCTCCCTCTCCCTAGCACTGGCTACTAGACTCTGGACTATAGCAGTGTGATTTGTGAGGCAAGCTACCAGTCTGCCAAGATGCCCATTTTGCTCACAATTAATTGCGGATTGCTATCTGTCTACTATTCCCTTCTAGGCAAAGTCTAGTGAAAGCTTAGGGGATAGTTATTTCTCAGCGCAGGTATCGGCCTGTGTTAATTTACTAGCCGAGACGTTTTACTGAAAACTGTTGCCTGGCTCAGGCTAAAACGTTCTTAGCGCAGGATTGGAGATTTGTCGTATCTACCCAATCACCAGATTTTATCAGGATGGATACTGTAGTACAGGGGCTGGTGATTTGGGTGTCCATATTGTGTGTGCACAGATGACTGAAGCATTCCTGGCATTCACTAAATCTCAAGGGAACGATCTGAGTACGCCAGTGCCAACGTTTAGTTTCCCTGGTCTCAAACCGGGCGAAGGATACGCTCCGCCCAGTACCGTTAACTAAAAGGAAAGCGACTTACGTTAAGTTCCTGCAATAGAAATAGAAAACCCTAGAAAATAAGGGGGAGCAAGGTGAAGCCTCCTTGACTCCCTCATTCCTATATCGTGACTAACAAGTAGCAATATGATCTATTTGATAGTGATATTTTCAGGACGAGAAGAATTACTATCTGTCCCCGTTTTAGAACTAGGTTCCTTTTCTCGCAGTGTTTCAGCAGCTGCATGCAATAAGTTGCTGAGGATACGCCGCAGTTGCCGTTCCCCTTTAGCAGCAGCAGTTCCGGCTTCACCAAACTTTTCTTCGAGCTGCTCTCGCTTCTGATCAGCAGGTGTTACACCTTCTGTTTCAGATTTGGTCCGAGTTTGGCTGTACCAGTTTTTCGCTTCGTCTATGTAACCTTCAACTTCCTGGTAGCGCCCTGGGTAGCGAGCCGCTAGATTTGCGCGCAGGATGGCAAGTTGAGCTTGAAGCTGCGCATAGCGCCTTTTAAGTAGAGTTACCTCTTCAGTCTCTTTAAGGTTATGAATGGCAGATTCAATCGAAGCTTTAATGTCAGGTGGGGCGTCTTTCCCGGCTGCTTCTACCTCAGTCAAACTGGTTTCAACTTGCTGCTGGAGTTCATCTTCCTGCACATCCAATTTGGCCAGCAGTTCCTTAATCTCTGCTTGCGCTTTGGAAATAGATTCTTGGCGAGCCGTATTAACGCCTTCGATCGCTCCCTCGATCGAAGCCGTAATTTCTTCTTTGGCCTCACTACCCCGGTCACGCAACCCGACGATCGATCCAGAGATTGCATCTTTGACAATTGAACCAATGTCAGTAGACCCTTGCTTGAGCTCTGAAGCTACCTGAGAGACAGCAGAGCGAACAATTTCGCGCACCCGTTCAGCCCGGAGTTGCCCTGTTTCTTTTGCTTGATTAAGGTCATTGGTAATCCGGTCTTTAATTGAACTAGGCATCTTTAACTCCTATTTAAGATAGAGACAAAACGAATCGCGCTATTACTTAATTGATAAAAAAATTAGTAGCTAGGACGTCAATTTGGGTAAGCTTTGCTGTACTACCTTTATCTTGGCGAGAAATTTTCGAGACTGGCACTTCCTTTAGAAAGAAAATTATGGTTATACCTACGGAGTTTCCAGTCATGCTCTCGAGTACCGTTGAAGTGGCACTGGCTATCTTGCATCAAGACGATCAGTTTCTGCTGCAACTACGAGATGATATTCCAGGCATTGCCTATCCTGGCTGTTGGGGCTTTTTTGGCGGGCACATTGAGCTGGGAGAAAGCCCGGAAAGGGGGTTAAGGCGAGAACTAGAGGAAGAAATTGGTTACGTGCCACCCGTTCTGACCGCATTTGGTTGCTATCGCACTCCTGAAGTAGTACGTCACGTTTACTATGCGCCTCTAACGGTTGTCCTTACAGATCTGGTGCTCCATGAGGGATGGGATTTAGATTTATGGACAACTGCGGAGGTGGAACGCGGTGCTCGCTACTCCCAGCGGGCAAGCCAAGTCCGACCTATCGCCCCGCCTACCCAGAAAATTTTGTTAGATTTTTTAGCTGCTCGGATTGTGCCAACAGGCGAATAAAAGACATAGCCTGGCAAAACTAATAAATTGTGATGATTCGCAATAAGGTAACAGCGGGCGAGAACAGGTACGATGATTCAGCATGGGTGGTAGGTGAAACCTCAGCCAACGCGGTACCGTTAAACGAAAGGACTTGAGATTTTCTATGGATGCTGCTGCACTCTGGCAACGTTATCAAGACTGGCTCTACTACCATGAAGGGCTAGAGATCTATGTCGATGTAAGTCGAATGCGGTTTGATGATGCCTTTGTGGAGACACTGACCCCAAAGTTTGAGCAGGCGTTCAAAACGATGGCAGCTCTGGAAGCAGGAGCAATCGCCAACCCCGATGAAAACCGCATGGTCGGACACTACTGGCTGCGGGCTCCAGAGTTAGCCCCGACCCCAGAGATTCAAAAAGAAATTGTCGATACTCTAGAGCAAGTTGAAGCGTTTGCTAGCAAAGTTCATCGGGGAGAAATTCATCCCAAACAGGCAGCTAAGTTTACGGATGTGCTTTCGATTGGGATTGGGGGTTCTGCCTTAGGACCGCAATTTGTTGCTCAGGCCCTAGCTCCCGTGTTTCCCCCTCTCGGAATTTCCTTTATTGACAACACTGATCCTGTAGGTATTGATCGAACCTTAACTCAGTTGCAGGATCGCCTAGCAACCACATTAGTCTTAGTCATTTCTAAATCCGGCGGCACCCCCGAACCGCGCAATGGCATGGTAGAGGTGAAAAATCGGTTTGAAGATGCGGGTCTATCTTTTGCTGATAATGCTGTTGCCATTACAGGTCACGGGAGTAAATTGGCTCAGCAAGCGGAGTCTGAAGGTTGGCTTGCCACATTCCCCATGGAAGATTGGATAGGGGGCCGCACTTCGGAAATGTCTGCGGTTGGTTTAGTACCGGCGTCCCTCCAAGGTATTGCAATCCGGGAGATGCTGGCGGGTGCCAAGGAAATGGATGCAGCGACGCGGGTGCCGCAAATCAAGGTTAATCCGGCAGCACTGCTAGCCTTGTCTTGGTACTTTGCCGGGAACGGTAAAGGGGAAAAAGACATGGTAGTACTGCCCTACAAAGACAGCCTGCTATTGTTTAGCCGCTATCTTCAGCAACTGGTGATGGAGTCTTTAGGGAAAGAAAAAGACTTAGATGGTAAGACTGTCAACCAGGGCATTGCCGTTTATGGCAATAAAGGCTCCACCGATCAACATGCCTATGTGCAGCAATTACGAGACGGAGTGCCAAACTTCTTTGCCACCCTGATTGAAGTGCTGGAAGGTCGTGAGGGTCCCTCTGTTGAAGTTGAACCAGGAATCACTTCTGGTGAGTACCTGCTTGGCTTACTGGAGGGAACCCGCAAAGCGCTGTACGAAAAGGGCCGCGATTCGATCACCATCACCATCCCCAAGGTGACACCCCGAAGTGTTGGGGCGTTAATTGCCCTGTATGAGAGAGCTGTAGGTTTCTACGGCAGCCTAGTCAATGTTAATGCTTATCATCAGCCGGGGGTAGAAGCAGGCAAAAAAGCTGCCGCTGCCACGTTGGAATTGCAGAAGCAGGTTGTGCAGCTACTACAACAGGAGGCGGCACCGCTTTCGTTGCAAGCTCTAGCAGACAAGGCAGGAACACCTGAGCAAACCGAGACCATCTACAAAATTTTGCGTCATCTCCAGGCAAATTCAGCAACAATTACCTTGCAGGGAAATCTGGGCGAACCAGAAAATTTAGAAGTTTCCATGACTTGACGGTGCAATCGTCAATGAGCGGGTTCTCATAGGGAGAATTTGGTTAGGGGCGAGCGCAACCTATAGCAGCCAGCATCCTAAACCACTTGATCTGGAGTAGATCGGAACCCGTTGCATACTTTTAAGGACACCAGGTCTGGAGAATCTGTCCTGTTAGTTGTTTACCTAACCAAGGCGTATTAGAGGAAAGAGTATGCAGTGTTTGCGGCTCCACAGTCCAAGTTAACCGCGGATCAAATAGAGCGAGTTCCGCAGGTTGACCGGGTGCAACCTTAGCCGGTTGCTGTCCTAAGCACTCAGCAGGCCGCATGCTAAGTGCTGTCCAAAGATCTAAGGCCCTCCACTTATTCGTCTCGACAAAAGTTTGCCACAGCAGCGGTAGGACTAGTTCCAACCCAATGGCTCCTGGAGGAGCTTCGGCGAAGGCAACGGTTTTATCTTCGTAGGTGTGAGGTGTGTGGTCTACCGCAATCGCGTCAATTACTCCGGTTCGTACCGCCTCAACTAAAGCTAGCTGGTCGTGGTGATCGCCTAAAGGGGGAGCCAAGTGCAAACTCGGGTCATAGCTGCCCACCGCTTGATCATTCAACAGTAAGTGCATCCAGCAGGTACTGGCTGTGATTGGTAGCCCTCGTGCTTTGGCTGCTGCAATTAGCTCTACACTGCGCTGCGTTGAGACGTGCATAATATGCACCGGAGTGCCTACAGCAGCAACCACTTCTAACAGGGCAACTAAAGCGGTTGTTTCTGCGATCGCTGGGGTTCCTGGCAAACCAAATCGCAGCGACGCTGATCCCTCTCGGATAACTCCTCGCCCTGCCAGAGCCAGGTGATAGGGCCACAGCGCGATCGGTTTTTGGAGGGGCTGGGCATACTCTAAAATCCGGCGCAGTAAAGCTAGGTCTTGCAGGGGTTGCCCATCACTAAAGCCAGCCACTTGTGCCGCTGCCAAGTCTTGGAGCTCCGCCATCTGCTCGCCCTGCACCCCCACTGTCAACGCGCCCCAAGCAAGTAACTTTAAGGGAGGATGGGGCTGTTGCGCCAGCTGAGAGCGCAAGAACTTAACACCACCAGGGTGATCCAAGGGCGGCATCGTATTCGGCAAAACGACCAAGCGGGTAAATCCACCCGCTGCTGCTGCTTTGGTGAGGGAGAGCAGAGTTTCTCGCGTTTCAAACCCAGGCTCACCGGAATGACTATACAGATCGACTAGCCCCGGGCCGAGGATGAACCCGTGACAGTCCCGGATGTGCACCTGCTCAGGTAGGGCTGTAATTTCTTTGTCAACCGCCTGGATAATACCTTCCCCAATCAGAACATCAGCCGTGAAATCACTCTGACTCATGGGGTCTAATACTCGGACCTGCCGCAGGAGTTCCCAGCTTGGCATTGGATCTATCAACGCTTCTGTTAGCCTCTAATACGTTACAAAGCCCCCGCCGCTGTCCGATCAAGAACACCGCCGCCTAGGTGGGTCGTAATATTCATCGATTGCAGCAGTGGGGCACCCTCACCAGCTGGATAGTCAACGATACTGACAGCACCATTGCCCTGCTTAAAGCTCCAGAATTGTTCTGGCCCTGCCCCGACAAGATGAGACAAAATCACTTTATTCGTGGCGTCATGGCCGACGACCAAGCCCACTCGTGGCTCAGTTGCCTCTGTCTTGGCTAATTGGACAAGGGCATCCCACTCAGCGATCGCCCGCTGCCAAACCTGAGCTAGATTCTCGCCTGCTGGCATCTGCACCTCTGTTGGATGTTCTCGCCACCGGTGAAGCTCACCCGGAAAGTGTTGCTCAATTTCTGTTTCTAGCTTGCCTTCCCAGTCACCATGACTAATTTCTTTTAGACCATCTAGGAGTTTTAAGGAAACTGTAGGATGTTTTTCTAGAATCAGCTCCGCCGTCTCTCTGGGGCGACTCATTGGACTGCTAATTGCAAAATCAAGCGGCACCTGCTGCAGAAATTCAGCTGCTTGGCGTGCTTGCTGCCGTCCAGTTTCATTCAGGGGGACATCTATGCCGCCCTGAAATCGTCCCTGCCGGTTCCAATCAGTTTCTCCGTGCCGCACTAGCAACAACCGTAGCCCTTGGTATCCTGATCTCGGTGGCGGCAAAGCTTGTCCTAAATGAGCGGTCAAATTCAATGACTCGATCTGGGCCGGATGGCCCCAGCCGCGAGGGAAATTCAACACGCTAATCCCGCAGTTAGACTGGTGCAATACTTGGTAGCGCTCCGGCGTCAGACCGATCGCGGTGCCAATTAAGGCCCGGTTAATCCCACTATGTGCAACCAGTAAGATCGTTTGGTTCGGGTGGCAAGGCAAAATCTGCTGCCATAAGCGCTGTGCCTGTTCATACAGGGCCGGTACGGGCAACAATAGCGTTGGCCCCTCTGGCCCTGGAACTTCCATTTGAAGCAGATGCGGCTGTTCTCGCCAGTGACGGTAGGCTGCTGGAAACTTCTGTTCCACTTCGGCAAAAGATAGACCTTCCCACAAGGGCAAGCCAATTTCCTTGAGGTCACTTACCACTTGAGGTTCTGGAACCCGCTCGGCTGAAAATCCATCCGGCGATCGCAGCACTGAGAGGAGGGTAGCGGTTGTTTCCTGGGCGCGCTGGAGTGGACTTGTATAAATAGCATCAAACCGAATACCCTTCAGCGCTGCCCCAACTTGCTGAGCGCCAGTGCGCCCTTTTGGAGTTAATACTGATTCATCACAGTGACCTTGCACCCGCGCTTGGAGGTTATAGGTGCTCTCACCGTGGCGTACCAGAATTACACGAGTAGTCACCAAATTCCTCCTCTGCTGTTAATAGCTAGTCCATGAGCGTCCATCATGACTTGTTCAAGCTTTAAGAATTGCCCCAGCCCATGCCAGAAGAATTCTAACCTGGATGCAGCAATTTTCAGAACATCACACTTCAACTCTGCATCTTATGTCTGGAGCCTACGTTGAAATCCCCTTCCTGCCAGGGAAAACTGCTGTCAGCCAATTTGATCATTGATTTTTCGAGCTGCTGCTGATCTCGAAGTTGGAAAGCTCCAGATTTAAAGTTTCTCGGCTAGTTCCGCTTCTGCAAGCCGAGAAATGAATTTAAAATCGGTGGGATAATGACATCCATACCACTTGAGCAGGCATTCGCGTAAAGGAATTTCATGACGATCAAACGGATGATTTTAGGGCTACTGACTCTGGTGGTGATCATACTGGTGAGTACAGCGTTAGTGAGTAGTTGGACCAAGCCCCAAATCCAAAGTCAGCTCCAGCTTTACCAGACGAACATCTTACTGCAAGCTGCTGAGTGGCAAGTTCCAGAAGGAGAAAAGTTAGGTTCCACCCGTAACGCGTTGATTGGCGAGCAGCCGGTTAAAACTGCTCTCACCCAGTATCAAGAGGTGCGACAATCTGCTCAAAAAAACCTAGAGCGCCTGAGTGCACCTCTGACGCCATTATCTCCGGAGTCAGAGCTTGACCCAAAACTTGGCTCCGCGCCTGTACGTCGTTCCCCTCAGCAGCAGCTTCAATCGTTAATTAACCAGCTTGACCTCCGCTTGGGTATTTTACACGCCTCCTCTGGTCAAGCGGCTGTGGCACTGCAAACCTGGCAAGGGCTGATTGCTCAGCCGGAATCGTCAGAATTGACCCAAACAGCTGCCGTTCTCAGTGGGCTATGGAGTGATCCTCCCCGCCTGTTGCCGGACGCCGAACAACAATTATCGAGCAGCTTGAAAGGTTGGTTCCGTTATCAGGCGCTGACCCAGCTCTACCAACTGCAACAACGCCAAGATGCCTTGGTGCAATTACAAGCTGCAGAACAAGAGATGGCTAGAAGTGCTCTCTCTCGCCTCGTTATTGTGGGAGGAATGCCAGTGCTCGGCAGCTTGATTGGGATTGGGCTGCTGATTGTCTGGTTAGTACGGCAGGTAACTAGTCAGAAGCCCTCACCACTTTCCCCATCAATGGTGCGAGCTAACTGGCCTGTGCCCTGGGAACGGGAAACCATTTGGCAGGTTGTGGTGCTGTGGTTTATTGCTTTTTTTGGGATCAGCTTGCTTGTTGTACCTCTGGCTGTGCAACTTCTGGGACTGAACCCAGCCACATTTAGCCCCCGTGCCCAGACCTTGGTTGCTTTATTCAGTTACGTCGGGTTGGTGGTGGCGGGTCTATCCATCCTCTATTTCTGCCTCAGACCTTTTTTGCCCCAACCGCTGAGTTGGCTGCGGATCAACTGGAAAGGAAATTGGTTTTGGTGGGGGCTGGCAGGTTATCTGGCTGCTCTGCCCTTGGTAATCGTGGTTTCCCTGGTCAACCAGCGACTGTTAGAAGAGCAAGGAGGTGCTAATCCGCTCCTGGAGGTGATTCTTCAGAGCCGGGATGGCGTCACGATCGCTGTTTTATTTGGAATGGTGGCGGTACTAGCTCCCTTCTTTGAGGAGACGTTGTTCCGGGGGTTTCTGCTGCCTTCCTTAACGCGCTACTTACCACCTTGGGGAGCGATCGCCACCAGTGGTTTGCTGTTTGCGATTGCTCACCTCAACCTGTCTGATGTTTTACCCTTAACGGTTTTAGGGATGATTTTGGGCTTTGTCTACTTGCGATCGCGTAATTTACTGGCTTCGATGTTGCTGCATAGCTTGTGGAATAGTGGCTCTTTCTTAGGCTTGTTGATCTTAGGCGGCGGTCTGAACTGAATTGAAGCGTTAACCCCAATCCTCCTTTATCGAACGGCAAAGCGGCGCACCGCGACTAAACTACCTACTAACCCAACCACTGCCCCAAAGCCCAGCAACACCAGCGGTAGTAGGGCTAGCTCTAGGGGGCTAAGCTGTAACCCATTGGCTAGAAAACGTAAGAAATTCGGTTGTTGGGTCAGTAGTTGTGCGATAAAACGTTGGGTGGCAGCGATAAAACTCCAAGCAATCACCGCCCCGATCAGCCCAAAAGCTACCCCTTGCAGCACAAACGGTAAATAAATCCAAGTCGTTGTTGCTCCCACCAACTGCATCACTTCGATTTCATGGCGGCGAGCCAAGACAATTAACCGGATCGTGGTTGTGATGACGGAGATGGCAGTCACTGTTAAAATCGTTGTCACTGTCAACCCCACCCAATTCAGCCCTTGACCAAGTTTTTGCAGGTGGCTGAGGGCATCCTCCAAGTATTGAACACCATCGACTTCTGGGAGCTGGGTTAGTTGTTCTGCTAACTTAGGAACGGCTGCAGGGGTCTGAGCTTTCACTTTTAGCTCATCTACGAGCGGATTACCGCCTAGATCAGCAGCAGCATCGGCGATGTCAACTGTGCCCATATCCGCTAGCAGCTCCTGCCAAGCTTGCTCTTTAGAAATGATCTCTACCCGAGCTACCTGGGGTAATTTCGCTACCTGCGATCGCAGGGGAGCGACAGCAACGCCAGGCTTCAAGTAAACTGAGACCTCTAACTGGCTGCCCACCTGGTTTAGCAAGCCATCTATCTGCCAGGAGGTTTGGAGGCTAATGCCAAACAGAAACAGCAAGACCGTCATTGTACTAATCGCCGCCCAGTTCATCCAGCCACCGCGCCGCAAGCCCAGACCTGTCTCTCGCAGTAGGTAATCCAAACGGGTGAGTAAAGATTCCGGATTGAGCCACTTAGGGCGCTTGGGAGCTTGCAGGTGTGCCATTAGCTTGCCACCTTTGGCTGGAGGCGGCCCTGGTGTAAGCGGATCACTGGATGCTGGGACTTTTGGACCAAAGAGGCATCATGAGTAGCAACCATCACCGTAATGCCTACGGTGTTTAATCGTTTAAGAATTTTAATCACCTGCCAAGCATTCTCTGGGTCAAGGTTGCCCGTCGGTTCATCGGCCAGCAGCAGATCGGGAGTGCCAATGATCGCCCGCGCAATACTGGCGCGCTGTTGCTCTCCGCCGGAAAGTTCTTCCGGAAAACAGTTTGCTTTATCCTGGAGGCCCACAACTTCCAAAGCAGGGTGTAAGCGACGCTGAATTTCGGTACGCGGTACTCCCTGGGCCCGCAGAACCAGAGCGGCATTTTCAGACACGGTGCGGCGCGGAATCAGCCGGTAATCTTGGAAGACAATTCCTAAGCGGCGGCGCAAGCGTGATAGGCGATCACCCCAGAGCAGGCCAACATTCCAGTTATCGACAACCACTGCCCCGCGATCGGGTCGTTCCTCACCGTAGATCAGCTTCATTAAGGTTGATTTCCCGGAGCCAGAAGGTCCTGTGATAAATAAGAAATCTCCCCGTTCTACCTTCAAGTCGATATCTAGCAGGCTAACCGTACCGTTGCGATAGGTCTTGGTTACCCCATTAAATTGCACCATGAATGGGCTAGCAGTAGGAGCAATGCCCTCTATTTGATGCTGGTCACTCCGGCGAGTTGTCAGTGGATCCCTTGAATTTCTATCCAGAGCTTGAGTCATCGCCAATCCAGTAAAATTTTGATGCCAATTGCTAGTGCAGCAATTAGCGGAGCAATTAAGGAGCTAGTTTACCAAACTATCTACGACGTCTGGTGGCGCGTTATGACATTTTTAGCCAGACGCTCAACAAGCGCATAGAGAGCAAACCTAGGCAAAGCAAGCATTCGCCGCCAGCGCCAAGGTTCTTTGTACAGCCGGTAAACCCACTCCAAATGATTATCTTTGAGCCAATCTGGAGCCCGCGACTTGAGACCTGCCCAGATATCAAAACTGCCACCGACACCGATCCAAATCGCTTGCGGGCACAGTTGGCGGTGTTGCCTAATCCAGTATTCCTGGCGAGGTACTCCTAGACCGACCATGATCAGACGGGGCTGGGTTTCCTTGAGGGTTTGCCGGATCGCCTCTTCTTCCTCAGGGGTGTGATAGCCGTGCTGCGTGCCAACAATTGCTAAACCGGGAATGCGCTGTTGCCAAGTTTCGGCGGCGGCTTGAGCCACACCGGGTGCACCCCCGTAGAAGAAGACCGGCCAGGGGTGCTCCGGCTCTACAGACTCTTGCAGCAGGTTTTCTGCCAGTTCAATTCCGGGGCAGCGCCGAACGCGAAATCCATGCAATTTTAGATACAGAACCACGCCGGCACCATCGGGAATAATCAGGTCTGCCTGGCGAATCACCTCCGCCAACTGAGGGTTTATCCTGGCTTCCATCGTCATTTCAGCATTCAGCGTAACAATATGAGTGCCCTGTTTCTCATTTAATCGGGAGACGAGCCAGTGGGGATAGTTTTCTAGCAGATGGATGGGCATTCCCAAAACCGAGAACTGCTTAGGTGCCTGAGGCATAACAGATTTTGTACCAAAGGTAACGACTACAATACTCGTCCAAATTATAGTCAATCTGTTGCTTGGCTTAAGAGTCATCTCCAAAAACGAGATCGAGTCGCCGCTGAGCAGCTTGCAAAGCCGCTGTTGGATCGTTACCTAAAAGTGTCGCTTCCAGCGCCCGCCCTAAATTCTCCGAAACACGGGCATAGCCGGGAAACACAGGTCGCGATCGCGCTACGGCCATTTGGTTTAAGAACACCATCATTGCTGGTTGCTGGGCCACAAACGCTTGGTAGGCAGAACTTTGGCGGGACTTTAAGTTGACAGGTAAATACCCGGTCTTCAGTGCCCATTCGGTTTGGAACGCCTCACTGCTCACATATTCTGTAAAAACTAGGGCAGCACGTTCCCGCTCTGGAGTTGTTTTGAATACAAATAGGTTCTCTCCCCCCAAAGCGGTTGCCGGTTGCTGGGCTGCCGGAATTGGAAATACGCCAAAATCTTCCCCATGCTGTAGTTGCCCCAGCGTCCAGGGGCCAGATAGTTGCATCGCCACCTTTTTGGCTAGAAATTGATCCAACTCAAACCCGCGCTCCGGCAAGGATAAGATTGCGCTGCCATCCTGAATTAAATCTCGCCACAGCTGCAAGGCGGCGATCGCCCCTGGCTGCACAATATTTATTTTTCCCTCAGAGGGGTCACTGGCAATTTCCCCGCCGGCACTCCACAAAAAGGGCAGCCAGGTAAACACGCTGAACTCACCCTTACCCAAAGAGAGCAGGATGCCGTGCTGGTCCACACGGCGATCGCCATCCGTATCGCGGGTTAGCATTCTTGCTACTTGGCGCAATTCCGCCCAAGTTTGGGGCAACTGGGTAATGCCAGCAGCCTGGAACATCTGCGGGTGATAAAAGACACCAACGTTATTGGTGCCAAAGGGGACGGACCAGGTATGGTCACGCAGCTGCATTGCTTCTCTTAGCACCGGGTCAATCTGCTGTCCCGCTGGGGAAGTTGCCAGCCAATCATCTAAAGGGCGAATTGCGTTCAGCTCTACCAGTTGCCCGGTCAAGTTGGGGTTGAACCAAAGTAAATCTGGTACCGCATTCCCGACTACTGCCGCCAGGATCTTGGGCATCTGCTGGTCCGGCTGCCCCACATATAAGGACTCAACTTGGATTTGGGGATGGGTTTGGTTGAAGCGCTCAACCAGCGATCGCAACACCTCTCGATTTGCCGGAGGGTTAATGCCCTGCCACAAAGTCAGGTGGATTACTCCGTCAGGGCCAGCAGTCGCACTATAATGTGGCGCACAGCCCGTTAAGCTCAGACTGAGGAATAAAAAGATCACCGCGTAGCAGCGGTATAGCCAGCGCCAACCTTCGAGAATTACCCCACTTCGCTTGCTGGGTAAAATTGGGAACACGCAAAACCTCTTTTGTAAAACTGGCACTGTCACATTAACTTAGTCAATTACTTCTGTTCTTACCGCAAATTATATTTCTCTGTTGAATCCGCTTTGCACCCAAGGGTGCCCTCTTTGACACTCGGAATCTTTTCTCCATAACCTGGCGGCAGGTTGCTGCAGTCCTCTGGTATCGGCCAAGTTGCAAGTGACTGCCAACAATCTCAAAGGCACACGGGAGGCGTGCCCAACTGACTTAAATCGCTTCATCCGCTGTTCTCGTCGCTCTGGCATTGGTTGATGTGAATTTTTTGCTCGGTTGTTCAGCCTCAAATACTGTCAATTTTCTAAGCTCGGCATCACTTCTCGTTTTGCAGCTCCATAGGTTCGTAACTTATTCGTGACCAGAACCCTGAGCACGTAGCCAAAGCCCTTCAGCAGATCGCTTGTTGGACGCTTCTGCACCAGGATGTCGGCACATTGACGTGCTAGCCAACGGCTCGCTCGAGCCAAACTACCTCACTATTGATGAGCACTCGTATCTCGTCGAGATGCCATTCATCCCTGTAGAACGTCCATATCGCAAGAAACTAGCATAGATTTGACCAATTTATGGCACCAGCGATGAAGGGTTATTTTGACAATGCTGGTAGGGGAGCTCGCACTACAGTTGTAGATAATTATTAGGGAGCTTGGGAACGCTTACGGTAATGATGGTAACGAGCAAGAGCTTGATGATGTCTGCGCCAAAAAGACCAATGTAGGATCGACTCTAAAGACCAGGAGCGGGGGAATAAAAACCTCCAGACCCATCGCCTCAACTCGGCGAGACTGAGCCGGACGAGAGCCCACGGACCGCTTTGAACGCAACCAGAGAGCCAGCCCCCACCTGAGGAGAAAAAAAGGGAGCAGTTGAGAGTTCTCCCAGCGGTTCGGCTTGATAACGCAACACCGAGAGGAAGGCTTGTGCAGCTAAGACTAAGGCAGTGTGGCGATGCCAGCCCGTCCATGAGCGTACTTCGTAATCCCCTAAGCCCAGTTGATATGAAGGCGAATTGAAAACACTCCTCGATGCGCCACCGCTGAGCGGCAACTCCGACCATAGTTTCTAGGGAAGTGTCGCTCGGAGCGAAAACTTGATAGTAGCTGATAAAACTTGGGTTATCAGGATGTTCAGGGCAACGGCGCAAGAGAAACCAACGGCTAAATCCTTCAGGCTGACGGCAACTTAGTTGGACACGAGCCCAGTCGTAATACCGTTCTCCCTTTGTTCCCGCTCCAGTACTAAGTCGCTGCCACCCCTCGGGTGGAACGGTGCGAGCGAGGTCTTCGGCATAACAGGTTTGGAAGTTGATGGGTGTGGGTTGTCGCTTGTTGACAGTGAGTACATAGGGCTGTCTCGCCGTTTGCTCTAGCCATCGCCAGAAAGAGGCATCCCGGCTATAGACTTCATCAGCTACGAACCAGGCTGGGCGTATCCCAGCTTTGATTGCCGATTGCAACATCCCTTGAGCCAATCCAGTTTTCGTAGCGAACCTCACCTTGCTAGGAATATGGGCCTTCTTACGTCGTTGGCGATCCTGGGCCCAGGACTTCGGCAGGTAAAGGCGACGGTCGAGCAGGCTCTGCCCCTTCAAGCTGATGTAGGCGAGAAACACTCCAACTTGACAGTTTTCTATCTGTCCTGTTAGACCACAGTATTGTCTCCCCACCCCAACTGATTCTTCTCCCCTCTTCAGGAAGCTGGTTTCGTCTACGGCCAAGATTCCTGCTCCATCATCCAGATGAGCGACTACATAATCCCTCACCTCGGCACACACCTGTTCCTCATCCCATCTGGCTCTTCCCAGCAAGTGCTGCAAGCGATAGGGATTCGCGTATCCTACCTGCTGTGCCATCTGCCAACCGTTTTTCCGTTCCACTGGACATAGCAAAGCTTGAATCTAGTCAAAGGCTGCCCCTTTGGCTTCAGAGCGGGCAAAGTATTTGCCGATACGTTGCTGGAATGACTTGAGGTTATCGCTCCAGGCACACAGAGCTTCTAGTGCCTGCCCATTGGGAAATAGGTTAAACTCCTCCTGCATTGGTAACCTTCATATTCACCCTTATTTCCCTCATTCTATCTACAACTGTAGTGCCTCTGGCTTTAGATGCAGCCTTGTCTCATGCTGCTTAATCCGAACTGAGGTTGATTGAGTACTTGATACCTCCAAGCTGCTATTTTCTCACAGTGATTATCAATCTTAGTTATTGGCTTACAGCAGTAATTGTTGCCGCATGGCACTGAGAGTCCATAGTGAAGGGGATCGTCTGACCAAATGTACCCTGGACTTTCTTGTGAACCTCAACATGAAGATGGGCTCCCGTGCTCCAGCCAGAGTTGCCGCTGTAACCGATCAAATCTCCAGCCTTAACACGATCACCCTTGCGAACAGTGGCTCGCTCTTGAAAGCCCTGGCGCAGATGAAGATACGCAGAGCGGTAGTTTTTGCCGTGGTCAATCAGAATATAGTTAACCTCGTGAATTTTTTCTGGGCCCCCACCTGTATCTGGATAGCGGTCAACAACTTCAATAACCTTCCCTGGTTGCATGGCAAAGACGGGTGTTCCTATATCTACAGCATAGTCATAGGCATACTGCATCCTTCCCTGATGAGTGTAGTTGCCATTTGGCCCTTGAGAAACATGACTAGCTTTGCTTAGAGGGTTACAGAAACCTGTTATGGGTTGCTCTTGGGTTGAAATGTGGGCAGCCAATTGCTTAGCGCCGCCTACCCTTGACTGAGATGAAGAATAAACATAACTCGACAGTTCAGTGACAGCGAGTAAAAGACCATTGATCGCTAGAGCCAACCCCAAACCCTTAACGAACATCACAGTTTCTAAAACAGCAACTTACTGTTCTAGAGTTCCCAGTTTACCCTGCTGATTTAATACGCAGAGCGCTCAATAGTGAACACCATCTGTCAAATCGACCTTCAATCTGGCTTCTGTGCAAGTTGCTAACTTTAATGAACCTGTTGGGAAATAAACGAGAATAAAGAGCAGCACTCAGACAAGAAGATGCTAGATATTGAGCGAGCGCTAAAACAGGATCGCCTGTTAAGGGCATTAACCGGGTTGAACCGGAAACCCTTTAACGTAAGGAATGTATTTATAAGGGTTTCAACCTTTCCCTCTGTGTATAGCTTGGTAGACATCGCTTGCCAGAAAGGCAGAGTATGGATTCAGCAAGCCCGGTAATTTATACGTTTCAGCCTTATTGTTGTTTGTCGTTTTATTGCTACACAAGCCCCAAACAGCCATTAATGCACTCCAGCACCTCTTTCACTAGGTGATGGTAGTCGCCTGAGGCGGAAAAGCGCCACCGCGATCACAAATAAGGCAAACTGGGCCACGACAATACTGGGACCTGAGGCTAGATTCTGCGCCGCCGACAGTAGGATACCTAGGACAGCGCTGAGAGCTCCGATCGCCGTTGAGAGCAGTACAAAAGCTGCAAATTTCTGACTGAGCAGCTTTGCTGTTGCTGCTGGGATTACCAAAAAAGCATTTACCAGCAGTACACCCACTGCTTTGATTGCAATAGCCACCGCCAGCGATAGCAGGACTATAAACCAAATCCGGTGGCTCCGCACTGCTACTCCTTGTGCCTTTGCCATCTCTTCATGGAGAGTCAACAGTACCTGTGCTCTTAGTGTTAGCCCCAGCGATACAGCACTCACCACTAGCACTGCTAGACTCAAGATTAGGTCCTTTGTCGTAATCGCAAGAATATCTCCGAATAAGAGGTTCATCAGACTACCCCGGTAGCCCTGAATAAAACTTAAAGCAATCACTGCTACTGCCAGGGAAGCAGAGAACACAATGTTGAGTACCGTATCGCTCCACAAATCTGTTTGGGCAATCAGGTAGATCACAGCTAGCCCAAAGAAGACCGTAAAGGGCAGCAGCGTCAGGGTTGGGTCCAGATTCAGCAGCACCCCTAACACAATTCCTAACAGAGCAGCATGGCCGACAGTGTGGCTGAAGAAGGAAAGCTGGCGCAGAATAGCAAAGCTACCTAATAGTCCACCAAGTAGACCTAAAAGCACTCCCCCTAAAAGCGCCCGTTGCATGAAGGGAAATTGTAACAGCTCAACCAAGCGAACAAGATCTACGGCGATGAACATGGTTTAGTGAGTTGGTGGTAGCGGACAAATAAGGTGTATATCCTACCACCGTCCTCATTAAATCCCCTCAGGGCTTGAGATCAATCTAAGAGAGGAAAGAGCAATTGTAAGCAGGAACAGCGCCATTTGAGTAATGACTATGCTGGGCCCCGACGGGAGGTTCAGTGCAGCAGACAACCCCAAGCCAGTGACGGCGTTGAGGGCTCCTAGCCCTGTAGACATTAAGATGTAGCCTGTAAACCTCTGACTGAGTAATCTTGCCGTAGAAGCTGGGAACACGATAAAGGTACTCACTAGCAGCACACCAACAGCTTTGATAGACAAGGCTACGACGAGAGACAGCAACACCACAAACCAGGTCCGCTGGGTTTGTACAGCAATACCCTGTGCCTTGGCTAGCGATTCATGCAGCGTCAACAACATCTGAGTCCGTAGCGTCAGCCCTAGAAAGACAGCACAGACCAGTAGCAGCAGGATGCTCAGCAGCAAGTCCGTTTCTCGAACTGCTAGAATATCGCCAAACAATAACTGGGTTAAGCTGCCCTTGTAGCTCTTGATGAAGGTTAGAGCAATTACGGCCAGTGCTACTGAAGAGGAGTAGATGATATTGAGCAAGGCATCTGTTGACAGTTGAGTTCGCTCAAGTAGGTAGAGCATCCCTAGACCGAACAGTACAGCGAATGGGAGCAAAACTAAGACAGGGCTTATGTTTAGCAAGAGTCCCAGGGTAATGCCTAGAAGTGCTGAATGGCCGAGGGCATCACTGAAGAAGGAAAGCTGACGCAAAATAGCAAAACTTCCCAGCAACCCACCTAGCAAACCCGTCACGACACTACTGAGGAGTGCTCGCTGCATGAAAGGGAATTGGAACAGCCCGATAAGGCGAGCAGTCTCAGTGTCAATCGACATAATGCTAATGAGAGTGGTGGTAGCGAGTAAATTCTGGCCCATAGGCTGCCATTAGGTTCTCCGGGGATAGAGCAACCTCAGGAGAGCCCTGACAGATCAAGGAACGGTTCAGGCAGATAACCTGGTCACAGTGGCGACTAACCATGTCCAGGTCGTGGGAAATTTGCAGGATAGACCAGCCGTACTCTAGCTTGAGCTGGTTGAGCAACTGGTAGAACTCGAGCTCCCCTTGGAAATCTAGCCCTGCTGGCGCTTCATCAAGAATCAACAGCTTGCGTGGACGGACCAGGCAATAGGCCAGTAAAACTCGTTTGGTTTCTCCTCCCGAAAGGCTGCCAATGGACTGGTGCATCAGGTGGCTGCCATTGACCTGAGCTAAAGCCTGGATCACTGCTTGGTGGCGCTCCCTCAGCCCCACCCAAGGAAGGCTGAGGCCTGGCTTTCCCCAACCCAAATCCACGAGTTCAGCTACGGTCATGGGTATGCCCCGGTCAAATAAGAAGCTTTGGGGGAGGTAGGCAATGTTTTGCCTGACACGAGTAGGGAGGTGTCCAGAGGTGCCAAGCGACTGGCCGAGGATTGAGACCTTACCCGCCTGCCGCAACGAAATGCCCAGAATCGCCTGGACAAGCGTGCTTTTGCCAGCTCCATTAGGACCAATAATTGCCGTAGCTGTGCCAGGCTTTAGACAAAATGACACCTCTCGTACCGCTGCATAGTTACCACGATAAACTGTGAGCCTCTCAACTTTAAGAACTGATTCCATAGGTCCTTGTTTACCAGCTCAGTCCCGATCCTATCGGCTGTGTCACCACGACAGCAAAGGCTCGCGCAGGCGACCAGACGGGTAGTTGTGACTGGGTTGACTGCCCAAAGGCAGTTTGGAGATTTTTGACGTTCTGACGCATTATAGTAAGGTAGTAATCCGGCTGCACACCTTCCGGTCCACTGGTTTCGATTGGATCAAAGCTACTTACCTGCACCTTAAGATCCTTGGACAGCATTGACAAGGTCCCTTCACCTGCCTGCGGCTCGGTTAGTAGCGTCTTGAGGTCAGACGATTGAGCTGCCTTGATCACCCGCTGCACATCCCCAGGAGCTGGGTTTTCTTCTGGCACCCCTACTAGGTACTCGGCTTTGAGGTCGTACCTCTGGGCAAAGTAGGGCGCGAAGTCGTGGTAGGTAACAAACTCCTTGCCTGCATAGGGCTTGAGCGCTGTTGCAAACTCAGCGTCCAAGGTCTTGAGTTTGTTAATGTAGGCAGCAGCATTAGCTGTGTAAGTATCCTTGCCCTGTGGGTCAGCAGCAATCAGACCATTGCGAATATTCTCCACCTGCTGGATAGCCCGTGCTGGGTCAAGCCAAATGTGAGGATTGAGTTCTCCTTCATGTTCATGACCACCCGCCCCTGTTTCCACTTCAGTATGTTCCTCACTTAGTGTAGGCTCTTCATTTGCTACATGCTCCTTACCTGCTACATGTTTCTGCCCTTCAAACTCTTCATTGGAGATGGTCTGCACACCTTGACTTGTATCAATAGTCTTCAGATTCTGGTTGTTCGCGCTGGCAATCAGATCATCTAGATATTCTTCCAGCCCCAGCCCATTCTTCACCAGCACGTCAGCCTCTGCGATGGTGCGGGCATCCTCTGGCTTAGCTTGATAGTCATGGGGACCAACGTTAGTTGGGATCAAGTATGTGGCCTCAGCCCGGTCCCCTGCCACCGCCTTTGTGAAATCTGTAACAAACAGCGTTGTCGTCACCACCTTCAACTCGCCCTCTGGAGGTACTTGAGCCTGCGGCGAGGTCGAACTCCTAGACTTGTTTGACACTGAAGCGCAACTGCCTAGTCCCACCGCTGCCACTGTTGCTAAAGTCAGCAGGTACAGCGTTCCATGTTGAGAAAGGAGCGATGGTCTCCGACTGGCCTTTCCTGCAGAAGGCTGCATGATCATAGATCGCGGCGGTTTGACTCTTGGACTGGGCATAAAATTCTCCTAACCTTTGAGTAAGGCAAATTGATTAGAAGCAGGACTTGCTTAAGGAAGCTTGTGCGTCTCCAATAGGGCCATGTTTTACGGATCTACTGAGCAATTGGTAAAGCTTGAGCGATTCAGTCTATGCAGTTGAGAAGCATTAAAATACTTCGACAAAGAGAATAATAATCATTCTCATTCTAAAAGTCAAGCTAATTTTTGAATAACTTAAGATGTCAGTGAATCCTGCCCGAATCTGAAATAGAAATCAGTAAAGTCATGCTCCAGCTAAGTGCTGATGCTCGCATAGCGAGCACAACCCGAAGAACTCTAGTGTGTGGTAGTAAATTCTGAAGCGTTTAGAGGTTTGAAGCTGAGCCTCTAGCTCATGAACTGGGCAAGCATCAATGGGAACAGAAGCCCCGCACTGTAGACAGGTCAGATGGTGTTTGTCTTCCTGGACAAGGCTATAAACTGCTTCGCCGTTCGCTAGCGTTCGCGCCTGAACTACACCTCCAAGCTTCAAAGCTTCTAAGGATCGGTAGACCGTTGCTAATCCTACACCTTGACGATGATGACGCAGCTCCACATAAAGTGCTTGGGCAGAGATTTCACGACCGAGCTTGCCTAACAGTTGAAGAATTTGCTCTTGACTACGGGTTCGTTGAGCTTCCATAGACACCGTAAAGTTCTTTCGTTTTACTTTTCAAGCAGCTTGTTGATTACTGAAGGTTCAGAGTCAACTAGACCCAAGCTGAGGAGCCAGCATAAATATTTCTCACTCTGTCATAGTCCCTAGCTCTATTGATAGGGCAAATCCCTCGATACAGGCTTAAGCACAAGTTACTGCAGTAATGATTATCATTATCATACCTTATTCAATACTTATTACTACGTCTTATGCTGTCAGCCAACGACTTTGCTGATGGAACTTTTTAAGCACTTTTGGCGGTAGAAAAAGCAAGACTAGGTTTGGTTAGCGCAGGGATGATGCAATCGCTTGCCATTCTTGCGCTAGACAGATTCCGAACCACCGGGCCGGCTTGGAGCACTGCCTATCCACCCATAATAAATAACTCACAGCCTTGCCAGCGGAGATGTTTATCCAGAACAGACAAACCTTTGACAATTTCGATTGGATGAGCATCGAGCGCCTCCTTCAAGAGTGAACATAGGGTAATATCCAGTTTGGTTCCAGTGAATAACCAGATGCGATCGCAGTCAAATTCCACCCCGTCCTCACGGCGAATCTGCCAATGGCTTTTTATACCTGGCATTGTTTGCAGAGAATCACTTCGTCTTCACGATGCAGTCGCCTCAGTTGGGTCATGAGCACCGGAATTATTGAAACACCGTTTTGGGCTTGCTGGATCATCTGCCAGCGGTCTTCCAGCTAGGTTTTGCCCAAAAGCTGTTTAGGTATTTTGGTCCCAGCCATCCCGGTTCTGCACCAAACAGTTTTTCTTGAAAGGTGCGTCGTGATATCAATATTGCCTGAGCACCTTTGTCAATCGCTCCGGCTACTAGGTGCCCACTGGTCAATCTACCGCCCACAATCAGTACCTCTTCCCCAAACAACTGCATTCCTGGCAGATCAACTTGGTGGGAATGACAGAAGCAATCAGGTGGGTAGGGCGATTGAACCCGGCTAATCCAATCTGGAACGTAAGGCATACCCCCTCCGATGGCTAAGACAACCCGTCGCGCTCTCAAGGATCGTCCATCTGCCAGGCTTAAGCGAAACCGCGAGCGCAAAGGGTGAGCGATCTGTTTAATCTGCACCACCTGAGCGGGATAGACCTGATCCTGCAATTGCCAGCGACAAGTTACCTCCTGACAAAAATTCTGGAATAACTCTGTCCCCAGCAAATCATAGGGTGGTAACAATTCACCGCAATGGGATTCAGCAAATGTTCGTAGCATGTGGGGATTAGGGTCGGGCTGATGAACAGCGGGCGATCGCAGTCCTTAAGAAGGGAATTCTGGTGCAGGTTCCATCTTTACTTCACCCCTAATTTTCGACTAGAGCGATAACGATTATCATTTTTTTCATGATGTCGTCCACTACAGACCTCTTGCCGGACTCCCTATCACGTGTTGTTCAGCGTTTTCAGCGGCTTTCTGAGCCTAAGCAACGTTATGAAGTACTACTTTGGTACGCCAAGCGGCTCGCAGCATTTCCAGCAACCGCTAAAGTACCCGAAAACA
>CADCWO010000185.1 GCA_902806435.1 uncultured Synechococcales cyanobacterium | reverse complement strand
GCCACCTTGAGAGCGGTTCTAGCCACGGGAGAGCGAATTACGAAAAAGCGGTTTCGCTCTGTTGTCGAGCGAGCGATTGCTGAGGAAGCTCAAGCCCTGGCCCACCATGATCGGGATGCTCTTTCAGAGGACGCCAGAGCCTTGCTCAAGGGCCAACCCCCTGATGTCTCTAGCTTCTGGGGTCGCCTGCAGGAGTTAGATGAGTTGAGCCAGAAAGTCCTGCAAAAGCGCTGCATTGCAATCAGGGGCGTCAAAGGGGTGGGCAAAAGTGCCTTGGCAGCGAGACTACTGCAAAGAGTACTGGCCCAACCGCAACCGCCGTTCGAGCGCTTTGTCTGGCAATCGCTCTGCTACGGCCCCTCTCTGCAAGAACTCATTGGGGATCTGCTGCGGCTGCTTGGTTCTGCCTCTGGACCAGAAATGGAGCTGCCGGAATACCCCCAGGCAAAAATTACACTGCTGGTAGAGCGCTTGAAGTCCTGCCGGTGCCTGATCGTGTTGGATGGAGCCGAAGCCGTGTTGTTCGGCCCGGTAGAGCAGGCTAAAGAATATGAGGTGTTTCTCAGAAGGATTGCAGAGGAGCAGCACCAAAGCTGTTTGGTGCTGACCACTCAGGAACCGTTCGCAGAACTCACAAAGCTGGAGAACTTGAAGCGGCCTGTATTCTCTCTGAAGCTAGAGGGACTGCAACGCTTAGAGGCAGTAGAACTGCTCAGAGCCAAAGGATTACAGGATGAAGATAAATGGATGGAGTTGATTGAGGGCTATCAAGGAAATCCCCTGCTGCTAGAGTTGGCAGCCAGTAGGATTCAAAACTTCTTTGGCGGCAGTGTTGTGCAGGTATTCCTGGAGCACAAAAGCTCCCTGGTCAGTGATCTGTTTCAGGATTTTTTGAATCAACGATTTGGGAAGAATGGGCGGCTCAGTAGCATTGAGAAGCGAGTCATGGTCTACCTGGCGCAGGAGCTGGCCCAAGGAGCAAGCCAAATTCCTGTCACTAAGCTATTCAGTGAGCTGAGTGTTCAGGAAAATACTCCTGTCTCACTGCCAGAGCTGATCAAAGCGCTCGAATCCTTGGGGGCAAGAGCATTGGTTGTGTCCGGGACTAACCTAACGCAGCCAGACGTGGGGGGACCCAGTTTCACCTTGCATCCAATCATCCAGCAATACATTCTCAAAGATCCGCTGGGGCTTGTCTCGGCATCGCTTGGCGGTTCTGGAGCTAGTTCCCCTGGTGTGAAGCGTGAGCTACTGCATTAACCCGCGCTGCGACAGGCGGGAGAACCCAGAAGAAGCCCCAGCCTGTCTCTGTTGCGGCACTTCTTTGCTCATTCACAATCGGTTCCGCATTCTCCAGCCCTTACGCCCAATCCGACTGGACCATGCTACCGATGTCTTTGAGGTAGTTGATGAGCAAGGGTCGTGGATCAGCCCACCGGGGGTCCACAAGGTCTTGAAAGTTCTCAAGTCGAGGGATGAGAAGTATATTGCATTGCAGGCGCGGGAAGCTCACTGTTTGCAAATGCTGGATCACCCCGGTATTCCCAAGGTTGATCTCGATGATCATTTCAGCATAGCGGTTCCAGGCATGCCCTTCCCTTTGCACTGTCTGGCACTGGAGAAGCTGGAAGGGGTAAATCTGGAGGAGTGGATTGAGCAGCACGGGCGCATCTCACAACCACAAGCGCTCAGTTGGTTAGAGCAAATAGCCCAGATTCTCCATCACGTCCATGAGAGGGGCTTTTTCCACCGCGACATCAAGCCCAGCAACATCGTGCTCAAGCCTGATGGGGCACTTGGCCTGATCGACTTTGGCGGTTCACGGGAGGTGACGGATACTTATCTTGCTAAAATCAGCAGCGGTAGCAGTGATAGTGGCACTGGCAAGCACTACGATATGACACTCATCCACTCCACGCGTTTTTCACCCCCTGAGCAAATCGACGGTCAAGCAATCCCGCAATCAGACTTCTTTGCGCTGGGGCGGACGTTTGTGTACCTGACCACAGGTATTTCTTTGATTGAACTGCCAGTCAATCCTGAAACTAGAAAGCTGAGGTGGCGGGATAAAGCCCCCCAGATCGACAAGCCCCTGGCCGACTTTCTAGACGAGCTAATGGAAAATGCCCCGGCTAAACGTCCAAAGAACACACAAGCAATTGTGTACCATCTCCAAAAGCGTTTACCCCGGCAGCTCAAGCGTTACCGAACGAGACGGTCTCCCCAGTTCAGGATAGGGCTGGTGGTGCTGGGTGCCTTTTCGGTTTTTGGAGTCTATAAAGTCGCCTCACTTGCCGCTTACTATTACTACTTCTTTGTGGGACTGCAGGTTCAGCGCTCTGATCTTCCCGGGTCAGCTCAGGCTGCCAGGGGGTACTTCGAGAAAGCAGCCAAGAGTAACCCTCAAAGTATTAATGCTCACCTCAACTTAGCGCAAACCTGCCAGGACTCCGGGGATAACACCTGTGCCCAGCAGGCATACCAAAAGGCAGTTGCGATAGATTCCAAGGATCCTGAAACGCACTACAACCTGGGGGATTTTTACGAGCTGCACAACAAGTATGCGCTAGCCGAAACTGAGTTCATCAAAGCAATGCGGCTAGGAGCTGACCAGGAGGGTATGGTCAGCAGCGCCCTGGCCCGCCTCAAAAATAGACAAAAGGATTACAGTGCCGCCCTTCCCTACGCCCAGCAAGCGGTCGCCAAGGCTGAGGAGCCACAAGCCCAAGCGATCTACCTGAAAAATCTGGGTTGGACCCTGCTGGGACTAGCCGAGTCTCAGCAGCAGCAGGGGCGCTCTCCACAGGCCAAGAGGTACTACCAACAGGCTCAAGAGCAACTGGAGCGCTCCATCCAGCAAGACCCTACTCGCCCCGATGCTTACTGCCTGCTAGCTCAGGTACAGGAAGGCCAAGGTAACAAAGTGGGTGCTAACAGAAACTGGAGAGAATGCTTGCAACGCAATAATTTCCTGGACCTGCCAGAGGTAAATCAGTGGCGGAACCAGGTGCTTAATCGAGTCTACAAAACTGGAGGGGACATAACTCCCTAAACACGTAGGTGGAGGCTGAAAATTATAGCTTGCTGCTTGTTGATCGCTCGTGGTGGTTTTAGCCTACAGTAGATCATGTTGTGTAGGTAGCAAGCCGCGAAAGTCTCGTATATTCTGGGGCGCTTTAAGGTTGTCAATCACACTGAGTAGAAGTGAATCTGAAAATATTAATCAAGCAAGCTGCTGTAGTATTAGTCGCCTTATACTGCAATCAAGTAACTGCACTTGCTAACAATCTAGTCGGCAAAACGAAGTGTGTCTCAATTGGCAAGTTGGCTCTTTCCTCAGCCCAAAAAGTATCCACACAGACGCTTTGCCAGGGAGAACGCCCAGCGCTGATTCCAGGTCAGCGCTATCAATTCCTCTGCTACAGCACGACAGGGATTTTCAACCTGATTGGTGCGAAAGCAACGGCTCTGCCAGGATGCGCTCCTCCTGCTGCTCGTCGGATCTCCTGCCCCACAGACACGCAAGCTAGTTGCACTCGCAAGGGGCCAGAGGAATCCCCCAATTCTCCACAGATGATTACGCCCTATGGCAAAGTGTTGATGGAAACACGGCCCCGATTGTCCTGGATGCCGACTCCTGGAGCGAGGGAGTATATCGTCAAAGTTAAGGGACCAGGAGAACCAAGAGTAAATTTTGGAAAATCCGTGCGGGGAAACACGACACTGTCTTACCCTGCGGATGCTCCTCCTTTGTCATCTGGCAATGTCTATACGCTTACGGTAGTCGCCAACCAAGGAGGGTCTTCAATTAGTAGTCGCAAGACTATCACTCTCCTCTCCCAGGCAGCAGTCCAGCAAATAAAGATGGCTCAGGAGCTGGTTCAGCGTTGGAAGTTGCCACCTGATGAAGCGGCGTCTACTTTAGATGCAGTCTACATGGGTCAGGGGCTGCTGGATAAAGCGATTGAAGTTCTGCAAGCACGGGTTAGTGGTGGAAGTCAGGACCCGCAAATCTATCAACAACTTGGGAATCACTATTTAGAGGCGAACCTGCAACAACAGGCTCAAGTGCAGTATGAACGTGCTAAGCAGCTTGGTCACAATGCCTCGGATCCAGCTGCCATTGCTCAGGCAGAGGCAGGGCTGCAGAAGATTGCTCAACTTAGAGCCACCCGCCAACTAAGATAAAACTACTCCAGTGGTAAGGATGAGACCAATCTGGGTTCTCTGGGTGCTCCAGCAGGGCAAGTTGAGCTTGCCGGATAGCTGCTACTTTAGTGTCTGTTTGAAGATGTTTGTAGAAGTCGCCCATCAGTTGGGCGGTGGAGGTTGCGTTGACTTGCCACAGAGAAGCAACGGTGCTACGCGCACCCGCCTGGGCTGCAACTCCAGCTAAGCCTAAAGCAGAGCGCTTGTCCCCTTTAGCTGTCTCACAGGCGCTCAAGACCAGTAGTTCCAGGGAATTATTCTCCAATGTTGTGGTGCCTGTGAGCAACCCTTTGAGCTGACTAACATTTATCGCCTGGTTCCAGTCGAGTATCACGGTTTTGTTGGGGTCAGAACTGAACTGGCCGTGGGTAGTCAGATGCACAATTGGGAAGTCTTTGCGATTAAGCTTTGCCTGAAGTTTATCAATAGTGAAGTCTTCGTTGAGTAGCTTTTCAGCTTTGACTACCGACCCAATATCTGTAACTTCTTCCATCACCTCTGGCAAAGCAGCGAGGTTCGGCGGAGCATTCGGAGCGCTGAAGCTGGGGCTAGATTGAGACAATCCGGCGATCAGGGTCCGCATCTGATTCCGGTTGAGGGGCCGGGGTTGTTGCAGATGGGAGGCTAGGGCAACAGCAAGACCATAGTGGCGGATGAGATAGTCTTCTCCATCGTACAAGAGAGACATTGGCAGGTTCTGCAAACTCCCATCAAGCACAAAGACAAGGGTTCCGGTTGCTGGGATATAGCCCTTTTGCCTGGCCGGAGCCAGCATAAGTTGATAAAGTGGCTGGGATACATTCTGAATTGTCTTGATGTCCGTGTTCTGAAAATCAGGGTCTTGGACCAGCGCCACCAGGTTGTCAATGGCCGTTGTGAACTGGGCGGCATCTGGTGAATAGCGGTGCAGGGAGCGGTTGGGGGAGCGCACAATCACCTCAAAACGCTCTCCAGCAGAGAGCACATGCACAACCGCTGGTGGCTGGCTCGTGCTGGCTTGTACCTCATCCAAAGAGGCCAGCTCAAGCCTGCCACATTGCAGGAAGTTCTCCAGCTCAGCTAGTTGAAGGCGCTCATTGGCCTGAATCACTTTTTCTAAATCTGCATTGGGTTTCTCCAGCAGAAGCTCAATATACTCGCGGTATACCGGCTCTACCTGGTCGCGGAAAGAGAACTGGAGGTTGGGGTTAATCGAGGATAAGTTGCCCCGTACCTGGGCTAGACTTTCGATTGCTTCCTGATATTTCTGGAGTGCTTGTTGAGTTCGCCCCTTCTGCTGGTAAAGCTGGCCCAACTTATGCTGCCACTGATAGGCAATTTCTGGGACCGATTCAGCCAGATGCAGAGCCCGTTCCAGATGGGCCTGGGCTTGCTGGGGATCTGTGGTGAGTTGAGCTAACTGACCCAAACTATAAGATTCCAATCGTGGGTTCTTCAGCGCCTGCGCTGTTTCCAGAGCTTGTACTGTAAACTGGGTTGCTTCTGCCTGATACTGCTGTTTGGGAAACTGAGCCAGATGCATAGCAAAGGTAAGTCGCGCATAGACAGATTGAGCCGGAGGCAGTTGAGTAAAAGCAGCCGGAGCTTGTAGCACTTTCTCTAGCAGTGGATTTATCTGGCGTTCCACTTGGGCTTGAAATGCTTCAACCCGTGGCTCTCCCGCTCGAACTTGTGCAGACCAATGGTGAGCATCCAGAAGTAGCTCCAGGGCATTGAGACGGGCTTGCAACTTTATGGGGACTGGAGCTTGGGAATCTATGACTTGCCTGTAGGAATCGAGGGAAGCAAGCGCTTTATGTTGCAGCTGATTTAGAGTATCTTCCTGTAAGGCCGGATTGTTGATGGTGGCATAGCGATCACGCAGTTGGGTATAGATAGTCTGCTCGGTATCCCCCAGGCTTAGCCGGATCTCATCGCTACTTTGGGAAGTTCGCTGGCTAAAGCTTAAGGCTTTACGCAGAACAAGTTCGGATTCATCCAATTCCCCCAGTAGCCGCAGGACATTCCCCAACTCCTGAAGTCCCAAAAGCGTCACAGGTGATGAACCAGTGGGACGCTCTAGAGCTTGCTTCAGCGCCTGGATCGGTTGCTTGGGGGGTGGGTTAAGCACTGAGCCACATAGCCAAGCTACATCCTCAAGCTTGAGAGATGCAAGCAACGCTGAACAGGCATTGGGAAGCTGACCCTTGTCCACCAGAGCCAGGCTTTGATTGATCAGGCTTCCTGCTACTCCTGTGGAAGAGTGTAACTGACGGTAAAGCCGCTCCGCTTTCTGCCAGCTTTGGATAGCGGCTTCTGGCCGTCCTTGATCTCGGTTGGTCTTCCCTTGCTGAGTCAGGAGCTGAGCCTGTTGCAACAAGTCAGCCTGGGCAGCAATCGGAACGATCTGGGCTTGCACCACGGTGAACACGGCGATACACAGACCCAAAATCAGGTACTTAACAGTGCTTGCAAATCGATTTCTTGCCATGTCCACCTCAGAGCGGATTGTAATAGACAGCGAAGCTAACCCCTTGTGCTTGGAGCGAATCTCCTTGAGCGGGTACAGACACCAGGGGAATTCCATAATCGAGGCGCATGAACAATTCATTTGCTACCTGCCACCTCAGACCAACCCCAACAGAGGCCAGGGTATGATGCTGATTGAGGTTAAAACCTTGTTTACCATCAAAGCTGGTGCCAAAGTCAAAGAATGGGGCAACTTGCAGTAGCCCTGGTAGCCTGGAAGAGCGAAGGATCGGAAATCTTGTTTCGATAGAGGCAAAGGCCCCACTATTTGCCAGGATCAGGTCTTTGCGATAGCCGCGTACTGTATCTGGTCCCCCTAGGCTGAGTTGCTCAATCGGCACGAGGGATCTATCAGAGGCTTGCACGCCAAAGCCAACAAGCAGGGGGGTATCACGAGCCATCAGCCGAGCATACTGCCCCTCTCCCCGCCAGCTAAAGAAGCGGCTATCCGGCGGTTGAGGATTTATAGTAGAGCCAAGGTTCAGACCTGCACTCAATTGTGATCTTAAAGCCAGGGTCTGCTTGTTGCTCTGACGAGAGTACTCTTGGAAAAACCGCACCGCTGAGATACGGGTCCGTCCTTGAGCGTCAGCCCCGGCTGAGAGAGGGAAAGGGACTCCTAACAAAGAAGCTTCACTCTCTTGGCGAGAAGCAGTCAGCCCTAGTGCAAATTCTTGGGTAGACCGCTGTGTAGCCGTGCGGCTTAGAGGCTGGCGTACAGTAAGCTCATAGGAGCGGAAATTTGAGAGCAGGTCTATTTGATTGAATGGATTCTCAATAATTCGACTGGCGAGGATGCTCGTAGCAAACTGCAGCGTGCCGTTGCTGGTGTTGTACGGAAGCGTATAGCTAGCTGTGCCTGCATTACTGCCTTGGGTGTTGAAGTACCCCAGACGTAGACGATCTCCCCTGCCAAGCAGGTTGTTATCACTAAAACTAACTCTGCGTTGGAGAGAGCCGACTGCGGGAGAGCGGTTGTTGTCTAAACCAACTTGCACGCTGAGGGGAGGGCGAGGGGTGATGCGGACCCCCACGATCCATTGGCCCTGTTGGGAGCCAGGGAGTAGTTCTGCTGAGATGGTCTTGATCAGGGGATCTCGTTGGAGAAACCGTATGGCGTCCAGAAGGCGCTCTTCATTTAGGGCAGGAGAGGCAGCTCGTTCTAGCCGCGCACGGACATAACTTTGCAGGCGAGCACTGCCAAGGACGTTGATCTGCTCGACTTGGGCCTCAATCACACGAATAGTAAAGACAACGTTACTAGAGGATTGGCGTTGCCTATTCAACGATCCAGGAATACGAATGCCTGAAGTCAGGTAGCCTGCCTTCAGATAAAGCATGTTGATTGCGTCCAGAGCTTGCTTCAGCTCTTTGAGGGTAATGGGATGTCCGGTAAAAGGAGCAACAGCTTCCTGGAGCTGATTGGTGCTGAAAGCTTTGCTACCCTCAAACTTGAACTGCCTGACTGTGAAAGTGCCCGAGAGTCCTGTTGGAACTTCTGGAGCGGATGGAGCTAAGGAGGGCGGAACCTTTAGAGGGCTAGGAGGTTGAGGAAATGGTAGTTGTGGACTTGGAAGGGGAGTAGGCAATATCGGGTTAGGGAACTGATATCCAGGGCTGGTTTGCGCTATGGCAGGTAAGGTGCCTAGAAGGGAAATCAACAGGGAAACGATATTGACCCAAAACTTGCTTTGGTTCATCCAATCTATTTTCTAACTGTGCTTGATTTACAAGGAAGCTTGGTTGAGGAACTATAGAACACACCAGGCTGGGTGATGAAATTAAGTGTTCCGTCAGGATGGAAGATCACTCCCTGCACGTCAGGATCATCGGCATCATCCAGTACCGCTGCTTGGACGGCTGCTGCTGTTGATTGTGCTGGCTGATCTTGCCATCCGGCGCTGCTATGGAGCAAGTCACCTGGCTTAGGCAGAATGCCTCCTGAGCCGGCCTTAACAAATTGACTAGGCGTGGAGCCTGATCCCCCTTGACAAACTGAAGCTACTTCTGGTGCTTGCGGTGGTGGTGCTGCTAGAGCGGTGGCCTTAGCAAAGTCTGTATCAAGAGTATTAAGTTGCACAGTACCGTTGAATTGTGGGCCAAGAGCAGACCTAGCAGTAATGCTGCCTGGGGAATAAAATAGGCCCTTTGCAGTGATATCCACATGCCCTCCCAAACCTTGTTCGGCATCAGCACCAATACGGCTACCTTCTAAAAGCACAACTAGATCTGGTTTGATGGTAATGTTACCCCCAGTTCCTAATCCTAGAGCGGAGGCAGTAATGCTACTGCCGCTTCGGAGTAGCAGTAGCTCCTTGATGTTTAGCTGAATGTTGCCACCATTACCGGAGGCAGTAGACGCTGAAAGCCCCCCTTTGTTCTCGAAGATGGCTTTATTCGCATTGGTCGTTAAGGTTCCTGCCTCACCAGCACCTTCATTTTTAACCGTGATCTGTCCTCCATCGGCTACGGCCAAACGATTTGTGTAGATATCAACGTCTCCAGAATTGCCACTAGGCTGTGGAGGCAAGCCCAAAAGCTTCTGGACTTGCGGATCTACTTTGTTTCCCGAGGAGATGATTTGTGAAGGGTATCTTACACCTGGTATAGAACCAGATACCGTTCCAAGGACTTTAACATAATCTGAGGCAGTGACATTTACATTGCCAGCCCTACCATCATCTTGGGTTGAGGAGGCCACATTCCCCCCATTCAGAAGGGTTAAACGTTCCGTGTCGATGTCTACACCCCCAGCATTCCCTGTACCCGAAAACCCCACAGTACCAATGATGGTAGGTGTTAAAGAAATTGGGTTATTTCCACTAACTTGGATTGATTTTGATTTAACTAAAACATCCCCACTCTGCCCTGAGCCAAAGACTGATGTGAAAATAGAGCCTCCTTGCTCTAGCTGGAGCTTTGGGGTTTCAACACTAATTTTTCCACCACTACTTAATCCAGTAGCAAGTGTTGAAATTGTACTGATACCAAATAAAGGATCAAAGGGCGAGAAGCTAGAAAGCTGTATGGAATCAGAAGCTTTAACGTTTATATCTCCTCCAGAACCAGATAGAAGAGCAGAAGAAATGATTCCACCCGCTTGATTAAGAAGTAGATTTCTTGCTGAAATGTTGATGTTTGCTCCTTCTCCTGCGATGGCTTGGCTCGCTATTCCAGTCCGAGCTTTAGTACTAAGCAAAGGATTAGAAGAATTTTGGTTAATGATGTTCCCTTGAAGCACCAGTGAGCCCGTGGCATTAACATCTATACTCCCAGGAGTAGTAGCGCCCCGAGACTGTTCGAGTAGGTAAGACGCTCCTGACAAGCCTATCTGCCCTCCTTGAAGCGTGATCTCCCCGCTCCTTGGACCGCGACCGCTAACATCTATCAAACCAGAATTAGTAAGCTCAAT
>CADCWO010000184.1 GCA_902806435.1 uncultured Synechococcales cyanobacterium | reverse complement strand
AAACCGATAGTAGCCCACTTGTTCGGCTCGATTGCGGCTCATGGCCCGGATGTTGACGGATTGCGCCCGGCTCATCGCTTCATAGAACGCTGCCCCCTTTTGACTAAACGACGATCTCCAAAAGCTTTACCAAAGGCAGCTTCAGCATGAATCAGAATGGGATTTTCCATCAGCATCTCCAGGGGGGTATTGACGCCATACTACTGCACAATGATTTGTGTGTACTTAGTAGATCCCCACACAGGTTGTTGCTGCGGAACTGATTTCTTCGGCTCCCAGGGCGTCCGTAATCTATGAAACCATTTTATTCCAACCATAGGAGTATCCTGAGAGGCCTATCGCAGTACAGAAATCTTGACGGTGCCGCACTAGCTGCTCGGATGAAGCAATCATGCCGAGAGTGCGATCGCGCTGGCCCACCGGTTGGAGAATCATCTTATAGAGTGGAGACAGCAGAAAGAATTAAGCCTACTCACGCAACTCAGTCGCCTTCAACTTCACTGGACTGAAAAACAACCAATCCCAATTGATAGCTAATCCGAAAGTTTAAAGGGAAATCATGAGTGAACATCTGTACCACGATCAGCTCTCCCTCGAAGAAAAAGCAGCAGACTTCGGAAAACAGGCAATGGCACTAGGGCTAATTCCCAGTTTTGTGATCCGATACTTCCCCGATGTTTGGGAGTTTTACGTCCCAAACGAACGAGAGTCGGGTCCATTAACCCCAGAGGAAGCGTATCACCATTTAAAGAGACTGGTTGAGCAGTCTAATCAATAGGCATCTGCCAAAGTCATAGCATCGCATCCTTTGCCTATGAAACTGTTCATCCCTAGCTTGGCGACTACTTTTTAGTCACGAGGAGAATCAACCTTTGAAAGTGTTGACACCATAGGGGAAAAAGTTGTTAAGATGTTTAAGCTTAATGATTCATGAATACCAGTGTTGGGGCGTCGCCAAGTGGTAAGGCAGCGGGTTTTGGTCCCGCCATTCGGAGGTTCGAATCCTTCCGCCCCAGTTAGAGAAACTCAACTCAACATCTTTGGCCGTAGCCCGTCTGGTGAGATACTGAATCAGACTTAGTGGCTACAAGGTATGACATCAAAGGTTCCCAAAACTTTAGCTCTCGATTTTGATGGTGTTCTGTGTGATGGTTTGCTGGAGTACTTTCAGACAACCTGGCGCACCTATCGCCAAGTTTGGGCGCCTACAAACCCTACGCCGCCAGACGATTTAGCACCCGTCTTTTATCGCCTGCGACCCGTCATTGAAACAGGCTGGGAAATGCCCGTATTGTTAAGAGCGATCCTGAAAGGATTTTCCGAGGTGGAAATTCTGGTCGGTTGGAGTAGCATTTGCTCCCAGATTGTCTCAGCCGAGAACCTGAATCCTCAGGATTTAGCAACTAGGGTTGATAGCATCCGAGACCAGTGGATTGCCGATGATCTGAATGGTTGGCTGAAAATCCATCGATTTTATCCTGGCGTGGAAGGCCGCTTAAAAGGTTGGATCACCAGTGGGTTAGAAGTTTTTATTGTCACTACCAAAGAAGGCCGTTTCGTCCAGCAATTATTACAACAGCAAGGCATTCAACTGCCGAGCGAGCAGATCTTTGGCAAGGAATGTCAGCAGCCTAAATACAAAACCTTACGCAGCTTAACTGCAACTCCAATTTGGTTTGTAGAAGACCGGCTCTCTGCACTCCAGACTGTTGCCAGTCAAGCAGATCTAGAGGAGGTCAGACTTTTTTTGGCAGATTGGGGCTACAACACGCCTGCGGAGCAAGCCGTCGCCCGTCAAGATAGACGCATCCAACTGTTGCCTCTATCCCAATTTATTCAGGACTTTGCTGCATGGCCCGACCCGAAGAGCCCCGAAGGGCATAGTTTGCCAGATTGAGCGTAAGCTAGAGTGATGGATAAACCTGTTGGAAACTATCCATGCTGGATCTGACCAAGCTGGCTCAACAAATGCAAGGAGTTAGCCGTCAACTCACAGTTGAGGCGATCGCCACTCATCAACGGCTAGAGCTTGCCCAGCAACTTTTGCAACAAGCCCAAGGGGTGCAAACAGAGTTAGTAAATCAGCAGCAAGCTTGGCGCGACGCCCTGCGGTTTACAGCAGCTGAACCCGTAGAACCCCTAGATACCCGGATTAATCTGGTGGCGGCGCCAGTCCACCACACGATCCTGGCAACGGATGGGTCACAGATTGCCCCCAGCCACCATGAAATTGCCTACTGTTATTTGCTCAATGTCGGTCGGGTAGTTTTAGCCTACGGCCAAGGTCGGCAAGCCTTGCTGGATAGCCTGCCGGAAGTTGTCTACCAACCAGAAGACCTTTACGTTTCCAGACAGTGGGGTATCCGCACAGAAGAATGGATGGGACACCGCCGCACCCAGTTGGAGACAACGATACTGGCAGAACTGGCTGCTAGTTGGGTGCAAGTAAATCCCAGTGCTCCTGCTCTAGCCATGGTGGATGGGTCCCTGATTTACTGGTTTTTGGAACCCTTACCCGCAGAGGCTCGCGATCGCATCCTGGTTCCAATTTTGCAAGCTTGGGAGCAGTTGCGAACTGCTGGCATTCCGGTTATTGGCTACCTGAGTGCGGCCCGCAGCAGCGAAGCCCTAAATTTCTTACGCCTGCACACCTGTCCCTACGAGGTACCAGACTGCGATACGTACTGCAATCCAAAAACTGGGCCAGCCCGCACCCCCTGTCAAGTGCTTGATCCTCTACGGGATACCGCTCTATGGTCTCAACTACTACAACCAGGGCAGCGCGGTCCCTTATGGCGAAGTTCCGCCCGAGTTCTAGATCTGTACGGAGCTCAAGTTATCTACTTTTGCTATGTCCATGTAGGTTCGGAAGTCGTGCGGGTAGAGTTCCCGGCTTGGGTGGCGGAAGATCATGGGCTGCTGGAGTCAGCTCTCAGTTTGACCTTAGCGCAAGTGCATAAAGGCTACGGCTATCCAGTTGCTCTAGCAGAGGCGCACAACCAAGCTGTAGTGCGCGGTGGCGATCGCGCCCGCTTCTTCGCCCTGTTGGAACAAGAGATGATCCGCTCCGGTTTAAAAAATGTCGGAACTTCCTACAAAGAAGCGCGTAAACGCGGCAGTATTGCCTAATGCCGGTTACGAGAATGATTCAGGATTGCTGAATGCACTGGAGTTGTCTCTAACCCTTCAGCTTTTGTAACTGCAACAGGTTCAAGCCGCTGCCTTAAGGTAAACCTCTTAGACAACTGCTGCCGCTGGTTGACCAAATAAATACTCACCAGCGTCAAGCAAACCCCTGCCCATTGAAGGGTGCTCAGAGTTTCTGCCAAAAACAGGTTACCAAAGGCCAGGGCAAACACAGGCGTCAAAAATGTGAGGGCACTGAAGCTAGTCAAATTTGTCTGAGCGGCAAAGTAGAAAAATAAACCGTAGGCGATCGCACTGCCAAACACAGTCGCGTACCCCAACGACAACCAATTATTTAGCTCCAGATGTACCCACTGCTGAGACTCCCACAGGTAGGAACTAACCAACAAAGGTATTCCTCCCAGAATCATATGCCACCCTGTAGCCATAATCGGGTCTGCATGGCGACACACTTTTCGGATCATGACAGTCCCGATCGCCATGGCAAACGCTGCCAGTAACATCAAACCCTGACCACTGGTAAAAAGCCGTTGTAGATGATCAGACCACAGCACATTAGTAAAAGCGCTACTTGGCCAACTTCCCTTCCCGAAATTTAGAATCCACTCGTCAGGCAAACCGATCAAGCTAATCCCAATTACCCCGACGGTTAATCCTAACCATCCCCACAAACCCACCCGCTCACCAAATAACCACAAAGCCAGCAACGCGACCACCAAAGGCTGTGAGTCAATCATTACTGAGCCTAAGCCTGCTCCAGTTTTTACTAACCCTGCTGCCAAAAAACCCTGGAAGAGCGTACCATCGATCAGAGCAAATAAAGTAATCCATAGCCAGGCCATCCAGCCTTTCGGCTGCGGACGGCCTAGCCAAAACCCGACAAGTAAAACCAGTAAACCTGCTGGCACCAACCTGACTCCAGCCATGAAGAAGGGTGTGGTTTGCGGTAGTGTACTTTTCATTACCACCATTGCGGTTCCCCAGAGGAAAAACGGCGCAATCATAAATAGCCGGATCAACGGAGGCTTAGAGTCATTCATTAGTGGCATGCGAGGGGACGAGAAACTCACATCATTGGACGTTTCAAGGGCAGACACGAGGCCTAGTCAGTCAACGGCGTCATGACCCTGATTAATTGTATACTTTTAATAAGAAGATTAAGTTTGATGACGCCTTTTGCCCTTTTGCTTCCCAATCAGGAGTGAGCTGCCTTGCAGCCTGGCGCTTATTGAGAGTATCTTCAAATTGTTCTCCAGCAAAGCAGATTGGCAAACCTGGGTTTGCCAATGGCAGCTTTTTGTGTGGCGTGATGTTCCTTGTCCGTTTGCGATCCTCAAATCCTTTCCTGAACGTAAGTACCTATGATTTGGCCTTTTAAGCCTTCGCGTCGTAAGCAGATTGCCCGGATTGAAGTTTCCGGCGCAATTGCTGGTGCAACCCGCAAGCATGTTCTAGAAGCCTTAAAGACGGTTGAAGAAAAAGGATTTCCTGCCCTATTACTGCGGATTGATAGCCCTGGAGGTACCGTTGGTGATTCGCAAGAAATTTATAGCGCTTTGCGGCACTTACAAAAGAAAGTGAAAATTGTTGCAAGCTTTGGTAATATCTCCGCTTCCGGTGGCGTTTACATCGGTATGGGCGCAGAACACGTGGTGGCGAATCCGGGTACCATCACTGGCAGCATTGGCGTTATTCTGCGGGGCAATAATCTAGAGCGGCTACTTCAGAAAGTTGGCGTTTCCTTTAAGGTAATCAAGTCTGGCCCCTACAAAGACATATTAGCCTTTGACCGGGAGCTAACTGATCCAGAAAAAAACATCCTGCAAGAGTTGATCGACACCAGTTATCACCAATTTGTGCAAACAGTTGCTGAGGCCCGTCAATTAGCCACCGAGAGTGTCAAAAGTTTTGCCGATGGCCGGGTTTTTACCGGCCAACAAGCTCTGGAGCTGGGTTTGGTCGATCGCTTAGGTACCGAAGAAGAAGCTCGGCGGTGGGCAGCTGAATTAGCAGGTCTTGACCCGGACAAAGCTAAATGCTTTACGCTTGAGGAACAAAAACCCTTCTGGAGTCGTTTGCTGCCTGGTAATACCCAAACAAAATCCAGGCTGGGGACAGGCATGAGCTGGCTAGAGTTCGAGCTATCGACAAACGGCCTACCATTGTGGCTCTATCGGCCCTAAGCATTTTAATGGTCAATCAGCGTTAAGCTTTGACGCGAAAATGCTCAAGGAACTAGAAGTGCGGTTAAAATTACTGAGGTTTATCAATCTACAGGTTTCCTGGCCGCAGCACCTGTAGATTTGTTAATCCACTGAAATCAAAATCTAGTTAAATTTTGAGCTGGTTGATTTGTTGGAGGATGACATAGTGGCATGGAGAGTCCGGGCAATTCGGGGGGCCACAACTGCCTCAGAAAACTCGATTGTTGCAATTGAAGCAGTAGTTAATGAACTTCTAGATGCACTTGAAGCCCACAACCAGCTCATCATTGATGAAATTGTTAGCGTCACCTTCTCGGTTACTCAAGACCTAAATGCGATTTTTCCGGCAAGCATCGCCCGTAGACGTCCTCACTGGGATAACGTTCCCTTACTGGATGTGCAACAGATGCATGTTGAAAGTGACCTTGAGTACTGTATCCGCTGTTTAATCCACTTCAATACACCCAACCCCGATGCGCCGATCTACCATCCTTACCTGCGTCAAGCAGAAGTGCTAAGACCTGATTGGATAGCCCAACCCGCTTTATCTTCCCAGGGAAACAATTAGTGTATTACCGCCTCATTAAACGAAATAGGAGCTGGGCTTACACCGCAACTCCTTGCTACCTTTAAATTGAGCAGAACGCAACAGATTTAAGTTTTACTAAAGCTGCTACTTCGTTTCTTACTGGCAGAACTATTTTAACTGAGAGCTATACGGCCAACTCATCGTCTGCCCGACTAGCTTAAAACGTGATTTAGCTTTCAGGTAACTGTTGACTGCTAGAACTGCCGGTAAGCGTCTGCCGCTCAGCAAAGTAATTGTTGAGAAAGGTGCTGACTGATGACAGAATCACTGGACCTAGGATAAAGGCTAAGAGGCCATTCACGTAGAAGCCAGGTACAACCACAGAAGCAAGCCAGAAGCAAAGACCATTAACTACTAGGGAAAACAATCCTAAGCTGAGAAAGTTAAGCGGCAATGATAAAAGCGACAGCACAGGCCTCACAAAGGCATTAACGAGTCCAATCGCAACTGCCGCAATTAAAGCTGCCGGAAAGTTGGCAATATCAACTCCTTTCGGAAATACCAAATCAACAACCAGTAAGCTTAAAGCTGTTGCTAGTACGGTTAACAAATTTCCAATCATATGGTTTATCCTAAGAGCTTTTTAGATAAGGATTATGGGCATCAAATCCTCCATGCCTATTATTGAAAGATTTGACAGCATTTATCCTCTCTACAAGGGTGGATTTTCACTCTAATGATCAGAGGACTATGCTCAGGAAATACCCTTAATTTCTAAATTGGATTCAGGTATGGCTATTCAATCGGCTTTCGTTCAAAACTTCATGACTGCAAACCCTGTAACCGCAAAACCTCTAGACTCTGTGGAAACGGTGTTAAAGCTTCTAGAAGAACAACATATTAGTGGGTTACCAGTTGTGAATGACAACAACGAGGTGGTTGGTGTTGTTTCTGAGACCGACCTCCTGTTTAAAGAGCGTCCGATCCGGATGCCGCTGTACCTCACCTTCTTGGGTAGTGTGATCTACCTGGAGTCCCTAGATAAATTTGAGCAGCAACTGAAGAAGTCCCTGGGGATGCTGGTACAGGATGTGATGACACCAGAACCAATCAACATTAGCGTTGATGCACCCATTTCTGAGGCTGCCAGTTTAATGCTGGATAAACAAATCAACCGTCTACCAGTAGTGGATCAAGACAACAAGCTGATTGGCATCCTTACCCGTAGTGATTTGATGCGAGTCTTACGCTTAGATGCAGCTAGATAATTTTACATCTGCTCAGGGGGCGACAGCATCGTGGATCAACTGCCCCAACTTCTGACGCAGGGTTTCTAGTCCCAAACGCTGAATTGCAGAAACAAAGACAGCCTGGGGAAATTCTTGCTGAGCGATCGCCAGTGTCTCACTACTGACTTGGTCAATTTTGTTGAAGGCAACTAGGGTTGGACCCGGGCTAATCGGCATGCTTGAAAGGATATCTACAACCGCGCGGATGTGATCATCCCAATTGGGATGGGAAAGATCAACCACATGCAAAAGCAGGTCGGCTTCTGTGACTTCTTCTAAGGTGGCGCGAAAAGCATCAACTAAAGGAGGCGGCAGCTCGTGAATAAACCCTACAGTGTCTGTTAGCAGGAACTCCCTGGGAGCATGAGTCACAGGGTCGAGTATAGCCAGACGTCGGGTTGTCGGATCAAGCGTCGCGAATAACTGGTCCGCTGTATAAACCTCAGCGTTCGTCAGCACATTCAGCAGTGTTGATTTACCTGCATTGGTATAGCCGACGACGGCAATAGAAGGAATTTCTCGCTGCTGCCGCTGCCGGCGCAGGCGAGAGCGATGAGCTTGCAGTTGGTTTACTTCTTGCTGGAAGCGGGCAATCCGGCGTTGAATCGCCCGACGGTCGGTTTCCAGTTTTGTCTCCCCCGGTCCTCTGGTACCAATACCACCCCCCAGCCTTGACATAGCTTGACCTCGCCCGGTTAGCCGGGGCAGCATGTACTCTAGTTGAGCTAGTTCTACCTGTAACTTCCCCGCTTGGGATTGGGCTCGCTGGGCAAAGATATCCAGGATCACCTCAGTGCGATCAATCACCCGAATCCCGATCGCCGTTTCCAGATTTCGGACTTGGGAGGGAGAAAGGTCCCGGTCAAATAGAATTAAATTGGCACCCGTCGTTTGGGCCCGCAACGCAATCTCTTGGACTTTCCCCTGCCCAACGACGGTTTGGGGGTGGGGACGCGATCGCCGCTGCCGCAGTGTCTCTAGAACACGTCCCTGTGCGCTCTCCACCAACAGCGTCAACTCTTCAAGATTCGCCTGAAACTGCTGGGGCGACATTCCCTCGGTTAGCAACCCGACCAGTAAAACCTGATCTTGGCTGGCTTCCCCCATCTTGATTGAAGTTGCACCCCCAGATCGCTGGAACTCTGCCTCTAAATCTGCTACCAGCTCAAGAAAATCCTGTTCGGTAACCACATCAAGACTAAGCGGGGGTGAGACAATCCAGGGAATTTCTGACGGTCTTAGGTGAGCTAAATAAGCGTCTTTAACATAGCCCGTCGCACCGCCTCCTCGCCGTTCAAAGCCAACCCCTGAAAGGGTCAAGACGACTAAAGCATCTAATCGTTGGAGCGCCATTGCTGTTAGTACGTCTTCATGGGGGCTCTCAGGCTTGAGCTGGGTAGCAATACAGCGGATACCACTTAAGCGTTCAGCACCGTAGCGGGGAAGCTCTAGGGGCGGAATCTGAGTTTGGCGTGGGGTGCCGACACCTACCCGCATCACTTGGCCCCGGCGATTGATGTAGCTGCTGACCGGCTGTTGAATTTCTTGGGTAATCGCGCTCAATCGCTGGGCAAAATCAGGTGAAACTAAACGATCACCCGGCAGGCGCTGGTGATAAAGTCGCTGCAATTGCTTCAGCTGGGCGGGCTTCAATCCTTGAAGATTACCGTAAATTATCTCGATAGGCTTGACCAGTAACCTGGCAACTAAAGACTGAGTCCATTTTACTGCCTTGCCCTGTGGCAGGTGAGAAATTGTAATCCAGGCTTAATTGTCTTTGCGCTGCATGGGCCTGTCCGCCGGCATTAAAATGGGGCTGGGGGAACCACGCTAGTTAACCATGCAACGGGTTTTAATTTTAGGTGGCTCTGGCCGAATTGGCCGTTCTGTCGCCGCCGATTTGATGATTCATACCGGGGCGCAAATTACGATTACCGGACGTAACGTTGAAACTGGCTCTCAAGCTGCTGACAGCTTAGGGCCACGGGTACAATTTTTGGGCTTGGATCTAGCTGATTTAGTTGGTTTAAAGGCGGCGATCGCGGCAGCTGATCTAGTGATTCACTGTGCTGGACCATTCCACTACCGGGATGCTCAAGTACTACAAGCTTGCATTCAGGAGCGCGTCAATTACCTAGACGTCAGTGATCATCGCTCCTTTAGTGCTAAGTGTTTAGCCGAGCGAGCTGCTGCTGCTTCAGCAGGAATCACTGCTGTAATCCATGCAGGTGTTTTCCCCGGTATTTCAAATAGCATGGTGCGCCAAGCCGTCGAGCAACTAGACTGCGCGGAACGCATCCACCTCAGCTACATTGTTGCCGGCTCTGGAGGAGCGGGCATCACGGTAATGCGAACGACTTTTCTGGGCTTACAGCATCCCTTCGAAGTCTGGAAAGAGGGTCAGTGGCAGGTGGTACAGCCCTACAGCGAGCCAGAAACTGTTGAATTTCCAGCTCCCTATGGTCGCGCCCAAGTTTACTGGTTCGATATGCCGGAGGCGTTTACCTTGCCCCAAACTTTCCCAGCACAAACGGTGATCACCAAATTTGGTTCAATTCCGAATCTTTACAGTCGGCTCACCTGGCTCGCTGCGCACTGGTTTCCGAAACCATTGTTACAACATCCAGGGATGATTGAATTTCTTGCCCACGTTAGTCATCACATGACGCGTGTGACTGATCGTCTTAGCGGTATCGGGGTGGCGATTCGCTTGGAAGCCAGTGGTCAAAAAGATGGGTTACCAGCTCGTGTCCGTTCCACTTTAGTGCAGCCAGATACGGCGATCGCTGCCGGGTATGGGGCAGGTAGTATTGCTCAACTTGTTCTGGCAGGACAGTTGCAAAAACCGGGCGTTTGGCCAGTAGAAGAAGTTTTACCGACTTCCTTATTTGAACAATCTATGGCGGCACGAGGAGTAAAAATTATCCAGCATCTCCAGCAACCCCAACTGGTTTAGCTATACTGATCAAGCTTGTCAGCCTAGCTCTCTATCCCGATTGGAAAACCGGGGTTATGTGGCATGATTGAATAAAAGTAAAATTTTCTTCGTAACCTAAGGAGTTTTGTTATGGCTTTGCGCCTAGGGGATACTGTCCCTAATTTCACTCAAGCCTCTACTAGTGGCGACATCAACTTTCATGAGTGGGCTGGAAATAGCTGGGTTGTGCTGTTTTCCCACCCTAGCGACTTCACCCCAGTTTGCACCACAGAACTTGGTGAGGTTGCCCGCTTGAAGCCAGAATTTGAGAAGCGAAATGCGAAAGCATTGGCTCTCAGCGTTGATGATGTCGAGTCTCACTTAGGTTGGGTCAAAGATATTGAGGAAACTCAAAACGTAGCCCTGAACTACCCGATTCTGGCAGACCCAGATCGTAAGGTTTCTGATATGTACGACATGATCCATCCTAACGCCAACAATACGTTGACGGTGCGCTCGGTATTTATCATTGACCCTAACAAAAAACTGAGACTCACGCTAACCTATCCGGCCAGCACAGGTCGCAACTTTGATGAGTTACTGCGGGTACTCGATTCACTGCAACTAACAGATAACTACAGTGTTGCTACTCCCGCTAACTGGCAAGATGGTGAGGACTGTGTGATTATTCCCTCAATCAAAGATCCGCAAGAGTTAGAGCAAAAGTTTCCCAAGGGGTATGAAGTGGTCAAACCCTACCTACGGATGACCCCCCAGCCAAACAAATAGTCTGTCTCTGACGCTGATAGTTGAACGGGTAGAGGGATGGAAGATATGCCTTCCATCCCTCTACCCGTTCAACTTCAACTTCTCGTAGAGAACCTTGAGTATTTCAACTATCAGGCAAACCCGCCAAATACAGCTAGACCGTAGTACTTCCAGGGCACATCCAAGTTATGGAACCCGGCGTCTTCCAGCATAGTTAAGTGGGCGCTTAAAGTTGCCAGGTGGTCATGGCTAGAGTGACCGTGAGTTGGCTTTCCGTGGCCTGTTTTTGCCTTCACAGCCGCTAGGGCTGTTCCCTGCTGGGCTGTCCATGCTTCCCTCACTATTTGATAAAGCCTGGCTAGAACCTGGGATTCTGGTGGGGTAGGGTCGGCGTTCCAAAAACATCCTCCCGGCTTCAGGTTGCGGTGAATTTGCCGGAATAAGCTTTGCTTCAGAGGATCTCTCAGGTGATGGATTGCCAATGAAGAAACACAAGCATCAAAACTATTGATCGGTAGAGCCTCTAACCCACCTTCAGCCCAGTCACCAAAATCCGCTTCAATCCAACTTACTCTGTTGAAACCTGCTGCCTCAATCTTGGCTTGGGCATAACTTAACATCCGAGGCGAATAATCTACGGCAGTCAATCGGGCTGAAGGACACTGGCGTAATACTCTCAAGCTCAGTTCGCCCGTACCGCAACCAAGCTCCAAAACCTGAGTAGCCGTTGCCGGCAAACAGTTAGCAACAGCGTCTAACATTGCGTCGTAGTGGGGCAACAATAATCGGATACCAGCGTCAAAATCGCTGGTGTCAGTAAAAATTTCTCCGGGATAGGTTGTTGGGCCAGACACAGTTGTTAAGCGTCATACTTGTGATCATCTTAATCAGTTTAGCGCTCAAGAACCTGGCTCTAGGCTCCGGTTGCTTTTTGCCGTTGAGCCAGCACCACTGCGCTAGGAAGAGCGGCCATTCCAGATCAAACCTTAAATCTGAGCAGTATGAGATTGTCGCTCAAAGTTTACTAATTTCTTCTGAAACAGGCATAATCCTTCAAGGTACGTCAAGTCACAACAGGAGCATTGATGTTTAGAAAGCCTAACAAGCACCGATTTCTCAAAGATGGTTGGGGTTTCTGGGCTATTCCTTTAGTTGCCGTTCCCTTACTTTTGCCCCTACTGGCCCTAGCAAAATCTCTACCTTCCCTGCAATTAGCATCAGTAACCGCTTCCTTACCCCAGCTACGGGATCAAGAATTACCAGGCTCAAGACAGCAGCACCGCCAAGTAGTTCACCAAAGTTTGAGTGCTACCGCTTCCCCAGCAGTAAGGCCTCGTGCCACCCCCCAGGCAGCAGCTCAGAAGCGTCCTCAGCCCAATGCCGCTTCTGCCAAGACGCCAACGGTGGAATTAGGCGTTGAGATCGCCAAAGATGCCAATATTTTAGCGATCGCCACCTCCACTAGCGGAGAACTAGTAGATGACGCCGGGAAGGTGCTAAAGACCATTCCCGCCGGTGAGGCACTCTACGCTCAACCCGCCGCCCAAGGTATTGATTTAAATGACTGGCAACTGCCTCCAGCAGTCTGGATCAAGCCCAAGCAGGGGGGGTACGTCTTTACCGGGGAGCATTGGTATCGAGGTCGGGTGCGCCTGATTCGGGAAGGCAGTACCCTCCTAGCGGTGAATCACGTCAAGCTAGAAGACTATTTGTATAGTGTTGTTGGTTGTGAAATGCCCTCCTACTGGCCTTTGGAAGCTCTAAAAGCCCAAGCGATCGCTGCGCGCTCTTACGCCCTAGTTCAATACATCCGCCCTGCTAGCCCCTTCTACCAACTAGGATCAACGGAAGCCTGGCAGGTCTACAAGGGGTTGGATGGGGAAACTAGTAGTACCCATCAAGCCGTGGATCAAACCTGGGGGCAGTTCCTTAGTTACAAAGGGGGCCTAGTCGAGTCTTTATATGCGTCTACAGACGAGATTGTGATGGATGCCCACAAAGGTAGAGGGATGAGCCAAACAGGAGCCTTCAAACTAGCCTCCCGGGGATACGACCACCGTTCTATTCTCGGTGCCTACTACCCTGGCACCAAGTTGGCTAAGGTTGAAATTGCCCGCTAAGCGCCACGCATAGACGCTTGTGGGCACTCTACCTCTGTCAGAAGGTCTCCTATTTTCTGGCCCCTACCGGTTGCGATGGATTCAGAGTTTTAATCGTCAGGACCTGGGGCGGTGTTGCATCTGGGGGATAAAGAAACTCCACTTGCACAAGACGGCGACCCTCCGGCGGCAGCAAAAACTGGGCTAGCGCTGCGCCCTGTTGGCCCCGGCGTTGCACTAGGTGGATGTAACGGGTCCGCGGTAGACCGCGATCATCTTGGTAGCGTAAGCGCACCGTTCCCCGGAAGAAGACTTGAGAGGCAGGAGGGTTCAAAAAGCGTAATGCCGCTTCCGATTTGTCTCCCTTTAGGGCCGTTTGAATACCCACAGCAACGTTCTGCGGTTGATTTGAGGCATTGTACAGAGGCAGACTGAGATTATATTTAATTCCATAGTTGCCGTGCGCTTCGTAGGCCGTATCCGGGTAGCGAGCCAGGATTGGTGCGCTTTGTACTTGCCCAGTGCCAAACGTCCCCGCCCTGACAGTACTCAGGGGATAGGAAATCACTCGACCGGGCTGGGGAATGGTCAGGGATGATCGGTTACCCGCGTCGGATAGTTGAGCCCGCCACTCAGTTCCCTGGGCAATTCCAGCTACCCGACCATAGGAAATTTTCGTTGTGACGCTCGGGGGTGTGGGAGCTTTATCCCTGGGCTCTGCTAGCTTGCCATTATCAAGAACGGCTTGCCATTCTTCCAGGGTGGGAGCTCGTTCACTCCGGTCTGAATTAAGGGGTGCAAACTTCGCCAAACTAGCGACGTAGACAGGTCCACTCGTGCGAACCCGAATTAAAGTAGAGCGGCCATTTAGGGGTGGTGTGAGGCTGCGCACGGGTATGGGCAAATTCATCAGCATCCGGCTTTGCCCGGGGGGAATCACCAGTTTAGCTGGCCAACCTGGTTGCCGTTTATCACGCAGCAGGTCATTCATAACACGATCGCCCGGTCCAGCATAGACACTACCTGTGGGGTTCTCTGCGTAGGCTGGCAGCTCAACAAACGAGGCATCTGGTTGACTAAGGTAACTGGCGGCTTGGGGAACATCGACAGTCACTGGTTGCTTCCCGGAGTTGTGCAGGAGAATACCCAGGTAAAGCGTTTTAAGATCCGTCGAGGATTTAGCTTTAGCAATGTGGTGGGTAAACAGATCAAAGCGTCCTTGGAGGGGCCGATTCAGGTGAGCTTTAGGAAAGCGTTTATTGGTCGGGGAAAACGTTGAGAGTAAAATTCCTTCCGACTGCACCACCTCTGGACTATTGCTGTTAAACACCAGTGTGGAGTTGAGCCTACCTGGTAAAGCTCGGATCTCCTGGGGTTGGACTATCTCTTCTGGTGGTGCGGTCGGTATTGCAGGTGAGGCTGGAGTAATCTGGGCGAGTAAAGACAATAAAAGTAACATATAGAGCGGCTAAGTACCGGATTAACGGCAAGACTGTCTAGATATAACTCATTTGCGAAGCATCGTCCCCTACCAGGCTGATTTAAGCGATCGCTTTCACGGCATATGCGGCTTCCCGACGCAAACCCGTCGCAATCCGGAATAACTCTTGCCCGGTGTGCAGGTAGTGATCATCGTAGTTGAGCGTAAAGTATTCTAGCTCCTCTAGGCCATCCCCAACGTGATTTAAGCAGTAGTAGAGGTAAGCAGCGGCTCCAGCAACAGTGGCAGGATTGGGTAGAGAGCAAAAAGACTGGTGAGCCTGATTCAACTGTTGGCGACAGCTTTCCAGGTAGGTTTGAAATTCCTGCATCAATTCATCATCAAAAGGATCAGCCGCAAGTTCATCCAGTTGCTCTTGTAGGGACTCCAGAATAGATTTTAGGAGCTGGTTGACCGGTGTGTAAACCCGTCTCATCCATAACTGTAAATGCTCATCCGTCTGTTGCCCACTGGGTTGCCTGGGAACGGTTGTTGATCGCTGGTGACGAGATTCTCTATTGCGTCGGGCTGTTTTAGTTTGGCCCTGATTGCGATGTTGGTAGTCGTAGGACTGGCGATGGTGCGGGTCACCTAGGATTTCGTAGGCAACATTGATCTGCGCCATTTGCTCATGGTTGCCACTGCGCAGATTGCGATCGGGATGAAATTCTTTCACCAGTCGCCGATAGGCCTGCTTGATCTCAGCCTGGGTCGCCTCTGGATGTAGCCCTAGCGTGTCATAGTGATTTGGAACTACCATAACGCTATGTTATCGCTGGGGGCCCCTAGTCTGGCAAGTCTTTAAAAGACAAGGGAGCACCATCTTGCCAAGCTCTTAAAAAAATCGCAGTTTTGTTAGGAAGCGGATGCTGTTTTTAGCTCTGGTCGGTCTCCTTGCCTTCTACTTAGCCTGGAACTTAGGGGCAAATGATGTCGCTAATGCCATGGGCACCTCTGTCGGTTCAAAGGCGATCACGCTACGGCAGGCACTTCTAGTCGCGGGGGTCTTGGAGTTTACGGGAGCAGTGCTGTTTGGACGCGAGGTTTCGCAAACCCTAGCCACAAAAGTGGTGAATCCAGCCATATTTGCCCCAGAGGTTTTTCTCACCGGCATGGTGTCCGTCTTGATTACCTGTGGGCTGTGGTTGCAAATCGCTACCAGTCAAGGTTGGCCGGTGGCTTCTTCCCATGCCGCGGTGGGGGCGATCGCTGGGTTTAGCTGGGTAGCTGCTGGGGCAGAAGCCGTAGACTGGTATTCGATCAAGATCATTTCCCTCACCTGGATTCTCACACCCCTGGTCAGTGGTTCTATAGCAGCGGGGCTTTACAGCTTAATCAAGCGGTGGGTGTTGGATCAACCGCACCCGATCCAGCAATTCATAGAGTGGATTCCTTGGTTGAGTACGGCCTTGTTTGGTGTATTTGGCGTCATTGTTTTACCGGCGTTGAGTACCCCGATCCACGTCTGGTTAGCGCAGCGGTTTAGTCTGTTTGTCCCCACTCATGATCTAGCGATCGCTGGCGGTGGATTAGCAGCAATTGGGTTCACCCTCTCAAGCTGGCGACGGCTAAGCTACCAACCATTGATTGGCACAGAACGACAGCAGATTGAACAGCACATGGGCAGGTTCCAAGTCCTAAGTGCTTGTTTTGTTGCCTTCGCCCACGGCTCTAATGATGTGAGCAATGCTGTGGCCCCCCTGGCCGCGATCACCTATATTCATACAACTGGATTGATGCCCACTGTCGGCTTTGAGGTGCCGCTGTGGGTACTGGTGTTGGGTGGAGCGGGCATTGTCGGTGGTTTGGCCGTCTGGGGTAAGCGCGTAATTATGACTGTCGGTGAAGGAATTATTCCGCTGCAACCGAGTAGCGGCTTCTGCGCGGAGCTAGCGGCGGCAACTACGATTTTGCTAGCCTCGCGCCTGGGTTTACCCGTCTCGACCACTCATGCCTTGGTAGGCGGCGTAATTGGCATTGGCCTAGTACAAGGATTAAAGTCTATCCGTCTGGATGTGGTGCGCAATATCAGTTTGGCTTGGATGATCACAATCCCAATCGCCGTGGGACTCAGTGCGGGGGTGTTTACAATAGCACGTCTGTTGTAGCCCCGGCGATTGCCTTACAAACCTAATAATTACTCGATCTCAACAGAGGCCGATGAAGGATCGGGTGCTTGAAAGGGGCCACAATCTGCTTGGCGGTCTCTTAACTATCTTGTTGCTCTGCCTCGTTTAGCATGGCTAGTATCGTATGGACTCTAGTTCCGAAGCAGATGGATGACTACAAGCGGCAGGTCGTCAAATTCTTCAATCAGAGAACGGCTTATGACCAAGAAGGTCCTCGACATCCACATGAGGCTGACCTGCTACTGAAATCGGTTGCGCTCCAGGAGAACCACAGAGTTCTTGATGTTGCAACAGGCACAGGGTTAATCGCAATTCCTGCTGCACACAAAGTTGGTCCAGGCGGTCATGTCGTTGGAGTTGATCTTTCTGCTGGAATGCTTGAGCAAGCTAGGCGCAAGGTTGAAGCTACACGAATACAAAACATTGAATTCATTGAAGCAGATGCAAGCTCCATTCACTTCAACGACAACAGTTTTGATGTGATTTTCTGTTGTTCAGCAATCACATATTTGCCTGATCTTCCCGCGACACTACAGAAGTGGTACCGCTTCCTTAAACCGGGAGGACTTGTCGCATTTACCTGCCCTGCTGAAACTGCTTACCTGGCTCCGATTCAAGTCAAAGTTTGTGCTGAACTCTTCAACATTCCCTTGCCCCACATTAATGCACCCCTGGGTACTGCTGAGAAATGCCACAATCTACCGCTCCAGACAGGTTTTAGCGACATCCAAGTACAAATAGAGGCATCTGGGCAGTACTTGAGCCTCAGCGATCGCAGATTATGGTGGAATGGTGATGGGTTTTATCCTAGAGGCAATCCAATATCACAGCTATCTGAACACCAACTGGAGCAACTCCAGACTGAATTTCGAGTCGAGGTTGAGCAGCTAGCCGTAAAAGAGGGAGTTTGGCAGGATATGACAACCTTCTTTGTCCGTGCTCGAAAAAATACAACGGTATAGCTGTTTCTATAAGATCTGCTCAAAGCAATCTCCTCCTACATTTGGGTAGACAGTCAGGGTCGATAGATGACCGCTGTATCTTCATCCTTGACCCGAATTCTATTACGAAGCAACACTGTCATTCGTGGAAAGACACATCATCGTGGTACTTTATTCCTCCTTACCTTCGAAGGAGATTTTATTGCTTATCTTGTGGGTTAAATACCTAGCAACTTGGGCACTCTATTTGGAGTTCAACCTAAAGCAGGGACAGCCATGAGAATAGCCTTACGCGTCTTGATTGCCTGCATAGTGCTGTTTACACAGACCCCGATAACACCCGCTTCAGCACAGGCTACCAGCGATTCTGCTATATCGTACAAAGGTCGGAAGCTGGTTTGGGCAGATGAGTTCACCAAAAACGGCCGTCCTAGTAGGCGGAACTGGACCTATGAGACCGGCTTCGTTCGCAATAGAGAACTTCAGTGGTACCAGCCAAACAACGCTTGGTGCCAAGATGGCTTACTGATCATTGAAGCTCGCCGGGAGCGCAAACGGAACCCGAACTACGACCCGAACTACAACCCGAAGGGCTCAAATTGGAGAGCACCCCGCCAATATGCCGAGTATACATCCGCCAGCTTAATGACCAAAGGCTTGCATGCCTGGAAGTACGGCACTTTTGAGATGCGGGCACGCATCGATACGCGCAAGGGGCTCTGGCCATCATTCTGGACGCTTGGTGTAGCAGGTAAGTGGCCTAGAAATGGTGAGATCGACATCCTGGAGTACTATCTCGGTGCACTGCACGCGAACGTGTGGTGGGGTTGGGTAAAAAAGTGGGACCTTTCGCGTAAGCCCATTGCCGATTTCAACGATCCAAATTGGTCAAAGAAGTTCCATGTCTGGCGGATGGATTGGAATGCCTACCGCATCAATATCTTTGTGGATGATATTTTACTAAATACGACGGAACTGAAAAATACTTATGATGGTCATGGCAAGAACCCACTTCGTAAGCCGCACTACCTGCTTCTAAACATGGCGGTTGGCGGCCGCAATGGTGGCAACTCTTCTAACACCACTTTCCCTGCCCGATTTGAGGTGGACTATGTGCGCGTTTATCAATAGTGAGCTCTACGATCGCAGATGATTGAGGGAGCGAAGAATTGATTTTTCCTCAACAATAGATTGAACCTCCTTAGCCTGTTGATCGTAATCAAAATCACTGAGAACGGGTACAGCTCCATCAATGGTGATTGGCTCAGCTAGATCTATCCAGGATTTACAGCCCCCATATTCAGCTCGGTACGGAATGATCTGGGGATGGGGTAGTCGGTAGACCCGTAGTAGTAATACATAAAGCGGCTGGCGTGGCTTCCACCCCAAGCGCTCACTAGCAAATTGGGCATTCCATATATGGTGGGGTAGCAACTCAGTGACAGCTGACTGCTCACTAAGGGGGAAAATATGAGTAATTTGTGCCCAGGCTCCAATCCGCACGGTTGTTGGATGCCAGCCCGATGGTACTGGTTTAACCTGGTTGCTGTAGGCAGATTTGAGCAGATGAGAGTTTTGATGTTCGTAAGTTGGGTAAAGGAGAACTTGGTCATGGGCAACCACAAACCGTCCCCCTTGCTCCCCGATGCCACCCTTACGCAGCAGCATAATCGTTTTACTTGTCTCCAAGGCTTCAACGGCAACTGCCCACTCTTTCAAAGCGTGATTGATTGCTTTAGACATGGCTTTCCTCTGGGTAACGCTACTGCTTTAATGAAGCGCTTTGCTCTACCTAACTTGTCTCCCCACTAAACGTTTCGACAATCAGTTTATATTGCAGCTCTCCCAGTGATGGATCGCTGTGTTACCAATCAGGTATTGATGCACCGCTACCTGAATCTAACCCTGCGTTGTGAACTGATTAGAAAATAAATTCAGGACAGTCCCGGAGAGTCTGCGCGCACTGGTACCATCACAGAAATAGCGTGGGGAATGACGCGGAAGCGGGCGGGTGTCTGGGTTGTGATCTCACCATCCGTGTTGATCGATCGCGGGCGACGAGTAAATACTTCAACTTCTTTTGCCTCTCGTGCCACGACCCTAGGCCAGGTTGCTTGGCGCCCCCGCGCCATTGCTGGCAAGATCGGGATGATTTGCCACCAATGATCAATCTCTAAGCTGTACAAGTCCAGGGTTTGGTCGTTGATCGTCGCATCATGAGCGATCGCCATCCCCCCCCCATAAAAGCGGCCATTTCCGACGGAGACTTGTACGGTTTTGACACGGATTATCTCGCCATTCAACCGGAGTTCAGCCCGGAAAGGCCGGGTTCGCAAAAGCACTTGTAGAGCAGTTACCCCGTAGGCAAAAACACCCCAGCGTTTTTTCACATCTTTGGTCAGTTTCTCAGTAATCCTTGTACTCAGGCCAAAGCTAGCCACGTTAAAGAAGTACTTGTCGTTTACCCGTCCCAAGTCAATCGGTAGGTTGCGACCTGTGGCAATAATGTCACAAGCCTGGGGAATCGAGGTCGGAATTCCAAGAGTGCGGGCCAAATCGTTGGCAGTTCCTAGGGGCAGAATTCCCAGCGGCAAACCCGTTTCAACTAAGCCGGCGGCTGCGGCATTGAGGGTGCCATCACCGCCGCCAATAATCACTATATCTACCTTGCCCCGGTAACGGCTGATCAGTTCCGGGAGTTGCTCCGGGTGTTCCGTCGATTCCTCCAGCAGTTCAAAGCCGAGCCGCTTCAACTGCTTCACTGCCTCCGGTAAACTTTGCTGGCCCTTGCGAGAATGGTAGTTCACTAAAAATAGTGCTCGTCTCATGGCAGGAAGGTTAACCTCTGCAACCTAATCAGATTTAACAACTTAAGATCCCTTTCATTTGGCAGTCACCTATAGCTTAAAGCGCGATGGTGGTTTAGCAAACTCACCTCAAGTCCCTTAGGATCTTTGAGAGCAGCAATCTTTGATAGTTCCATGAGTGATAACCGTTGGCAGTTCTGGATTGATCGTGGTGGCACGTTTACCGACATTGTGGCGCAACGACCGGATCGGACGCTGGTCATTCACAAGCTGCTGTCCCAAAGTTCCCGCTATGTGGATGCGCCGCTGCAGGGAATCCGGGATGTGCTTGGTTTAGCTAGTGATCAACCAATCCCTGCCGAGCAAATCGCCGTGGTCAAGATGGGTACCACCGTTGCCACCAATGCCTTGTTAGAGCGTGGTGGAGAGCGGACGGTTCTAGTGATCACCGCAGGTTTGCGGGATGCGTTGCGGATTGCCTATCAAAATCGTCCTGACATTTTTGCACGTCAGATTATTTTGCCAGAGCTGCTCTACGAACAGGTCGTCGAGGTGGAGGAGCGGCTCACGGCCCAAGGGGAAGTCTTAACCCCTCTCAAATTGGCAAGTGCCCAGGCCGGTTTAGAGGCAGCGTACGCTGCTGGAATTCGGTCCTGTGCAGTTGTTTTAATGCATGGCTACCGCTATCCCCAGCATGAAATTGCGATCGCGGCGATCGCCCGTGAGATTGGCTATACCCAAGTTTCTCTGTCTCATCAAGTCAGTCCCTTGATGAAGTTGGTCAGCCGGGGAGATACTACGGTTGTCGATGCCTATTTATCCCCTATCCTGCGGCGCTATGTGGAGCAAGTGGCAGCCCAGTTAGGGAATACCCGTCTAATGTTCATGCAGTCCCACGGGGGGCTGACGGATGCCCCTCAGTTTCAAGGTAAAGATAGTATTTTATCCGGTCCCGCTGGCGGGATTGTTGGTGCGGTAGAGACGAGCCGGCAAGCGGGCTTCGCCAAAATTATTAGCTTTGATATGGGTGGGACCTCTACAGATGTCGCCCACTACAACGGCGAGTACGAACGTACCTTTGAAACAGAAGTCGCTGGGGTCCGTCTACGCGCCCCGATGATGGCCATTCATACCGTGGCAGCGGGGGGTGGCTCGATTCTGCACTTTGATGGCAGCCGCTACCGAGTGGGACCAGAGTCAGCGGGTGCTAATCCAGGACCGGCCTGTTATCGCCAGAATGGCCCCCTGACGATCACCGATTGTAATGTTCGGGTGGGCAAGGTCCAGCCGCAGTTTTTTCCACAAGTTTTTGGACCCGAGGGCAACTTACCCTTAGATGCGGCGATTGTAGAGCAAAAGTTTAGCACCCTAGCCAGGGAAATCACAGTGGCTACGGGCAATACCCGCTCTCCAGAGCAGGTAGCTACGGGGTTTTTAGCGATCGCTGTTGAGAAAATGGCCAGTGCGATTAAAAAGATTTCCCTGCAGCGCGGCTATGATGTTTCGACGTATACTCTGTGCTGCTTTGGCGGAGCTGGGGGGCAGCACGCCTGCCAGATTGCCGATGCTTTAGGGATGAGGCAGGTATTAATCCATCCCTATGCCGGGGTGCTGTCAGCCTATGGCATGGGCTTAGCGGACGTGCGGGTACTACGCGAGCAAGCGGTTGAAGTTGAATTAACGAATGCCGTCATGCCCCAACTGCAGCAAACTTTGCAGGAACTCACTGCTGAGGCAGAAGTAGAGCTTCAGCGCCAAGGGGTTACAGGTGCTCAACAGGTTCTGTCCAAACTTCACCTGCGCTACACAGGCACCGACTCCCCGCTGGTGATCGCTTTTGGGAATATTCCCTCTATGCTGAGGGATTTTGAACAGGCGCACCAGCAACGCTACGGCTTTGTCATGGAGCGCCCCCTGATTGTGGAAGCGGTAGCCGTGGAAGCGATCGCCCCCACAACTGCCCCCGTGGAACCGTTAAGCGATCGCCAGAACTCTCAGCTACCACTTCCAATTGCTACGGTCAGGATGTACACAGCAGACGACTGGCACGATACACCTATCTTCCACCGCCAGGCGCTGCAACCGGGGGATTGTATTCCCGGTCCGTCCCTAATTCTGGAAGCTACGGGCACGAATGTGATTGAACCGCACTGGCAGGCTACACTCACATCCCACAACCATTTGGTGTTGCAACGAATTCAACCCTTGTCTTGTACGGCTGCGATTGGCACCGAGGTCGACCCGGTGATGCTGGAAATCTTCAACCATTTGTTCCGGGCGATCGCAGAGCAGATGGGCACTATCCTGCAAAATACCAGCTACTCGGTCAATATCAAGGAACGGCTAGATTTCTCCTGTGCAGTGTTTGACCGCCAGGGAAAACTGGTTGCCAATGCTCCCCACATTCCTGTCCATTTAGGCTCAATGGGTGAGAGTGTGCAAGCAATCATTGCCACCAGGAAGCAGACAATGCAATCTGGGGATGTCTATATGCTCAACAACCCCTACAACGGTGGTACCCATTTGCCGGATATTACGGTGATTACACCCGTGTTTGATCAACAAGGCAGCGAAACTCTATTCTACGTAGCTTCCCGCGCTCATCACGCCGACATCGGCGGCATTACCCCCGGCTCCATGCCCCCCAATAGTACAACCGTGGAACAAGAGGGGGTACTGATTGACAACTTTCAATTGGTTGTCCAAGGGCAGTTCCAAGAGCAAGCGTTGCTAGAATTACTCACCTCTGGCCAATACCCGGTGCGGAATCCCACGCAAAATGTGGCGGATCTCCAGGCGCAGATCGCTGCCAACCAGCGCGGCGTGCAAGAACTGCAGCGGCTGGTGGATCAGTTTGGCTTGGCAACGGTGCAAGCTTATATGGACCACGTGCAGGATAACGCCGCAGAGTCGGTTCGTCGCGTCCTGAATCGTCTTAACGACGGTCAATTCACTTACCGCATGGATCAGGGCAGCCAAATCCAGGTGGCGATTACCATCGATCATGCTAACCGCAGTGCCCAGATTGACTTCACGGGGACTTCTCCCCAGCAGCCCGACAACTTTAATGCCCCCGTAGCCGTGTGCAAAGCCGCTGTCCTCTATGTATTCCGCACATTAGTCGATGACGATATTCCCTTGAATGCTGGCTGCTTGCAACCTTTGGAAATTAACATTCCGGCAGGCTGTATGCTCAACCCGCGTTATCCCGCAGCGGTGGTCGCTGGGAATGTTGAGACCTCCCAGGCAGTTACGGATGCCTTGTACGGTGCGCTGGGGGTAATGGCCGCTTCCCAGGGCACAATGAACAACTTCACCTTTGGCAATGGTCACTACCAGTACTACGAAACCATTTGTGGCGGCTCCGGTGCTGGCCCTGATTTTCATGGCACAGACGCCGTCCACACCCACATGACTAATTCCCGGCTAACGGACCCAGAGGTGCTGGAATGGCGCTTTCCGGTTCTGCTAGAAAGCTTTGTCATCCGGGCAAATAGTGGTGGTGCTGGTACCCACCGGGGTGGTAACGGGGTGATCCGCCGCCTCCACTTTACCGAAGCGATGAGTGCGGTCATCCTCTCCGGCCATCGGATTGTTCCTCCCTATGGCTTGGCCGACGGTGATCCAGGGGCGGTAGGCCACAATTGGGTTCAGCGGCGTGACGGAGTCGTAGAGGAATTAAGCAGTAAAGCCGAAGTTGAAATGAATGCTGGAGATGTGTTTGTGATTGAAACTCCCGGCGGTGGTGGTTATGGCCTCCCAAGCCTGGAATTTAGGAGCATCAAGGTCAACAACATTCGCGGCTTGATTTAGAAGACAATTTAATTTTTGGTCAGCGATCGTACTAAAAAACGGCGTACGGGGTATGGAGTAAACCTGAGCTAACGGAACATGCTACTAACAGAGCTATCCTCGTGAATTCGCCAAATAGTTTCCCCCAGCACACTAGCAACCGAAAGTAATGTGAGCTGTTCAAAGCAGTTCTCGTCTTGAACTGGAATCGTGTTGGTGACAATTACCTCTTCAAAAACACCACCGGATAACCGCTCAATTGCAGGAGGAGAGAAGACGGCATGGGTTGCACAGGCATATACCTGACTAGCACCTTCTTGACGAAGTAACCGGGCTGCCTCAAAAATTGTACCGCCTGTATCGATCATGTCATCAACTAGGACCGCCGTTTTACCTGCGACATCGCCAATCACATTCATCACTTCGGCAACATTGTGAGCCTGACGACGTTTGTCAATAATTGCGAGTGGTGCGTCGTTCAACTTCTTAGCAAAGGCTCGCGCTCTGGCCACGCCGCCAACATCAGGGGAAACGACAACAATATCCGACAGTTGCTTACTGAGCAAGTAATCAATTAGGGCTGGTGAACTATACACATGGTCCACAGGGATATCAAAGTAGCCTTGGATCTGAGCCGAGTGTAGATCCATTGCCAGAACCCGGCTTGCACCTGCTTCGGTGATCAGGTTAGCAACTAACTTTGCTGTAATTGACTCCCGGCCAGCTGTTTTGCGGTCAGCCCGAGCATAGCCATAATAGGGTATGACTGCGGTCACCTGCCGTGCCGAAGCTCGACGACAAGCATCTATCATGATCAGCAGTTCCATCAAGTGTGCGTTCACTGGGCGGCAGACTGGCTGGATTAGATAAACATCACACCCTCGGATAGATTCTTGAATCTGGATGTAAAGTTCTCCGTCAGCAAATTGCTTACGGACCATCGGTCCTAAGTCCATCCCCAAGTAGCGTGCTACTTCCTGCGAAAGCTGAGGATTCGCAGATCCAGAGAAAAGCCTAAGACGGTTATGCTCAGCAACAAGTGGTGAGGCAGGCTGAAGAGTCAGAGTCAGAGGCTGGATCACAGCAGGTCCCCAAAGCGCTTTTATGGCAATTTTAGCATTCTGTTTTTGTCACCTTGTCATTACCTAGAAAATTTAGCAGCAATGTTGCTGGCGTCAAACCCAGGTTAGTTACCGCAGAGGACGACGCTTCTGCAGAAAATCAGGAATGTCAAGACCCTCTTTGGGTTTAGAGCTTGGTACTGGAGGAACTTCAAGCTCAGGCGGCTCTAGCGATCGCACTGTTGTTGTAGTTTGGCTGGGCGGTGACGTTGAACCCTCTCCAGAAAAGCCAGTTGCAATCACCGTGATTTTGATTTCACCTTGCAGCCGCTCGTCAATCACAGCACCAAAAATAATGTTGGCACTGGGATCAACAACAGCATAAATAGCTTCCGCTGCTGAGCTGACTTCATGCAGCGTCAAATCAGTGCCCCCTGTAACGTTAAAGACAACCCCTCTCGCCCCATGAATCGAAGATTCTAATAAAGGAGAAGAAATTGCTGTCGTTGCTGCTTCTTTAGCCCTAGATTTGCCTGATGCTAAACCAACTCCCATCAGCGCAGACCCGGCATCAGCCATCACTGCTCGCACATCCGCAAAGTCGACATTGACGAGTCCCGGAATTGTAATAATGTCGGATATGCCTTGCACCCCCTGGCGCAAGATATCATCTGCCATCCGAAAAGCGTCTTGAACTGGAGTTTGCTCGGAAATAACTGATAAAATTTTGTCGTTTGGAATCACAATTAGGGTATCAACACGACTTTGAAGAGCCGCGATCCCTTCCTCTGCCTGTTGAGTGCGCCGACGTCCTTCAAAGGTAAAAGGCCGAGTCACAACCCCTACTGTTAAGGCCCCCATCTCTTTTGCAACTTCAGCCACAATTGGCGCTGCCCCAGTCCCCGTACCTCCACCCATCCCAGCGGTGATAAACACTAAGTCTGAGTTTTCTAAAGCAGCCGTAATTTCTTCCCGTGATTCTTCAGCCGCTTTTTGGCCGATCGCTGGGTTGCCACCTGCTCCTAAGCCACGGGTTAGCTTTTGCCCCACTTGTAGGCGTTTCGGTGCTCCCGAGTGCGCCAGTGCTTGAGAGTCAGTATTGACAGACCAAAACTCAACCCCCGAAACATTACTAGCAATCATCCGGTTCACTGCATTCCCACCGCCGCCACCCACACCAATCACCTTGATCTTGGCTGTGCTGCTCAGGACAATATTGTCGGTTCTGGCTTCTTCAACTGGAATATTGCCTGCAGCGTGGGCACGACCTATGTAGGCCCCAGAGTGGCTGTACGGTTTGGACACCTGAGTTACCAAGGAATAGTCCGACTGCTCTTCAGAGTTAGAGTTTGAGTGCTCAAGTTGTGATTTGCCGTTCAGCGGCTGAGGCTCTGTTTTATGATTCAGTACCATTGGAATGCAGCGTAAACAACGATTTAACTCTGGGCTTTTCTAGTTCACTATAGGGCAAGTCATCAGAAAAACCAATGCTCGCGCTCGCAGGGGCAAACTACTCAAAAGCCCTTCAGTAGCCGGGTAGAGAACACACTTCAGTGAAGTAAAGTTAACAAACGAGTGAAAATTTTTTGCTAACTGTCAAAGCCTTTTTTGCCTAGATAATTTGTTCAATGAAACAGGTAAATTCAAGATGGAGTGAAAAGTACCTTAAAAATCATTATGTTTCTTACACTTACCTATTTAGGTTTATTCATCTGAAGTAATGGATTTTTGGGGTTTTTTAAGTCAATGTAAGCAATCCGCCCCTGCTTAAACTGCTGCGGAAGATTGCGCAGTTGGGCAAGGGCTGAAAGTTGACTGGTAAGCTTAGAACTATAAGCACCAAGCTGAACGGTGCCCAACTCAGTCTTCAAGATCAAATTGGTTTCATCCTGCCAGTTGACCTCAAAAACTTTTACCGGGCTGCGTCTGAGAGCTTCGTAAAGGTAGGGCCATTGAGATTTCTTTCGCTGATTCCAGCTAATAGGATTCCCAGGGTTCAACTCCACCTTTTGAGTGACTGATGCCGGCTCTTGAGCTGTTTGGCGACGATCATCCTCAGTTTCAAGCACACCCCAAACGGTTAATTGAGGTAGGTTAGACTGCTGTAGCGTGGGGTAACTCTCTAGGGGCATCAAAATACCATGGCTATCGAGTAACCAGATTTTTACCCTCTCCTGCCGTACAGGTTTTACAGGTGGCTGGAGCCTGCAACTTAAACTTTTAACGTTTTGATCATTACACACAGCTGCGATCGCCACTGGCTGACGTTCTTGGACAGAAATCACCAACCTAGGTGGAAATAGTTGACGTGTCACAGTCGCTTGATCAAGCGGGGCTTTTGCAGTCAAAGTTTGCGTGATCAGCTCTGGCCGCAAGTAAATTAAGGACTGAGGTAGCGAAAGCGGAATTAAAGAGCGAATGGCTGAGGTTGCCAGCAGCCGATTACCTTTGATCAGGACTTGTGCTGGTTGGTCAAGTTGCCAGTCGATCAAGCTAGCGACCCGAGAAAGTCCAGCCGCAAGACTGAGCAGTGCTAAGGTTCGCCAGAAAGATTGAACTAGCTTGAAGCGCCGCTGAGAACGTAACTGCCTGCGCCGGTGCAGAACGGGGTCTAACTGTGAGTCTGGTTCGACCTTAGTCATTCCTCTATTTAACTGAAGCGGTACAAAAGTGAAGCTTGTCAGAACCCAACCACAGCTAATGACCTAATCCATTTTGCTTTGGATAATAAGGCAATTCAGCCTAGGTTATAGCTGCGGAAAAGGCACTGCTACGGGAACAGTTTAGTCCTGAGGCCAGTCATTGTCACGGTTATTGCTGAGGGATCCCTTAAGTTCAGACTCAAACTTCTTAGATGATAAGATACCCGAAGCCTAAATCCACATCTATATATCTAGAGTTACTTCATGTTCTCTGTTACCCATTTCCTACCCCGGCTGGCATCCTCCTGCGCGTGGACAGCCATGGTCACTTTTGGTCTGACACTTCCGGCCAGTGTGCAAGCGCAAACACCCACCCCTAGGGGCGCCAACCCACCTCAGCCCACCAACCCAGCCCTGAATACACTTAGTCCCTCTACTCCTACTGGCAGCCGCTTTAGCCTGCAAGGGGGGCAAACCTTGCTTTCGGAAGCCGAGAGCGCGATCGCGACTCAGAATTACACCCAGGCGATCAACAAGCTGCAAGAGGCGCGCCAAGTATTCAATCAACTTTCTAATTCTTATCAACAGCTAAGTGCAAGTTTTCTAGCTATTGACAACCGTGTCTCTAGCACCCTTAGAGGTAAGGCCCTGGATACTGCTCAAAAGCGGGATCAGGCAACCTATCAATTAGCGTTAGTCTACCGCTCCCAAAATCAACCCCAGCAAGCGGTGCCACTTTTCGTACAGATTATCCAGAGCCAGCAGCCTACCCGTGATTTGGGCCAAAAGTCCTACCAGCAGCTTCTAGAGCTAGGCTTTGTTGATGCCCCCTTCACACCACAAAGGAATCCTCGACCAGCTCCTCCTCGTTCCCCTGCGCCAGCCGCTCCACAGCAACCAAGCCAACCGAAGTAACAAAACTGTTGTTGGTGAGCGTTCAAGTTAGACTAGTATCAGCAGGAATGGGGAACAGTCATGATCAGCCCGGATAAAGTTAAGGCCATGATCCAGGCTCAGCTACCGGATGCCGAAATTCAAGTCCAGGATTTAACAGGCGGTGGTGATCACTACCAGGTTGTAGTTGTCTCATCACTCTTTGAGGACAAGAGGCTAGTTCAACAACACCAGTTAGTCTACAGTGCGGTGCAGCAAGCAATGTCTACCGAACAAATTCATGCCTTGGCCCTTAAAACCTACACACCTGAGAGCTGGATCGCATCAGGCCAGGCGATCGTTTAAAGCCAGCTTAAAGTATTGCCCCGTTATCTTGACATTAATTATCGGTAGGCTAACCTACCGTCTTAAAAGCCCACCTACTTCCTAAAGAGGAACTATGACGCCAGAAACCCAAGAGCGAATTGATCATTTGGTCAAGCAGAACAAGATTGTTGTGTTCATGAAGGGCTCGAAACTGATGCCCCAGTGCGGCTTCTCTAACAATACTGTTCAGATCTTGAATACTTTAGGTGTTCCTTACGAAACAGTTGACGTTTTAGAAGATTATGAAATTCGTCAAGGTATTAAAGAATACTCTAATTGGCCGACTATTCCGCAGGTCTACATTGATGGTGAATTTGTAGGTGGCTCAGATATTTTAATCGAGTTGTACCAGCAAGGGGAGTTACAGCAGATAGTAGAAGTTGCATTAGCTTCCTAAGCAATCAAACCGTCACCTCCTTGATCCAGCAAAAGCTGTCTCAGGAGGTTTTTTGTTGTTTTAATGGAAATTCGTATGCTCAGCTTGATCACTGGGGATGCCTGTTACTCTTAGAATGTCAGCAAGGGTAGGGCAGTAGGTTGGCAAGCCGAAGGTAGCAGGACTGACAGGATCACTATAACTAAAGTGACGATAGTTCAGACAAAACCGATCCCAAGCAGCCATTTGGATCCGAAATCCTCTAATGATTAAATTGGCTAACCAGGGTGATAACTCTAGCCGAAAGTAAATTTTCTTATTCAAATAAGCACAAAATTCTTCAATACATTGATTGACCGTGACACGCTGGTTCCCCAAAATCAGTTGCCGAGCATCATGAGGATGATCGATTAGATGTTGCACAACTTGGGCAATATCCTGTCCATGAATGAAGTGAAAACTTCCGTCTGCCTTTAAAAACCGAATGATGTTGATCCAGGAGAGAACTTCCGGCAGCCCTCCAGAAAGGTGGGAATAGGGTTTCTGGGCGTCACCCCCCAACACAAAAGTCGGAAAAAGCGTTGTAACTTTGGGGGCGATCGCCAATTCGCTTAAACGCTGAAGACAGGTGTATTTAGAGCGAATATAATCAATGCCGATCTCGGCCGCCTCTTCAAGAAGGTCACCATCCCGGCCCAGGATACTGGCAGTTGAAAAATAAATAACTTGGTCGCAAGTCTTTAGATCGAGCAGATTAAGGAGCCGTAGCGTTGCCTCAACATTGACTTCAAAAACCTCCTGCGGTCCACCCCAAGCCGTCGCAACTAGAACCGCACAGTTGATAGTTTTGATGAGATCGCTATACTGAGCAATTTCTCGTAAGTCTGCCTGTAAGAGGGTGATGCCAGAACGCGCTTGGTAATTAAACTTTAGCTTGCTAGGATCTCTAACCACAAAGAATAATTCGTGGTTTGTCTCCTGGATCAGGGCTTCAGCGATGTAGTGACCAATACAACCACTGACACCCGTGACCATAATACGTTTTGAACCCATCAGCGCCAAAAATTACCTAAAGTTGCTGTTGTATCTAATGCACTAGTCTCCGCGACCCGCAAATCTTGATTCTGGAGTATCGAAGATTAAGCAGTAGTCGCCAATCGGCATGGCGTGAGGTGTCTCACACTAAAACCTGCTCGAAGCAGGCTTAAGCATCATTAGCCAGTAACTGATCGGCTTGTTTTACTGTCTCGAAGAAGAAAGCAGCATTCTCCTCTGGTGTGCCCGGCAAGATACCGTGTCCTAGGTTCATGATGTGACCTTGATTCCCGGCTTTGCGAATAGTATCGAGAATGCGATCGCGAATGAAATCCTGGGAACCAAACAGGGCCCCAGGGTCCATGTTGCCCTGTACCTTCATTTCCCCTAATCTTGCCCTAGCATCTGCCATGTCGACAGTCCAGTCCACACTGATAATATCAACTCCAGATTTTGACATGCGCTCGAGCAAGCCTGCACTGCCACTGACAAGCAGGATCAAAGGAGTATCCGGGTGAGTCTGTTTAACCTGCCGCACAACTTGCTGCTGGTACGGTAACGCAAAGGTCTCATAATCTTGAGGGCTTAACTGGCCGGCCCAAGAATCAAACATCTGCACGACCTGAGCGCCACTGTCAATTTGGTAACGAACATAGATGGCGATCGCATCGGCCAGCTTACTCAAAAGTTGATGCAGCATCGCCGGTTCTGAGAATGCCATCCCTTTAATAACTGAGTAAGTCTTGGAACCTTTGCCCTCAACCACATAGGCAGCTAGAGTCCAAGGTGCGCCGACAAAGCCTAACACTGCGGCTTTATCCCCAACCTCATCGCGCAAGGCTTGCAAAATTTCTCGAATAAACGGTAGTGATACCTCTGGCTCCAAAGGACGCAGGTTGTCAATTTGCTCCTGGCTCCGAATTGCTGGCTTGATAATCGGTCCTTTACCTTCGGCAATATCCATTTCGATCCCCAAGCCAGGTAGGGGAGTAACAATGTCAGAAAATAGAATCACACCGTCAGGTTGAAATGCTCTCCAAGGCTGTAGTGAAACTTCAATTGCCACTTCTGGAATCTCGGAACGCTCCCGGAAGGAAGGATATTTATCGCGCAAGTCCCGATAAGCCTTCATATAGCGACCCGCCTGGCGCATCATCCACACAGGGGGGCGTTCTAATACTTCACCACGAGCAGCCCGCAATAAACGGGGTAGTGCCTCCACCTGCACACTTCCATGGGGGACATTCTGAGCGGCAATAACGGCAGAAGTGGGGTATCCCTCTTGGATGTCGTGCCCGTTTTGCCTTGTTGATCCAGTCATCGAACGCAATGTCTCCATTTGAGGGTTCAAACTATCTCAGCTACTGACTTTGAGGCCGTTAAACCAAGTTTCACTCTAGCATTCGTCGGTTCACCCTTATCGGGAGGAAGCTGGTAACAGCTTCTAGTTGAGTTGTCAGTTCTATAGTCAAGTCTACAACTTGCTTCCCTTCCCTTAACTAATTCAGTCACTTCGACGGTTTAAAAATCTTAAAATTAGCCTTGGTGTGCTGCTGAGTGACTTTCCAACTCAGTTTATTTCTAGAGGCGAATCCTTTGACTCTAAACAGCTTAACTGCAAGCTTGGACTTGATATCAAAAGCCTTTAACACCAATATCAACTAACCTTTCGGTTGCCTTTGCTACTATCAGAGATATACTGTTTTTGTCAATACTGTTGTTGTCGATACTTTACATCCTGAAAATGTTTACTATGCTGCGATAAAAATAGGGATATGCTCAAACACATCCCTATCGTTAAATGCAATAACAGTAATAAGTTTTTACAATTAACCATAAATTCTTAAGAAACTCTAAAGGGTTTAGAATAGGAAAATATGGTAAAGGGGAGGTTTAGAGTGTTCTCAAGACTTGCAGACCAACATCGGCAATTTGTTCAAGATTTAGTGATGAATCTCCAAGCTTTAGCCATTGTATTAGAGCGACGGGGCTATCTTGCTTCTTGCTATACCTGCGGGGGCCAGATGAACAGCGGTTCATTTATGGTCAGCCTGGGTGATAGCCATTTAATCCGCTTTCTTGTATCTGACTACGGGATTACCTGGACTGAGATGCGGGACGATCGTGAACTCATGAAGTTAGAAGGCGCTGAGGCGATTAGCCAACTTCAAGAGCTAGCAGACATGGTGAAGTGTCGAACCAAACCCGTAGAGAATACTGCAACACTAGTAGGGTAGCTGAAAGTCAACTTCAGTCAGGGACTACCCAATAATCTAGGTGATTTCCAACGGTACGCTCTAGAAATTTAGAAAAGTTCAATTTAAAGCGAATAAGTTTGCTATCGTAGCGTTACGGGTAGGTAATTTTTTAGCTGGAAAACTCCCGATCTCAAATTTTCTGAATTTTCATGCCATTCATTCGGGATTTCTGGCAACACCAATTTATTAAAACCAACCAAATCCAGTTGCATTGCGTCACTCAGGGCGAGGGTGAGCTGGTCCTCTTACTGCACGGGTTTCCTGAGTTTTGGTACTCTTGGCGTCACCAGCTACCAGCCTTAGCCCGTCACTTTAAGGTGGTTGCCCCTGATCTGCGAGGCTACAACGACTCTGACAAGCCCAGTCAGGGCTATGACTTGGAAACCTTAAGCGCCGATATTCAAGGTTTAATTGAAAGTTTAGGATACCAGCGAGCTCACGTTGTAGGCCATGACTGGGGTGGGATCATTGCCTGGCATTTAGCGCAGACTTCTCCCCACCGCTTGAATCGCTTGGCTGTACTTAATGCCCCTCATCCGTACCAGCTTTTACGAGAACTAATGGGTTGGGAGCAATTGCGGCAGAGTTGGCAGACTTTGGCGTTTCAGCTGCCAAAAGTACCAGAGTGGCTGATCCAGCGAAATCCTAAAACCTTCATTGGCGATTTGTTTCAAAAACAAGCGGTGCGCAAAGCCGCTTTTACCCCGGAAACCCTCCAGATTTATCAAGCAGCACTTGAGAAAGGAGGAGTCCTTTCCTCCGCAGTCAGTTATTATCGTCAGCTTTTATCCCCACAAGCTTTGTGGCGGAACTTTGTTCACTCTCCCCAGCCTGTAACGGTGCCAACCTTGATGCTATGGGCAGAAGAGGATCCAATTTTTAGTCCAAAACTGGTGGCAGGTATGGAGCAGTTGATTAATGCCCCTTTCCGCTTAAAGTTTGTGTCGCACTGTGGTCACTGGGTTCAACAGGAAGCGCCCTGGGTTGTTAACCGGGAACTTCTCAGCTTTTTACGCCAGCCTCCAAAATCTCGCCCGGCTAGCTTGGTATAGTAGGGGCTAGAATTTAACTAAAATCCGGCTGTTGCATTTGTCGTAGCGATCGCTCAATCGCTTCTGAAGGTACCTGATCACTAATGATCGCCACCCCGATCTGCGTCGGCAAAATAAACCGCACCTGGCCAGATTGAACTTTCTTATCCGTTTGCAACGCTGCCATGATAGCTGAAATTTCAAAAGTGTTGGGTAACTGTGTGGGTAGCCCTGCTTTCTTGATCAAGACCAACTGCTGTTGGGCACTCTGCTCATCCCAAAAACCCAATTCAGCCGCAATCTGCCCTACCGCGACCATTCCGAGGGCAACACCTTCCCCATGATTGAACTGACGATAATTGCCAAGGCTTTCGATCGCGT
>CADCWO010000183.1 GCA_902806435.1 uncultured Synechococcales cyanobacterium | reverse complement strand
AGCACACTATCTAGGAAGTGAATCGCAATTTCGACCGTTTCAGCCAGTCCTGCCCAGTCAATTTCCAGCTCACCCCGTCGATTGCGCGACACAAACTTGGTAATTACAATTGAACCCAAGTTGCAGGCGGAGTTGGGTGGCAGAAAAATTTCACCACAGGGATTCGTGCAAGTCACAAAATCGCGGATCGGGCTACGACGTTTGGCATTGTCGATTAATAGCAGGCCAGGGTCAGCGGTATCGTGGGCGAACTGGGCGATCGCGTCCCACAGCTTAGTAGCCTGCTCATCCTTTTGGTCTAAACGCTGGAAAAAGTCGTCATCCAGTTGCACGGAAATGTTGGCATTGTGCCAGCGGCGATCGCGTTTACCCTCTGGACTTAAGTGCGACTCTACCCAAATTGTAGATAGTTGACCGTGTAAAGCTTTCAGTTGCTGCTCTTTCTCGGCTTGCGGACGCTGGCTAAGCACAAGCTGTGCCATTTGTTCAATGATCGCCTTGGTCGCGGCAGCATCAATGGTGGACTGGGTTTTTGCCTGCACGAACTCCCAAATATCTGGATGTTTCCAGTTCATCGAGAACAGGAAAGCCCCTCGCCGTGCCTTATTGCCCGTCGTGATCTTTTTAGAGTTCTCAGACACCATATCGAGAACTGCACAAGGGCCTAAAGCCCTGCCATCACGAAACGCAGCCCCCTTGGAGCGGATGTACCCTTTTTGGCCCTCTATCCCAATATTGATCCCCACGCCACCCCTAAACTTAGTTGTAAGCACAGCATCAGACACTAGCTTGGTGATGTCGTAGATGTTGTCTTCGGCAGAGAGCACAAAGCAGTTGAGTAACCCCCGCGTCCCATGGTCACAATTAGCTAGGATTGACCCCCCTGGCATAAACTTCATCGGCAGGAGAATAGAGAGGAACTTTTCTTCCCAAGTTCGCCTGAGCTCTGGAGTTGATTCTGCACTGGCAACAAACCGGGCAACCCGCTGTGCAACTTCCTCCCAGGTTGTCTCACCATTCACAACATACTTTTGCAGAACTGCCTTTTGAGACTCACTCAGTTCAATATTCTGGGACCGGGAAAGAACCATTCACGCCTCGCTCAAATTGATGAAAAAGCCTAAGTTCGTGGCTTGCAACGACTACATTTAGCGTTCAAACTGCACAGTCTGGGGAAAGTCCCCCCTACATCTAGGGCTATCTTACATGGAAATTTCCATGGATGCAAAATCCTGATTGAATCTTAAGCAGTCAATTTATCGCCTTACCAGTGTGTCGATATTTAGTAAGGTATGCAAATTTTGGAAACTGAAGCTGGGCCAGTCTCAACTTGATAGTGCAACCGTAGGCTCACTAAAACCTGTGTGCCCTGATCCCTATGGGTACTAAACCTTGTATTCTGATTTTTAATGAGCACGTTATATAAAAAGGGTTAGCAAGCGATGTTCAATACTTTTCTCCCCTTTGTCGTTGTAGGTGATATCGCTCCGGTAGCGAATGCGCCTCACTTCCCCTACGCCTTTACCGCTGTGTTAGTGCTTGGTTTTATTTCTGCCACTACCATCGGCTCGATCGCCTGGTACAACTCTAAGCGTCCTGTGGGCTGGGAAGGCAAAGAACGTCCTGATATTGTGCCGAAGGTTGAGAAAGAAAGAGGTAAGTAAAGAGAAAACTCTAGGTACTAGTAAGTCTTTTTAAGGATTGGGTCGTTGCCCACTGTCTGCCTTAGCTTCTAGCAACGCTTTTTAGATAGAACTAGGGCAGTCGATAGAGAAGTGCATTGGCAGCCCCAATTAGATCAATAAGGGTAGCCAGAATATACCGTTGGCTAGTGACTGTATCCTAGCAACGCAAAAGGACGGTTACTTTTGCGAGTTAAGGTTTTTGCCTTCTAGAATTAACCTGTAGTTCCCTGCGTGCTGCATTCTTCACGTTTGACTGTTGAACCTGTCTGACCTCTGGATTCTCGTTCCGCCAGTGACTGGTGGAATTATTGGCTATTTCACGAATGACATAGCCATCAAAATGCTGTTCCGTCCTTATCGAGCGATCTATATCGGTGGGCAACCACTCCCTTTCACGCCAGGTCTAATTCCTCGCAATCAAGCGCGCTTAGCCAAACGTGTTGCTGATACAGTGATGAAGTCACTCCTCACGCCAGGGGAGTTACAAAACCTAGCCCGGCGATTGCTGCAAACTGAACGAGTCCAAAGTGCTATTCAGTGGCTGCTGCAGTTGGCACTAGACCAAATTAAACTAGACGCCGAACAAAAAACGGCCAAGATCTTGGCAGGTGTCTTGCGAGATGGATTGGGGCAGTCATTGCCGCGCTTGCTCAAGGTCTTGGCGCGGCGAGAAAACTTTCTAGAGCCTCAACTCAATCAGATTTTTGACCAAGTTCTTCTAGAGTTACAACTCAGTGACGAGCAAGCCAATAAACTAGCAGATTGGTTTTTGCAAAGTGTTTTACCCCCAGATACGCTGCGTCAGGCGATCGTCAATTTCTTGAGCGATCGCAATATTCAAATTATTGATGAGGGGTTTCGTGAAAAGACTAGTGGTACCTACTGGGTGGTTGCCAACCTATTTGGGGCGCGTAACGCTTTAACTCGCCTCCGTACATTTTGCTTAGAGGAAAAAGAAGCCAGTAATGTCCGTTTGGCAGAGCTGATTGTCTCCCTGAACATCAAGCAAAGGTTAGCTGAATGGTTACAGGAGCTCTCTTTGCAAAATTTACCTGTTTCTACAGTGCGCCAATTACGCCAGAACTTTCGCGAAAGTGTGCGCAACTATGTTCAACTTAAGGGGGCTAGCTTAATTCAGGGGCTGAGTAGCTCCCTAGACTGGGACGATATTGCTGGATTGCTGCTCAACCGCTTACGCTCCTCTAGTGGCTTAAGTACCTCCCTGGAAGTGATCAGCCAGGAGTTAGCTTTAATTTTGGAGCGATATTTAGAAAAAGATTTAGAGCTAATTGTCATGCAGGCAATTCCAATCCTGGATTTGGATCAAGTAATCATTGACCGGGTAAAGTCTACATCTCCAGAGGAGTTAGAGGTAGCGATTCAAGGGATTGTTAAATCTGAACTGCAAGGAATTGTTAACTTGGGGGGCATCTTAGGCTTAGTGATTGGGATGCTCCAATCGGTCTTGCTGTTGATTCGCTAAACGCTGGCTGAGTACATGAGCAGCGGGCGGATTGAAATAGACGCTGATTAAAAGGGAATAAATGAAAGTAGATTCGCCTAAAGAACAGGTGAATTGAAACACCTATTTTGTCTGCTCTAAATGAAAGCTGTTGACAATCTTCAAACTGCTCAACCGCTGAGCGTTGGCACCACTGAGCGGTTACCTGTGGTGCAAATCTCAGGATTGCAGAAGGTCTACCGGACTGGATTTTGGTTGAATCAAAAAGTGGTGCCGCTGAAGAGTTGCTCGTTAAGCGTTTTTGCTGGAGAAACTTTTGGGCTGCTTGGCCCCAACGGGGCAGGTAAGACCACGTTACTGAAAACACTGCTCGGAATTGTGCGGCCTACAGCTGGGCGGGGGTTTCTGTTGGGCCAGCCTTTAGGCGATCGCGCAGTGAAGCAGCAGATTGGTTACCTGCCGGAAAGCCCTTACTTTTATGACTATTTAACTGGCTGGGAGTTTTTGCAATTTATTGCCGAGCTGTTTCAAATTCCAGCTGCTGTGCAACGCCGGCGCATTCCGCAACTGTTGGATCTAGTGGGGCTAGCCCAGTCAGACGCGCGTAAAAAGCAACTGCGCCAGTACTCTAAAGGAATGCTCCAGCGCGTTGGGATGGCCCAGGCTTTAATTAATGATCCAGAGCTGGTATTTCTCGATGAACCGATGTCTGGGCTTGACCCCTTGGGCCGGTTCCAAATGCGGGAAATCATTCTGGCGCTAAAAGCACAAGGTAAGACAATTTTCTTCAATAGCCATGTCTTGGCGGATGTGGAAGTGATCTGCGATCGCGTGGCAATTCTCGTGCAGGGGGAGTTGATCTGTGTTGGTTCTTTAGATGAGCTGCTGGGTACTACCGACATTTACCACGTCAAAGGTAAAGGGGGGCGCTTCGATGCATTACAGCGATGGGTGCCGGATCTAGAGCAACAGGGTGAGTCCTGGTACGGTCAACTTTGTGGTGACCCCCAGGATTTCCTGATGGACCTGCGCTCAATGGAAGCACGGTTAATTACGATGGACCTCACACGCCAAACTCTGGAAGAGTTTTTTGTGCAGCAACTACGCCAGCGGGGGATTTACTCCAGCCAATAATTCAGGAACCGTGACCTGCCGCAGTTCAGTTCTGACTCTTGAAAGATGCGCTTTGTGTCCTCTTACCTGTATTGCTGGGTAGGACATTATTCAAGACCAAGGAAAATTCATGGCTGATCTTTTAGAAACTGCCAAAAATGCTGGTTCCTTTAATACGTTAATTAAGGCAGTTGAAGCTGCTGAGCTGGTAGACACCCTCAAAGCTCCTGGCCCCATGACTGTATTTGCGCCGACCGATGAGGCGTTTGCCAAGTTGCCGGAGGGGACTCTTGATGCCCTGCTTCAGGACATTCCCAAGCTGAAAAAGATTGTTGCCTACCATGTCGCCTTCGGAGATGTTAGAAGCGATGACCTAGCTCAGATTAACGAAGCGGAGACGGTTGAGGGTTCAGTGATCGCCGTTGAAAATGCTAATGGGATTAAACTCAACGAGGCGAATGTCGTAAAAATGGATATTCTGGCCGACAACGGGGTGATCCACATTATTGATGCGGTGCTCATGCCAGCAATGGTCGCCGGTCATTAGATTGTGCGCATAGGTTGAGACTTTGTTCTAGTTGTGAATCTAGAATCATGCCTGACTGAATTCTTCCCGTCCTTCAGAACCTACATTTCTATCTTTAGGCATAGAGAGTTCGTGATCCAGGCGACATCCACTAGCTGAGAAGTACTTTATAATTCGTAACAGTAATTCGTTAGGAATCTTAATAAAAGTATGACAAGTTCATCAACAGGCCAAGCCGCTGACCTCGACTCCACAATCTCTGCGCTACAGGGAGGGTTAACCTCTATTCCTCCTGAAGCAGCAGTCAGTAACATTGAGAGCTGGCAGCAACAGCTTCAGGGAACTGAACTCGCCACCGCCCTTGAGCAGCTTAAGAGTGCTTTAACCAGTGGTAGTGCTGATGGTCAATCTATTGGTCAGTTGCTGGCACAACTGGGTGCCCAAACTTCTAGCTCAGCCTCTGATGCCAGTGGTGACGCTGCTAGCAAGCTCCAGCAGTTAGGCCAACTGTTGACTCAAGCCGGAAGTTCACTTAGCTAAGCTCTGGTGACAATTCAATTTGAGTGATTGATTACTCTTTACTGTAGAAGGCTCCTAGATAGGAGCCTTTTTTCTTTTGCCTGCGCCGCTTAGGCGGAGCTGAGAATGCAGCCAGTTCGAGCAGGGAGCTCTAAGCTAAGCTGGGTGGAGTGATCACTGCTCCATTTCGCCTGCACCGAACCGTACAGTAGCTTGCTCGGGTGAGATTTTAGCTTCGCCTGGGTAGAGAAGCTAACGGTCGCGGCTTCTGTACCCACGTTTACCGCTACAAGGAGCTCCTCTGCAGCTAAAATCCTGGCAAAAACGTAAACACTGCCTGCCGCAAATAGAACCTGGTAACTACCGGTACGTAGGGCGGGGTAAGTATGACGCAGCTTAATCAGTTGGCGATGCCTTTCTAGAATCTCGCGATCCCACTGAGCTTCTAGGGGGAAGCCGCGGCGGGAGTCTGGGTCAATCGCGCCGGGAAGGCCAACTTCATCGCCATAATAAATACTGGGAGCTCCTGGAAAAGTTAATAGCAGTAGGGTGGCTAATTCGACACTCGGTCGATCGCCCCCGGCAATCGTTAGCAGGCGGGCTGTATCGTGGCTAGCTAATAGGTTTAATTGAGTAAGCTGGATTTCCCAGGGGTAAAGCTCCAATAGCTCCTGGATCTTGTTGCCATATTCCACGGCAAACAGCGGCGGGTATGGCTGGTAGGAACGATCTTGTACCTGTTCCATGACCACGCGATCGCCAGCCGTAAAAGCAATTGTGGGGGCCGCAAACAGGTAATTCATCACTCCATCAAATTGGGTGCCATCTAGCCACTCGCGGGAGTCGCCCCAAACTTCCCCAACGATGTAGGCTTCTGAGTTAATCGCCTTAACGCGATCGCGAAACTCTTGCCAAAAACCCGGTGCTTTGACACAAAACGGCACATCTAAACGCCAGCCGTCGATTCCCAGCTTTAACCAGTGCTCGGCAATTTCCATGATGTACTCTCGCACCTCCGGGTTGTCATGGTTAAACTCTGGTAGGGCACGGTTGTTGTCCCAGCAGTCATAGTTGGCAAGGCGATCGCCGTCGTAGGCTGATAGCGGCCAATCCTGAATGCGAAACCAGTTCAACCAGGGCGAGTAAGGACCATTTTCTAAAATGTCGTGAAAACAGAAAAACCCCCGGCTAGCGTGGTTGAAGACACCATCTAAAACAACTTTAATGTCTCGCCTGTGAGCTGCTTCTAATAGTTCCGCAAACGCTGTGTTACCACCCAGTAGGGGGTCGACTTGGTAGTAGTCGTGGGTGTGATAGCGGTGATTACTCGCGGACTGAAAGATCGGCGTGAAGTAAATGGCATTGATTCCCAAATCCTGCAAGTAATCTAGTTGCTCGATCACGCCCCATAAATCTCCCCCCTTATACCCCCAAAGGGTGGGTACGTCGTCCCATCCCTCCCAAGAAGCCTTTAATACCTGTTTGCGTGGCTGTTGGCCCTTAGCAAAGCGATCTGGAAAAATCTGGTAGAAAACAGCGTGCTTAACCCAATCTGGCGTATGAATCTGCATGAGTAGCTTTGAATAGCTTTCTAGACCTTCATCACCAGAGTACAAGCACTTGCAGTTGGCTTGCCTTAGCCTCTAATCCAAACCAGTTGCGTGCTCAATCAATCTTTAAATCAGTCCAGCTTTCTTGAGCGATCATTCAGAGACATGAACGACTCTGCCTGCTTTTTCGCACAGACAAGACTCAGCGTTTCGGCGCTGGCCAAACTTGCTTCCATCCTCCAGTTACGTGGACATGGATACAACAAGTTAAGAGCCATACCTAAGTAATCGGTTCCTAAGCCAAGAGCATATTGCAAGACTTGAGCCGCCACAACATCTTTCTGCTTAGCTAGCTCGTCAACCCTAAATCTCAAACTGGCTGGCCAAGACGATGATAGGTGGTGGCCAAGCCATCAATATCTCCAACATTGCCAGGAAATAGTACCACTGGCAGATTGGGGAAACGGGGATGGTCAGCAGGAGTACGAACAACCGAGCAGCCAGGTAGAATCTGGCCGAGTAGACGCGCTGTTGGCAAATCTAGACCTGTACTAAGAACATCGTTGGAGGTAATGCCACCTTTACTGATCAAAAAGCCAATATCAGCAGGTAGGTTGCGAACCACATCCATTAATAGCGCTGAGACTGCTGCCCCAAAATCTAAGCGCGCCGGGGTATTTGCAAAGCTCAGTTCCTGACGACTGGTATAGACGACGGGAGTTTTACCAGCAGTGTGGGCCGCCTGAACAGCTTGCAGCACGTGCTCTAACAAAGCCTTGTGTTCCTTTGGCTGATCTTTGAGACGTGTCACTTCTACTTCAACGCCAACCGTATCCACTTCTTGCAGGAGACATTCCAACTGCTCAGTTGTTTTTTTGACGTGCGAACCTACAAGAATGATGCCGGGCTTTCCTCCCCGGACGTATTGCTGCATTGCCTCTGGGGCAACAGGTTGCGGAGGGAGCTCTGCTAGGGCGGTTAAGATGCTGGCGGCGCTCCGGAATAAGAAGCGTTTTCCTTGAGAAGCAGCGGCTAAAACATCAGTGGCAAAGCGGTTTAGATCTGCCTGCGTCTTCGCATCCACAACGGCACACTGGTTATTACTCAGGTGCAATAAACGCTCCAAGCTACCTGAGCGAATGTCTGTTAGCAAAAATCGCTCTACCTGCTCAGCCGGAATCCGGCCTTTTGTTTTTTCGGCCACGTAGTCCGGTAGGTAACTGTGCTGGTAACCAAATACAGAGTCACGGGCAAACTCTGTTTGATGAACGGGGGTTTCCACACCGTCCACGATCAGGTAATGCACGCTGTCACGAGTGATGCGGCCTCCTTCTAAGAAAGCAGGAACCAAAAAATGAGCATCAAAAGGACCGAGTTCTTCGGCGATCGCGTCCGTTTCAATCGGGTAGTGCCCCCGCAAGGTGGAGTCGGAGCGGCTGACAATCAAGAAATCTGCAATTCCCTCCGTGGCGATCGCCTGTTTCAGGTTTTGGCAAACTTCGCGGGTGACGGCTGCGGCTTTCTCTGGCGGCAGCGATCGCGTGTTCGTCAATACAAAGAAAATCGGTGAGTCGTCTGATAGGCCTTGCTTTAAAGTTTCGACATCCCAACGCATCAGCAGTAGACAACCATGAACCGTCTGGGAACCGGTTGGGTCATCATCAAGAACAATAATTTTGGGTTTGGTTGTCATGTTAAGCCTGAGGAGACTAGGAGCTAGCGTAGCGATCGCTGTAGTTGGGTTTGAGAGCCGCGTGTTGAGATAGTTTAGTCCTGCTGCCGGATTGCCTAAGGCAATGAAGCAGTTACTTCAGGCCTGGAATGTCCGCCACCAGGGCTTGTAACGTCCTGAAATATCTCCAAGTCTGCCGCCCAGGTAGACCAAACCGATGTTATGGGGGCATAGGTCTCTCTAACGGCCAGATAGTAATAGGTATAGAACTCTAGTCCTACCTAAAGATTAGGAGTAAAGGTAACCAGATTCAATCCAGATTAATCCAACAGTTCCACAGCTCGTTGAGTTAAAGCTTCAGCCGTTAGTCCATTGAAATTCATCAGTTCCGTAGGGCTAGCAGTGGTTTCACCTCGCTTCCAGGCAAAGGTATCTCGCTTGGCATTACTCCGCAGCATGATTGGTTCCAGCAAGCCGCTAGCCCCACCGGATACGCCAATCAAGGCATCCCCATCAAACAACGTAGAGAACCCAGCATCGTCCAAAAAGCCTCCGTCGGCTTCAGAGCAGGCTTCCCAAGCAACATCGTGGGCACGGTAGAGGCGGCGGGGATTGACCACCGAGACGATCCGTACCCCCAAACCTTGCTCCGCTAGCGCGTCAGCGGCCGCAAATACCGGGATCAGGGGCATATCTCCGATCACGGCAAAGACAATTAGCTTGCTGCCCGACGTTTCCTGGAGCACGACAGCACCATCATGTAGGGCTTGGCGACCTTGCTCAAAGGTGGTGTGAATCGGCAGTGGAGATTTGCTGGCTGTGATCGTAATTCCCTTGTTTTTAGTCGTCAAGGCCCACTCGTAGGCTACTTGAATGCAGTTAGCATCCGGGGGAAACAGGGGGAAGATGTTGCCATTGCGCATCATCGCCGCGAAGTAGGCTTCAATTTCTGGGCGTTGATGAGTCCAGCCATTTCGACCTTGCTCTAGCGCTCCGGCAGTAAAGAGGGTAATCGTCGAGGGAGTGGGACGGCGCAGTTCTGCCATCGCCTGCGTCACTGTCTGCCAGATCGGTAAGCCATTCACCGCAAAGGATTCATAGGAACACCACAAACTGCGACTGCCCATTAACGCCAACCCCGCAGCTAACCCCGCGCAGGCATCTTCACTCAACGGTTCATAGACTTGCCCGCCAGGACCTTGGTAATAGAGAGGATCGCTAGTGGGGTGAATAATTTGCAGGGCTTGATTGATATTGCTAATTCCAGAAGCTTCATTACCATCCGCATTTGTGACCAGAAAGTTGCGATCTTGCTCTCCCACTTTCGCCACCAGCCGCCCCATGGCTGTCGTTGCAATCTGTTTATTACCCCCTACCGGGAACTCATCTAGGGGGAGTTCTCCAAGTTCCGGCAGGGGAAGCACGGATTCTGTGACTGCGGTACGAGCAGCCGGGCCACCCCCAGACCGTTCAAAATTTGTGCGGACTAGTTCCCAGGCTGCCGGGGCCAAGGCCCGCTCTTGCAGACCACCCACAACGTCTTCATGCTCTAAGGTGTGGTGGGCATACAGGTTATGAGATTTGGAGCCGTGGGCATGCACTCCGGCACCTTTAAGTTGCTTGACGATCAGCACTGTCAGCTTGCCGCCTAGAGCAGATTTAGCTGCCTGATCCGTTGCCTTAAGGACAGCGGCGGTAAAGGCCAATCGTTGCTCGAAGGAAAATAGGGTGCTATCTACATAGTCGCCGGACTGATTTTGGTCATCAAAGTCTTTGGCATTGACTAGGATCACTTCTTCAAACCCGTTGCCCCGCCAGTAGCTGATCATCCGCTGATTAGATTGGGTGGAAACCATGCTGTGGTGTTCCTGGCTGTAACCGTTCCAAACTAGGATGGGCAAGAAATTAGTGACACTGGGGAAGGCTGTGTGGAAGTGGGCCATGGCACTGACAATGTAGGGTTCACCTAAGCCGCCATCTCCCACCGTGAACGGGAACAATGTCTCCTGGTGCAGCAAGGCAGCAGCCATGGCAAAGTGTTGCCCTTGACCCAAGGGACCAGCGGGAGAAAGCAGGCCAGGGATTTGGCCAGATAGGTGGCCTAGCAGTCCGTGGCGCTCCCGGAAGCGCTCGCCCAGTTGTTTTACAGTCTCAATCCCCATCTCCTCCAGAGAGCGGTCCAAGAACATGGCGCTGTAGAACCCCGGGGCGTGGTGCCCGACTTCCGTCATCACATTCTTGTAACCAAGCATGAACAAGCTGGCGTAGCCTTCGGCACAACTGGCATAACCACCGGGATGACCGGAGGATTTACTAGCCGTTGTCTGTAGGATCAGGTAACGCAGGGCATCCGCTGCTAAGAGCGTTTGGAAGACTGCCGCTTGATCAGTAGGGTCAGCAATGGCGGAACTTGCTTCGGCGATCGCGGGATTTTGATATTTCTCAAATCCGGGCAGTGCTTCACCAAAATACTGAATTCCCTCACAAAAAGCCGGCGCTGAAGTCTTGCTTGAGCTAACTGCGGTCATGCTCGATACCTATCTAAAACAACTGAGCTGGGGTGCGATCGTTCAATTTTGATGGTACAACCATGATGCCAAGGTTGCGCTGCTACTCACTGCTACTTGTAATAAGCACGAAAAATTTTATAAGTTTTGATTATAGGCTCTGCCAGTGAGTAGATTCAGAAAAGGACCTGTCGAGTCCTGGAGCAGCTTTCACCAGAGGGTGTGATCAGTCGCAACAGGGTTTGAGTTGTATTCAAGAACACACTTGTTTATGAATTTTTCTAACTTTGGTTGACTTATGAATCAACCGTGGGAAGGATGACTACTCCTGAGCTCTTGTGAGAATGTTAGGGTGAGCTTGCTCGTCAGACTATTTTCTAAGCTTTAGATTTAACAAATAACGTGGCCCGCTCAGATAGTAGGTAGTCATAAATCTATACTGCACCTCTTAGAGGCAGAGCTTGCAGCAGAAGTATCAGTGAGAAGGCTAAATTAGCCAGGTTGCCTTTTCCATATCATCAAGTACTAGTTATAGGTACTAGGCAAGATTTCAAATCTTCCTGCTTAGGTAAGTGGGACAGTTCCTACTACCCAGAGGTGCTTCTTTGTGCCTATAAGACTAACTTGTACCATCCTGAGGTGCCTGTATCCTGCTGCTCTTGCGTTGTAAGGGGTAGGAAAGTTAAGTCTGGCTTCTATTCACGGCTAGGAAGTAAGGCTGGGTGAATGGTCGTCGTAGGGAGTAGGGATTGTGATGGCAAACAGTGTGTATCTAACGGACAGGACAAAAAAATATGAGTAATACCGGAAAGAGTGATGATAAAACATCTCAGCTCCATCAGGTTCAATCGTCTCCGGGTCCCGTTGAAGTTGGCTCGAGTAGGGGTATGGTCCTAGATTCCAGCAAAGCTACACAGCTTTCTGACCTATCCAGTCAGGATCTTGAAGCTGCTGGAATTGCCTCGCCAAACGTGCCTGATCTGGTTTGCCTGTCCCATTTACGTTGGAACTTTGTCTATCAGAGGCCTCAACATCTCTTAAGTCGCTGTGCTCAACAGCAACGAGTATTCTTTATTGAAGAACCAGTTCTGAGTGCTGATCGATCAGCATGGCTAGATGTCAGTCTGAGTAAAGATGGAGTGTGGGTTGTCGTACCGCACCTCAGCCAGGGTTTGAGCAAAGAGGAAGTGACCACAGCTCAACAAGAACTAGTTGATGGTTTGTTCCTAGAGCAAAACATCGGCAACTATATCCTCTGGTACTACACACCTATGGCGATGGGCTTTACACGCCATTTGAAACCACAGGCGATCGTGTATGACTGTATGGATGAGCTGTCAGCATTTAAGCAGGCGCCGCCCATCTTGAGAAGCTATGAAGCTGAACTGTTTAGCCGTGCAGACCTAGTATTTACAGGCGGGCAGAGCCTTTACGAAGCTAAGCAGGACCAGCACCTAAATATCTATGCCTTTCCCAGCGGTGTAGATGTGGCACACTTTGCCCAGGCTAGAAATCAAGCAGCAGACCCAGTGGACCAGGCGAATATTCCCCACCCGCGGCTTGGCTTCTATGGGGTAATCGACGAACGGATGGATCTGGACCTGCTGGACGGCATTGCGGCGGCACGACCCGACTGGCAGTTAGTGATCATGGGTCCGGTTGCCAAAATAGACCCAACAGTTTTACCACGCCGCCAGAACATCCATTACTTGGGCAGTAAAGACTATCAGGAGCTACCAGCATACCTAGCTGGCTGGGATGTTGCTCTGCTGCCGTTTGCCCGCAACGAGTCAACGCGCTTCATTAGCCCGACTAAAACCCCAGAATACCTCGCCGCCGGCAAGCCTGTTGTGTCTACATCGATTTTGGATGTAGTTCGTCCCTATGGCCAGGAGGGTATGGTAAGGATCGCGGACACCGTGGCTGAGTTTGTTTCAGCAGCGGAAGCTGCCATGCAGGATGCCACTGATCAGTCAGATTGGCTTAGCCGCGTTGATGCTTTCCTCGAAAAGACGTCGTGGGATCACACTTGGTCACGGATGATGCAGCTTGTGAAGTCTACGTTGGATACCCACCATTCCAGCAGGCTCAAGGCAGGTGCAGTTACCCCTACTAAGGACAAAGATGCGATGTTTGACTACCTGATTGTTGGCGCGGGGTTTGCCGGGAGCGTTTTAGCGGAGCGGCTAGCCAGTGATGGTAAAAAGATCCTGATTGTGGACAAGCGATCGCACATTGCTGGAAATGCCTACGACCACTACGACGATTCTGGCCTGCTGGTGCATAAGTATGGCCCGCACATCTTTCACACCAACTCCCGCGAGGTCTTCGAGTACCTCTCGCGCTTCACTCAGTGGCGGCCCTACGAGCACCGCGTCTTAGCCAGTGTGGATGGGCAGCTGGTTCCGATCCCGATCAATCTGAACACGATTAACCAGCTCTACGGCCTCAGCCTTACCTCATTTGAGCTGGAGGAGTTCTTTGCTTCAGTCGCAGAGCAGAAGCCCTATATTCGCACCTCAGAGGATGTGGTTGTGAGCAAAGTGGGTCGGGAACTCTACGAAAAGTTTTTCCGGGGCTACACCCTCAAGCAGTGGGGCGTTGACCCTTCTGAACTGGACAAGATGGTTACGGCGCGCGTTCCCACCCGCACCAACCGCGACGATCGCTACTTCACCGATACTTATCAGGCAATGCCCCTGCATGGGTATACCCGGATGTTCGAGAAGATGTTGTCCCACCCGAACATCAAGATCATGCTGAACACGGACTACCACGAAATCCAGGAGATAATCCCGTACCGCGAGATGATCTACACCGGTCCTGTGGATGAATTCTTCGCGTTCCGCTACGGTAAACTACCTTACCGCTCCCTGGAATTCAAGCATCAGACGCATAATGCACCCGTGTACCAGTCAGCCCCTGTCGTTAACTACCCGAACGAACACCTCTATACCCGGATCACGGAGTTTAAGTACCTGACGGGTCAGGAGCATGCTAAAACCAGCATCGTTTATGAGTATCCACAGGCGGAAGGTGATCCGTACTACCCAGTACCGCGCCCCGAGAATGCCGAAATCTACAAGCAATATAAGGCTTTAGCTGATGCCACGCCGGGTGTTCAGTTTGTTGGGCGATTAGCGACCTACAAGTACTACAACATGGACCAAGTTGTGGCACAGGCACTGACAATATACGCTCAGCTGTGTCGCAAACAGCGCTTGGAAACCGTCGCAGGAGGACAATAATGCCAGGATCGTCGACAATACGACCCCTTGAGGTGTGGGCCGGGGTAGAATCCACCGTGAACCGCGTTGGGGATCAGTATTTTGATCAGCTTGAGCGCAACGGTCATGCCACGCGCATTAGTGACCTTGACTTGTTTGCAGAACTGGGGATTAGCGCTATCCGCTACCCAGTGTTGTGGGAGCGCACCGCACCCAATGGGGTAGCGAATGCTGACTGGTCCTGGGCAGATGAGCGCCTGCAGCGCTTACGTGAACTTGGTATTCGCCCGATTGTTGGCTTTGTCCACCATGGCAGCGGTCCTCGTCACACTAGTCTGGTTGACCCGGCGTTTGCAGAAGGGTTAGCGGAGTTTGCCGGGGCATTTGCCCAGCGCTATCCCTGGGTGGAACATTACACTCCCGTCAATGAGCCACTGACAACAGCCCGCTTTAGTGGTTTGTACGGCCACTGGTACCCTCACGGTCGGGATGGGCTGACCTTTGCTCGGGCCTTATTGACCGAATGCCGCGCGATCGCGCTCTCGATGCAGGCAATTCGCGAGGTCAACCCCGCCGCCCAACTAATCCAGACCGAGGACTTAGCTAAGATTTTCAGTACGCCGCTCTTGGCTTACCAGGCGGCCTTGGAGAACGAGCGCCGCTGGTTGAGCTTGGATCTACTATGCGGTCGCCTCACTCCTGATCAACTTACAGGGGGCTATCTATTGGAGTGTGGCATCAAAGAGGCTGAACTCCAGCTATTCCTGGACCACCCTTGCCCTCCAGATGTGATCGGGATTAACCACTACCTGACGAGCGATCGCTTCCTAGACGAGCGGATGGATCGTTACCCTACCTGGTCCCACGGCGGCAATGATCGTCACCAGTACGCAGACGTGGAAGCAGTCCGGGTGGATCATCCAGGGGCTAGCGGGCACCGTGTTCTTCTGCAAGAAGCCTGGGAGCGCTATGGATTACCGCTTGCTGTAACAGAAGCCCACCTTGGCTGTACCCGAGAAGAGCAACTGCGATGGCTAAAGGAAATCTGGCAGACAGCGCAGGAGCTACGTTCTACTGGAGTGGATGTGCGTGCCATGACTGCTTGGTCGCTACTGGGTGCCTATGACTGGAACATTCTGGTGACTCGTGCTGATGGCTTTTATGAGCCAGGGGTATTTGATCTACGCTCTCCAAAACCCCGCCCGACAGCGATCGCTCACATTTTACAGGCTCTGGCCACCGGGCGCGACTACGATCACCCGGTCTTGGAGCAGCCTGGATGGTGGCGTCGCCCGGAGCGGATGTTTTATCCACCAGCACCTGGATGCTCCTATGCCAGGGTTAACCTTGCTGAAACGGAGATCAGCTCAGCGATAGCATCAGGATTGGACGCCAGGGTACGCCCACTGGTAATCACGGGAGCCACGGGAACCCTGGGCAGTGCTTTTGCCCGGCTGTGTGATATCCGTGCTATTCCCTACCACCTGGTGACCCGGCAAGACATGGACATTGCTGACCCAGCATCTGTTGATCGGGTTCTAACAGAGCTAAATCCTTGGGCAGTTGTCAATGCTGCTGGCTACGTACGCGTAGACGAGGCAGAACACGAACAGGATGCCTGCTGGCGCGAAAACACCGATGGTCCAGCGACCTTAGCTATGCTGTGTGCCCAGCATGGCGTAGCGCTGCTCACTTTTTCCTCAGACTTAGTATTTGATGGGGCTGGTTCTATTCCGTATGTGGAGAGTAACCTGGTTTCCCCCCTGAATGTATATGGCCGCAGCAAGGCAAAGGCAGAGATCCGGGTTTTGGAGGCCCTGCCGTCTGCGCTGGTCGTTCGTGCCAGTGCCTTTTTTGGGCCCTGGGATGAGCACAATTTTGTTACGGTTGCGCTGCGTCAATTGGCGGCAGGGCAGACTTTTGTCGCTGCCGAGGATGCTATTGTCTCGCCCACCTATATCCCGGATCTAGTAAATGCTAGCCTCGACTTGTTAATTGACGGGGAGTACGGTGTATGGCACCTGGCAAACCCGAGCGCGATCGCCTGGTCTGATCTAGCTCAAATGAGCGCTAAGCTCGCAGGTGTCGATGCCTGTCGCCTAGAAGCTCGTCCCACTCAAGAGTTGGGGCTTGCTGCTGCTCGCCCAAGCTACAGTGTTCTCGGTAGCGAGCGAGGTGTACTGCTGCCGCCTCTGGAGGACGCCCTGAGCCGGTATCTCCATGAAGGCAAGATTCTCAGTTAGGAAGGAGTAAAGTTGCTACAAACCATCCTTGTCACCGGGGGGGCTGGCTACATTGGTTCCCATGCCGTATTGGCCTTACAACGTGCCGGCTATCAAGTGGTCGTACTGGATAACCTCTCCAATGGCCATCGGGAGTTGGTGGAGAAGCTGGAAGTTGATTTAATTGTCGGGGATATTAGCGATCGCCCACTCCTGGATCACCTGTTTACTACTCACAAGATTGCTGCAGTGATGCACTTTGCCGCCTATATCGCGGTTGGGGAGTCAGTGGCAGACCCAGCTAAGTACTACCGCAACAACGTCAATGGCACCCTGACGCTGTTAGAAGCGATGGTAGCTGCAGGCATTCAACAATTTGTCTTTTCTTCGACCTGTGCGCTTTACGGGGTGCCCAAAATTGTTCCAATTCCTGAAGACCATCCCCAAGATCCCATCAGTCCTTACGCCACCACTAAGTGGATGGTCGAGCGCATATTGGCTGATTTTGATACAGCCTATGATCTCAAGGCTGTGCGTTTCCGCTACTTCAATGCCGCTGGGGCTGATCCCACGGGGTTGTTGGGTGAAGACCACCTCCCAGAAACTCACCTGATTCCCCTAGTGCTGTTGGCTGCTTTAGATCCGCAGAAATCTATCTCGATTTTAGGCACGGACTATCCCACCCCAGACGGCACCTGCATCCGCGACTATATTCATGTGGCTGACCTGGCTGAAGCGCATGTTCTCGGTCTTCAGTACTTACTGAATGGCGGAGATAGTACCGTCTTTAATTTGGGCAATGGGACTGGGTTCTCTGTCAGGCAGGTAATCGAGACGGCGAGGCAGATTACGGATCGAGAGATTAAGGTCGTAGAAAGCGATCGCCGCGCCGGGGATCCGCCTATCTTAGTAGGCAGCAGTGATAAAGCTAGAAAAGTTTTGGGTTGGCAGCCTCAGTATCCCAACTTGGAGGAAATTTTAGCGCATGCGTGGCAATGGCATCAGCAGCGACATCGAAGGCCCTAAAAGTTCAGTGGCGCCAGCAACATGAATGGCGATGAGCATTTAACTTGATCGTAGTGCAATCTAAGCACAGGCAGGGTTTGGGTCAGTGGAGCCTGGGAAATTATTGAGAGGATATAACCTGCTTAAGAGGTCTGCAGCTTGTTATAGGTGTTAAGAGGAATTATGTGTAGTTAAGAGCTCAGGGCATCCTTAACTGCCATAAGTTCTGGTCATCTGTTACTCCTTTGCACCTCTAATTGCTCACCATGCAGATACTGAAAGCTTCACAAACGCGCAACTATGCCATTGCTGTATTAGCAGTTGGAGTTGTAGTGGGAGTGAAGCTGCTACTATTCCCCTTGATTGGGATAGGAACTCCTTTTTTACTATTTATTGCTGCTGTGATGGGCAGCGCCTGGTACGCCGGTGTGGGCTCAGGGCTGCTAGCGACTGGTTTGGCTACTTTGGCCGGCGTGTTCTTCTTTATCCCGCCATTGTTTTCATTAGCTGTGGGTTTGAACGGCCTCATCCAAGGCAGCACATTTGTCCTGGAAGGGCTGTTCATCAGCTTGCTCTGTGGGACAGTGCGTACTGCTAAAAAACGAGCTGAGGTCAATATGGTGCAGGCGCAGAGACATCTACAAGCCTTACACCGGAGCGAAGCCCGATTTGGTGCCTTAGCTCAGTCCAAACTGATTGGGATCATTTTTTCTGACTTAAATGGCAAGATCACGGATGCCAACGATACATTTTTGCAAATGGTGGGGTACACGCGGGACGACTTGTGCTCAGACAGAATTCGTTGGTCGGAGATGACTCCACCAGAATATCGTTTTCTAGACGAGCGGGCGGTTAAAGAACTCAGGAGCTCTGGGGTTTGTATGCCTTTCGAGAAGGAATACATTCGTAAAGATGGAAGCCGGATTCCAATTCTGCTTGGTGCTGCTTTATTAGAAGGCTCGCAACAAGATTGTGTTTGCTTTGTCCTCGACATTGCTGAGCGCAAGCGCCTGGAAGCGGAACGCAAGCGGGCAGAAGCGGCACTGGGCGAGAGCGAGAAACGATTTCGCGTTATGGCAGACACAGCGCCTGTGATGATTTGGACATCGGGGCCTGACAAGCTCTGTAACTACTTCAATAAACCTTGGCTCGACTTTACGGGTCGGACACTGGAACAAGAGCTAGGCAACGGCTGGGCTGAAGGCATCCATCCTGACGATTTCCAGCGCTGCCTAGATACTTATGTCACTGCCTTTGATGCCCACCAAGACTTCAGAATGGATTATCGTTTGCGGCGCTTTGATGGAGAGTATCGTTGGGTTTTGGATATAGGTGCCCCCCGATTCACCGCCGATGGCAGCTTTGTCGGGTATATCGGATCTTGTGTTGACATCACCGAGCGCAAGCAGGTGGAGTCAGAACGCGAGCAACTACTTGAGCGTGAGCAGGTGGCCCGCGCCGCTAGCGAAGCAGCACGATATGCAGCAGAAGCAGCAAGCCGGATCAAAGATGAGTTCCTTGCCACCCTCTCCCATGAACTGCGTACTCCCCTAAATGCAATGGTGGGATGGACACAGCTACTGCGAACCCGCAAGTTTAATGAAGCAACTACGGCCCGTGCCTTAGAGACCATTGACCGCAATACCAAGTCCTTGGCCCAACTGATTGAAGATCTGCTAGATGTCTCCCGTATCGTCACCGGCAAGCTGCGTCTCAATGCCCGGCCTGTGGAACTGATTCCTGTGATTGAGGCCGCAATTAATACAGTCCTGCCAGCAGCGGAGGCTAAGAAGATTCGGATTCAAAGGGTTTGCGACCCTACGGCGGGGCCAGTTTCAGGAGACCCCGATCGCTTACAGCAAGTCGTCTGGAATCTCCTTACCAACGCGGTCAAGTTCACCCCGAAGGGGGGACGGGTTCAAGTTCGACTGGAGCGGGTTAGCTCCCATATTGAAATTACCGTTAGCGACACCGGCCAAGGCATTAAAGCTGAGTTTCTGCCCCATATCTTTGAGCGCTTCCGCCAAGCTGACAGCACCATCACTAGGTCCTACGGTGGTCTGGGTTTGGGGTTGGCAATTGTGCGTCAACTGGTAGAACTCCATGGTGGGAATGTTCATGCCCAAAGTCCAGGAGACGGTCAGGGGGCGACATTCATGGTCAGTCTCCCACTGATGGCTGTTTTGGAGACACAGGACACATGGGTACACCCTGCCGCTGATAGTGAAGAGTTGTTCGATAACCTTCCTTCCCTGAAAGGTTTACGAATCCTCCTGGTTGATGATGAGGCAGACACCCGTGACTTAATTACGATCATCCTGGAGCAGTGTGAAGCCAAAGTAACCGCGATCGCTTCAGTTCGGGAAGCCCTGGTAGTGATTCAGCAAATGCAACCGGACGTGTTGATCAGTGACGTTGGTATGCCCGGTGAAGACGGTTACACGCTAATCCGTAAAGTGAGAGCCCTACAGCCAGAACAAGGAGGACGGATTCCAGCAGTGGCACTAACAGCCTACGCTCGGATGGAGGACCGGACCCGTGCTCTCGCTGCAGGCTTCCAAATGCATGTGCCCAAACCCGTCAAACCAATTGAGCTAACAACAGTCGTGGCCAGCCTGGCTAGACGAAATGAAGTTTGAGTAAATGGCCTGAATCCTGACCTTCCAAAGCAGAGCCAGTAGGGTTTGTTGCTCGTACGCAGTGTACATGACTTGAACCTGCTGCCTATAGGAGCTTTGTGTCAGGATACTATCTGCTGAACTGAATATCGCTGCAGAGTGCCAACGAGAGTGGCTTAATGAAGGTCCTGACAATTATGGCAGGGGCTAAAGCCAAGAGTTAGTCCTGCTCGGTCTAAAAACTTTTCTCCAGTGGTATAGTAGCTGAACCCTTGCCCAGTGCTAAAAATTCAGTTGTTAAGTAAGTCCTTTTAGGCATGTATGAAAAAGCTGTCAATGGCTAGCGCCGGGTTCAAGCTTTCACCGACTGCTCGCTTGAAGTATAACTCTGGCAAACGAGAACCTAGAGAATTGAAAAGCTTACTGGTTGGTGCTGTAACCATTACAGCAATTTTTGGCTGCTTGCCTAAAAGCGTTCAAGCAGCATCATTAGGCAGTTTCGATCAGATTTATACCTTTGGTGACAGCGCCTCTGACAACGGCAATACCTTCAAGGCTACGGCTGGCCTGCTTCCTCCGAGCCCACCATACTATGAGGGACGTTATTCCAATGGTCCGGTTTGGGTAGAAGATCTAGCATCCAAATTAGATGTGCCGCTTACTGATCTAGCTTTTGCAGGTGCTACCACCGGGCAAAGCAACGTCCTCAACCAGCAATTCTCATTAAACTTGCCAGGAGTGCAGCAGCAGATCGACAGTTTTACGGCGGCCCATCCATCTGCTAATTCAAAAGCATTGTACATCGTCTGGGCTGGTTTCAATGACTACCTAGGTGGTGGCGCTACGAGTAATACCGAGACAGTCGAAAACTTGTCTACGGCAGTGAAGTCGTTGAATGAAGCTGGTGCCAAAAATATCATGGTGCCTAACTTACCTGATTTGGGCAAGTATCCGGTCACTACTAACACTCCAAATGCTCCCTTGCTTAGCACTTTAAGCAAGAAGCACAACTCTGACCTAGCCCAAGCACTCGCAAACTTGAGCCAGGCCCCAGGCTCTGATATCAACATCATTTCTTTTGATGTGAATTCCCTATTTAGCGCCGCAATTGATCAGCCAGAGAACTTTGGGTTCACAAATGTCACTGATGCTTGCTTCAATACAACCACCTTAAACGTCTGTAGTAACCCAGACCAGTATTTATCTTGGGACGGTTTGCACGTAACGGCGCGCGCTCAGGAGGTATTGGCAGAATCTGCCTTTTCAGCATTGAGTTCTAACTCTCCATCTAAATCAGTTCCTGAACCCACTTCTACCTTAGGTGTATTAGCATTTGGCGCTGCGGCCCTAATGGTGCAGAAGTTAGGCTCACTGTTATCGCGTTGAAGCCCTGAGGGGATTAAGGCACCATGTACCCACTGTTTATGCAGATTCTGCTGTGGCAGTTGAGGATTAAGCAATTCCAGCGATCAGCTTGCAGCTGCTTTAAGCGATGGTCACTTGTACCATCCCAGTCAATAGTAAGGATGGCCAAGTAAGTTGCTCAACAAGGTGGAAACTGCGATCGCTAGTTGAGCCTGAGCTGGCCTTACAAACCCAACCTGAGCAAATAGATGTTCCTATTATTTATTGTTTTCCTATACCCTGCCTTGACGTTGTCCAGTGTACAAATGCAGAAATCTGCGGATGTAGCCAGCCATCTCTCTTTGCATTTTGAGATCAGTGCTGGGAAAGCGGTTGAGATCTAAGCGCAGTCCTGATACCAGTACCAGAGTGACACGATAAAAACTCGTGCCTAGAAACACAAATTTTTCCACTTCGACATCAGCAATCTTGTGAATTAAACGCTCAGTCACTTCAGTCCCCATCAAACCCTGTCGTTTCAGAGCTACCCGGTCCAAGGTTTTATCAAAGGCACAAGTTTCAACCGGAGCAAACAGTACTGCTAGGTCGGCAACTACAATGCAAGAAGCCCCAAAAAAATCAATAGGCGGCTCATAGGAAATAAAAATCAGTAGTCCCACTGCTGCCACGAAACTGCCAAGCAACCAAATTCCGACTGGTCGCGCTCGCAGAGTCAGTTTGGTTGCAGTTCGCTGGACAACTTGCATGAGTTTACCGAACCACTGCTGGTATTGCTAGTACAAATCCTAGCTTAAACAAGCGGGTATCTCTGATAGGGAAGTACTACCGTTCAAACCCAGTTGCCGTTTAGGAAAATAAAGGTGCAGACACTAGCTACAAAAATTCCCAGCCTTTCTTCCGCCAGTTTCTCCAACACCACAGGACAACTCCCCAAGTTTGAAGAAAAGCCGATCCAATATTGACACCCCAACCTCAGTAAAAGACGGCTAAACACCCTTTATCCCTTACTAGACGGCTAAACAAGCTTAAAAACTAGACTTCAAGCATTCCCTTCAACTAGTAAACGGATCTCCTTGATCACGGTATGTTCCGATTCGCTAATTCGTTTGCCACCGATACCGAGAAAACCACCTTCTTTCGCTGCACTCGCTGTATTCTCTGCTGCACTAATCAACATTACTTTGTATGCTTCGACTTCGCTTGCATCGCCTTTAGCAGAGAGGATGCTAATGGCTTGGCGAATTTTCTGCCTCTGCATAGTTTTATCCATTGCTCCTGGCTTTTCTTGCGCCATCTGTTCATGGTGCGCCTTCATGCTTTGAGCAGAAAAGAGTTTTTTCAGAACACTGCTTTCCGAGGCCTGATTTGAGGCGTCCTCCGTAGCTTTAAGTGCCGCTAGCAGTTCCTTGACCACTCCAAAAGGGCCTGACAGAGATGCACCCACTACCATCATGCCTATAATCAAAGGTGCTCTTACCAGGGTGTTAACTTCCTCTGACGTGTAACTAGTCAGTTGGCTCATTGGGGTTCCTCCTGTCGAATTAATCAACTTGAACTGTTTTCTACAAACCACAGAGCAACAGTCGAACTCAATATAGATAACACCCATTTTACCCACAAGGGTTGAGCTGCAATTAAAGAGGTAAAAACTTAGGAAGTTGATGCTCCGGTAGAATCCCTAGTCTGCCCAACTCTAACTTCTCAATCTTTTGTGGGAGGCTGGAGAGACTCTTTAGAAAATGTTGTGACAGCCAGCCACAAAGCGAGAAGAAATAGTAAGGCTCCTAGGATGAAAGGGATTTCAGGTAAGCGATAGGGAGCACTAGCAGAGATAAAATAGCCAAACAAGTTAGTTGCTAATAGAGGTCCGACTATCGTGGCGAGAGCGGTCTGACTGGAAAGGGCTCCTTGGATCGCCCCCTGCTGCCGCGCACTCACCAAACCGGAGAGTAAGCTCTGCGAGATGGGTTTGACCGCATAGTCAAAGCCATTGAGCACAATTACGCCATACATCATCCAGCCTTGAGTCGGTAGAGTAAAGAGCAGATAGCCAAGCAAGCTGAAGCTCAGCCCAGCAACAATTGTTCGCCTCTCACCAAATCGAGCGACAACAGGACGGATAATGCCTCCCTGCACAACTGCTGTCATCAGCCCAAGTAGAGCCAAAGACAAGCCAGCTTCAAATGCTCCCCACTGAAACTTATAGGTTGTAAATAAGACCCAAGTGCTGATAAAGCATTGTAGTGCTAAGTCAGCACAGAAAATAACAGCAGCTAAGCCAAAGATAGGGGCGCTCTGGCGCAGTAGCCCTAATGAATTAATCGGATTGGCTGCCCGCCAAGAAAAAGTACGACGATGTTCCAGCTTGTGAGATTCGGGAACAACCAATAAGCCATAGATGAGATTCAAAAACGTCACTACCGCTGCAATTAGAAACGGAAATCGTAAGCCCCAGATACTTAATAGACCGCCTAGAGCAGGCCCGATCACCCACCCTAAAGCAAGCGTTGTGCCGATTAACCCAAAATTTTGGGCCCGGTTTTCAGCTCGGCTAATGTCTGCAACATAGGCAGCAGCAACAGCAAAACTAGCACCAGTTAAACCATTGAGAATTTGGGCAGCAAACAGCCAGGGTAAGTTGGGAGCCACCGTCAGCCCCAGATAGCTCAGTCCTGTGCCAAAGAGTGAAAGCAGCAATACTGGCTTACGACCAAACTGATCTGAAAGAGCACCCTGAACTGGAGAGAAGACAAACAGCATTAGGGCATACGTGGTTGTAATTGCTCCAAAGTAGTAAGCGGCGGTAGAGATATCACCGACAATCTGATTAATCAGTTTTGGCAAGATCGGATTGCTCAACCCAATCCCCATTACATCCAGAAATAAAGTAATGAGAACAAATAGGAGGCTAGATGGTTGTTTGTTGGCCATTACCTTCTCCTTGAAGACAGGGTTTACTCGGTTGAGCTTTGACCACAGACATAAACTAACCTACAGACATTTCTTCCCCAAAGCTTGCTTCAAGCTCAATGACCATAGTTGGTGCAATGGAAAGCGAAAGAGGCATTGTTCTAACACCTCTAGCATTAGCCCTTAGATCGACTACCTACCCTCGCTTACGTGATTGCTAAAGTGCCCAGTCCAGCAACAACCATTTTTGAGATGTTGAGTGAGGTAGGCCAAATTACAGCAAGTAAATACAACAGCTTTTTACGGAGGCTGTGGTCTCGAAGGAGCAGCTAAGCTGCCGGGATGCCTAACGCCATAGCGTTAGATGGGCTTCGGGATGAGACAGGCTTAAATTCTATCTAAGGAGGTTACTCAGCCTCAAGGTCATAGGAATACAGTTAGAACATGGTAGAGTCCAGCTTGCATAAAATGATCTAAATCGGGAACCTCTTATGTCTGAACCCACTCCAGATCTCAGTCTCTCTCAGTCTACCGAGGCTCAACAGCTCAATGTGGACGAGCGTTCGTCAGGTAACCCGGATGAATTCCTTTCGGTCGGCCACGATGTAAGCCCAACTTCTGCGGATGAACCCTCTGGTCAACCAGCAGATCCCCCGGCACAAACAGCGACAGAGCAGCCTGAGAATCAGGAGAAGGCAGTTGAACTACTGCTAACCCCCCTGGCGGAGCTGTTAGGGAATTTAGTAAAAGTTTGGAAAGAAAATCGAACGCTACTGGTTGCCCTTGGCCTGATCTTAGTGTTGCTACCCTTAAGTACCCTCCTGATTGGCCTAATGGTAAGTCTACTGGCAGCAATTCACTCTGTCCCGTTCTTAGCACCCATTTTTAAGCTGATAGGGATAAGCTACACTATCTGGTTCTTCTCCCGTTACCTGCTCTCGCAAACCACGCGACAGAATATTTCAGGTTTATGGCAGAAACTGCTTACAGCAGCACAAAGCTAGAGAAAGGTTCTAGGTTATTATCGCTAAACTGCTTACGCCCCATCTGCAGCCGTTGGGTTAACTACAATCGCAGTGCGATCGCATAGCAGATGTTTGAGGCACATGTATTAAAGGATGGTCAAGCGATCGCCGTTAGAGCCGAGAGCTCCGTTGCAGGTAAACGCAGTACAGACAAAGCTTAAGTATCTTAACCAGCGACAGTTTAGCTGTCGGTCAATTTTCACACAGGCCATAACCTACTCACGATTACGAGGAGTACCCGGTATGACAGTAGCAAGCAGTGAACAAACTAGCCCTTTGACCGAAGCAGAATTGTCCAAAACGAATGCCTACTGGCGGGCGGCCAACTATTTATCCGTCGGCCAAATTTATTTACTTGATAATCCGCTCCTAAAGGAACCGCTGAAGCTAGAGCATGTCAAACCTAGGCTATTGGGGCACTGGGGTACCACCCCAGGCCTGAATTTTATCTACGTCCACTTCAACCGGGTAATCAAGCGAGACGACCTGAATGTGATTTACATTGCGGGGCCAGGTCATGGCGGTCCCGGGCTGGTTGCAAACACCTATCTAGAAGGAACCTACAGCGACTATTACCCCAATATCTCTCAAGATGCTGAGGGGATGAAGAAACTCTTCAAGCAGTTCTCCTTCCCTGGCGGGATTCCTAGCCACGTTGCCCCGGAGACCCCTGGCTCGATTCATGAAGGGGGTGAACTCGGTTATGCCGTCTCCCATGCTTACGGAGCTGTCTTCGATAATCCTGATCTGATTGCCTGCTGTGTAGTTGGGGATGGGGAAGCTGAAACAGGCCCCCTAGCTACAGCCTGGCATTCTAACAAGTTCCTCAACCCCGTTCAGGATGGCGCGGTTTTGCCGATCCTGCACTTGAATGGCTACAAAATTGCTAACCCGACTGTGCTGGCTCGTCTCAGCCATCAGGAGCTGGAGAGCCTGTTTATTGGTTACGGCTATAAACCTTACTTTGTGGAAGGGTCGGACCCGGAAACCATGCACCAGTTGATGGCTGCAACGATGGATACGGTGATTGCTGAAATTAAAGCAATTCAGCGTGATGCACGCAGCACCGGTTACGCTGGACGCCCGCAATGGCCGATGATTATCCTGCGATCGCCTAAGGGCTGGACAGGACCCAAGGAAGTCGATGGCAAGAAAACTGAGGATTACTGGCGATCGCACCAGGTACCCTTCTCAGAGATGGCTACACAGCCAGAGCATGTAAAGCTGCTGGAATCGTGGATGAAGAGCTACCAGCCAGAAGAGCTGTTTGATGAAAACGGCAAGTTGATTGATGAATTGGCAGAACTAGCACCCAAGGGGCAGCGGCGCATGGGTGATAACCCCCATGCGAACGGTGGGCTGCTGCTGCGGGATTTGAGAATGCCTGACTTCCAAGATTATGCGGTTGAGGTTAACCCCGGGGTGACGACCGCAGAAGCCACCCGCGTTATGGGTAAATTCTTGCGGGATATCATCAAAAGCAATAGCCAGAATTTCCGGATTGTGGGTCCCGATGAGACGGCTTCAAATCGCTTAGGTGATGTGTTTGAGGCAACCGATCGCACCTGGATGGCTGAAACCTTCCCCTACGACGACCACCTATCGCCTCAGGGCCGGGTAATGGAGATCCTCAGTGAACACACCTGCCAAGGCTGGCTAGAAGGCTATCTACTCACCGGGCGCCATGGCTTCTTCTCCTGCTATGAGGCCTTCATTCACCTGGTTGACTCTATGTTCAATCAACATGCCAAGTGGCTGAAGACAACTCGACACATTCCCTGGCGTCAACCAATTGCTTCGCTCAACTACCTGCTGACCTCGCACGTTTGGCGGCAAGACCACAATGGGTTTTCCCACCAAGACCCTGGCTTCATCGATCACGTGGTCAATAAGAAAGGGGAGATCGTTCGGGTATACCTGCCCCCAGATGCCAACACGCTGCTGTCGGTAACCGACCACTGCCTACGTAGCCGCCACTATGTCAACGTGATCGTGGCGGGGAAACAACCTGCCTTGCAGTACCTTGACATGGACTCGGCGATCAAACATTGCACCAAAGGTGTTGGCATTTGGAATTGGGCCAGTAACGACCAGGGTGTAGAGCCAGACGTGGTGATGGCCTGTGCCGGGGATATTCCCACCATGGAGGCCTTGGCTGCTGTTGACTTGCTGCGGCAACACTTCCCTGATTTGAAGATTCGCGTCGTGAACGTGGTAGACCTAATGACTCTCCAGCCAGACACGGAGCATCCTCATGGCCTGAGTGATAAAGATTTCGATAGCATCTTTACGCCCGATAAGCCGATTATCTTTGCCTTTCATGGTTATCCCTGGCTGATCCATCGCTTGACCTATCGCCGCCGCAACCACCACAATCTGCACGTGCGCGGTTACAAGGAAGAAGGAACAACCTCGACGCCTTTTGACATGGTGGTGATGAACGAAGTAGATCGCTTCAGCTTGGCCGATGATGTGATTGATCGGGTGCCCCAGCTGAGGTATACCGCCGCGCATGTGAAGCAGATGCTGCATGACAAGCTGATTGAGCACAAGCTCTACGTCCGCAAGTACGGAGACGACCTGCCGGAAGTTCGCAACTGGAAATGGCCCTATGGCAGCCCTGGTGCCGGTAAAAGTGTTTCGGAACACGGCGCTAGCGATCCTGCTCCCTCCCAAGAAGGCGTGGAAGCAGAAGCAAGAACGCGTCCCTAGCAGAGCGAGCAATCGGACGCCTGAAGGCCTGAAGTGTTGAGTTAAAGTGTCTCCAATTCAACGCTCAGGTCTTACTTTAATTGCTCCCTCAGTCTGCGCGCCCCAGGACGTGAGGGGATTCCTCAGCGATCGCGGCTGTGTGAATTCCGACATTAAGTTCAAAGTTTCTTGGAGTGAGTGAAGAACCTAGGCACAAGTTCTTTGAGTCTGAGGATCTGAGAATGAAGCTTCCTCTGGTGTTTACAGTTTCTTAACCTGAGCGTGTTTCTCTAGTTGGTAAGATATATCGCCAAAAATTGCAGAAAACCTTAACTCATGATGTGAAATCATGATGTGAAATATGCTCTCAATATTCCTATGAACATTCAGACCATCTCCACACAACCTTTCACGGATCAGAAGCCTGGAACTTCTGGCTTACGAAAGCAAGTCACAGCCTTCCAGAAACCTCATTATCTCGAAAACTTTGTTCAATCTATTTTTGACAGCCTGGAGGAAGTTCAAGGCCAAACCTTAGTTTTGGGTGGCGATGGTCGCTACTATAACCGTCAAGCGATTCAGATCATCTTAAAGATCGCCGCAGCGAATGGCGTAAAACGGGTAAAAGTCGGCCATCAAGGCATCTTATCAACTCCCGCAACCTCTTGTGTGATTCGTAAGTATCACACCCTCGGCGGGATTGTTCTCTCTGCCAGCCATAATCCTGGCGGCCCCGAGGGAGATTTCGGCATTAAGTACAACATTAGTAATGGGGGCCCGGCACCGGAAAAGGTGACGGAGGCGATCTATAGCCGCAGCAAACAGATTGACCGCTACTTGATCCTGGAAGCGCCTGATGTGGATCTAGACAGGTTGGGGGAGTCGCAACTGGGGGATATGACCGTTGAGGTGATTGATTCCGTTGCCGATTATGCACAATTGATGGAATCACTGTTTGACTTTGAGCGCATTCAGCAATTCTTGACCTCTGGTGAATTTCACCTTTGTGTTGATGCCATGCACGCGGTTACGGGTCCTTATGCCCAGGCTATCTTAGAGCAACGCCTAGGAGCCGCAGCTGGGAGCGTCATTAACGGACAGCCTTTAGAGGATTTTGGGGGAGGACATCCAGATCCCAATTTGGTTTATGCCCACGAACTTGTGGAGATCCTGTTTGGGGAGAACCCCCCCGACTTTGGTGCCGCTTCCGATGGGGATGGGGATCGCAACATGATTCTCGGTCGCAACTTTTTTGTTACCCCCAGCGATAGCCTGGCTGTATTAGCGGCGAATGCCAAACTAGTTCCTGGGTACAAGTCAGGGCTATCGGGGGTGGCACGCTCCATGCCCACCAGTCAAGCTGCGGACCGGGTCGCGGCCCAGCTGGGGATTGAGTGCTATGAAACACCAACAGGCTGGAAGTTCTTTGGCAATCTGCTTGATGCTGACAAAGCCACCCTCTGTGGCGAGGAGAGCTTTGGCACTGGCTCAAACCACGTGCGCGAGAAAGATGGGTTGTGGGCGGTGCTGTTCTGGCTGAATATTCTGGCGGTGCGGCAGCAGTCGGTGGAGGAAATTGTGCGGGAACACTGGCAGACCTACGGTCGCAACTACTATTCTCGCCATGACTATGAAGGGGTAGAGAGCGATCGCGCCAACGCGTTGATGGAAGAGCTCCGCGCCTCAATGCCAACCCTGAGCGGAAAACAGTTTGGGGCGTATCAAGTTGAATACAGCGACGACTTTAGCTATAGCGATCCTGTTGATGGCAGCATTAGCCAAAACCAGGGGATTCGAGTTGGGTTTACAGATGGATCGCGGATTGTCTTCCGTCTTTCTGGTACTGGTACCCAGGGCGCAACCCTGAGAGTTTATCTAGAAAGTTATGAGCCAGATGCCGCCAAACATAACTACGATCCCCAGGAGGCACTTGCCGATTTAATCAAGATTGCGGATCAGGTGGCTCAGATTCGCTCTTATACAGGTATGGCTCAGCCAACCATCATTACCTGATGATCATGGGGGGAAGGGTACGCTAGCAAAACGTACCCTAACAAAACCCTGAACCAAGCAATTGGTCCTTTTAATGCCAATCCTGAAGCTCACCCATCCTTAACTGCACGCGTAGGGGCCTTTTGCGTTTCTTTTTAAGCACAGGACATGAAACGCGGAGCGTCTTTGTCGCAGATAACGCCCCTACGGGTTAAATGACTTTATGCTTGAGCACAAACCTAACGGAAATTAACCCATGAGCCTAAACTTATACCTCCTCCGCCACGGAGAAACAACCTATAGCAAGACGGGGGGCTATTGCGGTGATTTAGATCCTGAGCTAACCCCAGAAGGGATGCAGATGGCCGAGGCGTTTGCCCAAACTTACCGCTCTCATCCTTGGGCCGCGGTTTTTGTGAGTCCAATGAAACGCACTATCGCCACGGCCGCGCCATTGTGTGATGCCGTTGGGATGGACATGCAGTTGCGCGACGGGTTGAAGGAAATTCGCTATGGCCAATGGGAGGGTGAAACGCTGGAGTTTGTTAAACAGCACTACCCGGATGACTACATTCGCTGGCTGACTGAACCGGCCTGGAATCCGCCCACGGGTGGGGAAACTGCTGTAGAAATTGCCAGCCGTGCTTCTCTGGTGATTGCAGAAATTGAAGCTCACTATCCGACGGGGAATGTCCTGGTGGTTTCCCACAAAGCAACGCTGCGGATTATTCTTTGTAGCCTGTTGGGAATCGATCTAGGGCGTTATCGCGATCGCATCAATACACTGGTTGCCTCCGTTAGCATTGTCAAGTTTGATGTGCATGGTCCCTTACTGCAAGTGTTAGGCGATCGCTACCATTTGCCAGAACATCTGCGTAATCTACCGGGGACATAGAAAGGACTATGAAAATCTTGGTGCTGAATGCCGGGTCGAGCAGCCAAAAAAGTTGCCTCTATGAGATAACGGGAGCACTTCCCGATCATCCTCCGCAGCCGGTTTGGGAAGCGGCAGTTGACTGGACTCATCATCAAGGTTTTGCCCAAATTAAGATCAAGACTGCCGGGGGAGCGGTTTTAGAGGAAGAAATTCGCACCACGTCCCGGCCTGATGTGATCGCTTATCTGCTGAACTCTCTCGCTCAGGGCGAAACTCAAGTCATTTCTCAACCTTCAGATATTCAGGTTGTCGGTCACCGGGTGGTGCACGGGGGCCCAGACTACAAAGAGAGTGTTGTCGTTACAACCGAGGTCAAAGCAGCGATCGCTCGTCTTGCTGCCTTTGCCCCCAGCCACAATCCAGCCAATTTAGAAGGGATAGAGGCCATTGAAATGAGCCTGGGATCAATACCCCAGGTGGCGGTATTTGATACAGCATTTCATGCTCAGTTGCCTGATGCCGCTGCTATCTATGCCGGTCCTTACGAGTGGGTCGAGCAGGGTATCCGCCGCTATGGGTTTCATGGCATTAGCCACCAGTATTGTGCCCGCCGGGCGGCCCAAATTCTGGAACGGGATCTACATAGCCTGCGCTTGATCACCTGTCACTTAGGCAACGGTTGTTCCCTCGCCGCCATCTCTCAAGGGCACAGTATAGACACGACTATGGGCTTTACCCCCCTGGATGGCTTAATGATGGGTACTCGCTCTGGCTCCGTTGACCCTGGTATTTTGATTCATCTGCTGCGTCAGGAAACCTACACAGCAGACGAGCTTGATCAGTTACTGAATAAGGCTTCTGGTCTTAAAGGAATTTCCGGAATTTCAGCCGATATGCGGCAGATTGTAGAGGCGATCGCCGCTAACAACCCGCGGGCGCAACTAGCGCTTGACATTTACGTACATCGGCTGAGGTCCTCTATTGGGGCTATGCTTGCCAGCTTAGGAGGGCTGGATGCTCTGATCTTCACCGCTGGAGTTGGCGAAAATTCCCCCCTAGTTCGAGCTGCTGCTTGCAAAGCCTTTGAATTTCTAGGCCTAAAAGTGGATCTAGAAAAAAATGAGCAGTCTCCTGTTGATCAGGATATTTCTACGTCTGACTCAGCCGTCCGGGTGATGGTGATTCATACCCAAGAAGATTGGGAAATTGCCCGAGCCTGTTGGCAACTTTTGTGAACCATATGCAGATTAAGGAAGCCACTGCTGGGATTAAAAGAGAGGGTGAGGATCAGCACAAGTCTCTCTTAATGATTCATATCTGACAGTTCCCCTTAGATAGCTCCAATCCAGCTAGTAAACCTGCACAGCGGCCCAATTTTCAGCGACACCCAACAGGTATACCTCTAGCTTGTCCTTTAACAAGAATCTTGGGATTTACTCCTGAGAAGACTATTGTTCAGGATTGTTTAGCCAAGTATCCTGGCTTCTATAGGGCTAGCAATTTGAAGGAAGTTACAACATGGCAGCTGAAAAAAGGATTTTAATGCTCGTGGGTGACTATGTTGAGGATTATGAGGTGATGGTGCCCTTTTAGGCCCTGCAGATGGTAGGCCATACCGTCCACGCTATTTGCTCAAAGAAGCAAGCCAGTGAAAAAGTTCGCACAGCTATTCACGATTTTGAAGGCGATCAGACCTATAGCGAAAAACCAGGCCATAACTTCCAACTTAATGCGACCTTTGATGAAATTAACGAGAATGACTACGATGCGTTAGTGATTCCAGGGGGACGGGCGCCAGAGTATATTCGTCTCAACCAACGGGTACTAGAAATCGTGCGCCATTTCGCTGAGCGAAACAAGCCGATTGCTGCGATTTGTCATGGTGCCCAGTTATTAGCAGCAGCGAACGTACTGGATGGCAAGCGTTGCTCTGCCTATCCAGCCTGTTCTCCAGATGTCACCTTAGCAGGAGGCCACTATGTTGAGCTCCCTGTTGATGAAGCATTCGCAGATGGCAACCTGATTACAGCTCCGGCTTGGCCTGCCCATCCCCGATGGCTCGCTGAGTTTCTCAAGGTTCTGGGCACCAAGATTGAACATGCAGAGCTAGTGGCTGTTTGATGACTCCAGGCTCTTGAGTTAGTACGATGCAGTGCCCGTAGGCAAAGTACCGTAATCAGCTGGCTTAGTAATCGAGGTTAAGAGGTGCTTCAAGACTTCTTAAGCAATACCCGTCGCCGCTGTAACGGCACAGTCACTCCCCTAGAGGTTGCTCACAGTAACTTGTATTGACGGTAAGCCGTTTCAACTACTTGAATGGGATAGAAGCTACCATCCTGGCGTAGTATGAGTCGACCTATTAAAGCTCATAGCGGTTGCAGCTGCCTCGTTAACCGGTTGCTACCGATCTAGGAGCGCTGACAGTTTGCCAGGCTCATCAGCTCCCTACCTTGTTGATCGGAATCTGCACGTCACTGCGCTTGAGCGAGTCTGGGATAAAGGGTGAGTCGTAGAAAAAGCGTCGAGGCAAGCCAGCGACGGTGTAGCCTGGATGCTGAGTTAGCCATTCTCGCAACTGCTCTAGGTAGTGCTGGTAAATGGTATAGCTGTATGGACCCTTAATACCGATGCTGACTACCGTCATCGGGGCATGATCTTCTACATTGATTCCCTGAGCAAGCTGCTGCGGTTGGATGTCTGGATTACGATATAAAAATGACACCTCGGTTTTACCGCGTTCATTAAGCTTACTTCCCGGCCCCTCCTGTAAGGTAACCAGAGGATAACGGGCCTCCACGGGAGCTGTCATTGCAATCTTATTCGAGCTGATGTGGCGATACAGTGGCTCAAAGGCGGCATTAGTCGCTTGATCAAGCTTGCCTTCATAGGTAATGGTTCCAGAACGGTAAGCAGGATACTGCTTTACTTCAATTTTTCCAGAAGGAGTAGGAGGTGGAAATCCTTCAGGCAAGGGAGCAGACACAGCGCTGTAACCTCCAATCAGGATAGCCAGAATCAGTAATCCAAGAACTAGCAGTAGAGCTTGTGATTTCATAACCTCATTTATTTCTACACCATTCCATCATTAGCGTGCTAGGCCTGTAGCGTTGTTTGAGCTTAGATCAACCTGACAAGAGCGTTATATCCGCTGTAGCCTTTCTTCGTAGAATTGGTCTAAGCAACTCGTTGTAGCAGCCAAAGTGGTTAAGAGGCTGGGGCTAGTTGGTCCCATTCCTGACCCAGACGCAAAAGCTTGCTCACACGCTATGATTGGAGACCCACAGAACTATTCATCAAGGATGAAATTCTAGGCCTTCCAAACACAGGTTCATACTTAGAATTAGCAATGCCGTTTTTACCGCAGATCTCGCCGCATGGTAGCACTAACCCAATCCACTAAAAGCGTCAAGATGATGAAGCATCCTAGCGTCACCATCATACCCCGATAGTCAAAACTGCTCAGTTGCTCAGTCAGTAGACGCCCTAACCCACCAACTCCTACCAAACCTACAATCACTGTTTCTCGCATGCAGACTTCCCAGCGATAGAGAATGTAAGCTAAGAAACGAGGTAAGGTCAATGGTAGTACGCCGTAGAGAAATACCAGGGAGCCCAAGGCACCTTGAGCTTTTAGTGCCTCCAAGGGACGCTGATCCAAATTTTCGATCACTTCCGCCATCAATCGTCCTAGAATCCCGAGGTTGTGCAGCCCTAGTGCGATCGCCCCTGGCCAGATGCCTGGAAACATCACAAATAACAGCACTAAAGCCCAAATGGGAGCAGGGATGGAACGGCAGATAAGCAGCACGCTCCGAGTAAATAGCAGGGCTGCCCAAGACCATAGGGTACTGGTGCGATCCGGTGACCTCAGATGGAGCAGCCCCCCTGGCAGAAAAAAGTTATGGGCTGCGGGAAAGGAAAGCAATAGTCCACCTAACGCCGCTAAGGCGATCGCCAATACTGACATCGCCAACGTCTGAGTAGACAGCGTGAGCAACTGTGGCAGGCTACTCAAATCCGGCGGGAAGGAGGCCTGAACTATCTCCCCTAACAACTGCCTCGTCCGGGGTTGCCAAAGCTTACTGAAGTCTGCACTGACATACCAGAAGCAAAAGGGGATGAGTAGAACCATGCTCAGCCCAACCAGACTCACGAGTGGATCCCGTTGATAAACTGGCTGTAATCGGTAGGTTGGCTTGCGTAGATTTAAATCCAAACGGCTAGCGCAACCCAGACGGCGGCGTAACCAGGCACTGCTGTAATCCACCAGTCCATTGAGTACAACCAATGCATAGAAAAACGTCCACAGCTGCTCATAGCGCAGTGATTGTAGGCTGAGGAGGATTTCATAGCCTAAACCGCCTGCCCCAATAATGCCTAAAACTGCAGCAGACCGAATCGAGCACTCAAAGCGATAGAAGGTGTAAGAGAGCAGATTTAGAAATGCTTGGGGAAGCAGTGTATAAAAAAAAGCTGGTAGCGGTGCTACCCCACTGTTAAGCAAGATCAGCAAGGATTGGCGGGGGGTTTCGTCCAGAATTTCTGAAAAGACCTTGGCCGTGATTGCGCCAAAGGGAACTGCAATCGCCAGAGTCGCCGTCAGGGGGTCTAGCCCCCACAGATTGACGAAAAATAGTCCCCAAATCAATTCGGGAATTGCCCGGGGGACTACCAGTAATCCTCTGATCCCAATCCACCAGGGAGAAGACTGATCAGCGGCTCGACGAGGAAAAACCGCTAACCACCAAACTTCTGAGGCTAAAATACCTCCCCCAATTCCCAGCATCACACTCAGAACCGTGCCACAAACGGCGTACGCCAGAGTAATAAGACTTGCATTCAGCGTCAGGCGTAGAAGCGCGGGGTTCAAGTCCGGCCGGATACTAGCCTGCACAAAGGACCAAAGCTGATTCCAACCACTGAGGTTGAGCCAATCTTGTTGCAATCCTGCCTGGTGAATGGAAATGGCGATCGCGGCTAAAGTAGCCAAGCCCCACCCTATAGGTAGGGTAAGCAGAGAAGGACGTGGTGCCGGTTGGCTCTTCATCCTTACTCTCCCAGCCGATACAAATCCCCGATCATCTCAAGCGATACCAGAGCAGTTGGCACATCAAACACTATTCGTCCCTGGCGTAAGCCGATGATGCGCTGGCAATGACTCCTGGCAAAGTCAACATCATGGAGGCTAACGATCAGAGCTCTGCCTGTTTGCTGACCCAGGTTTCGTAGCAAGTCCATTACCTCGCGGCTTAGTTCCGGATCAAGGCTGGCAATTGGTTCATCTGCCAAAATTATCAGGGGATCTTGCACCAATACCCGTGCTAAGG